>CASDQQ010000001.1 GCA_949282945.1 uncultured Eubacteriales bacterium
CGAATATGCCGATTACAGATATAGCAAAACGCCGCCTTGGAACAAATCCAAGACGGCGTTTTCTGCTTTGGTATCAGATTGAACATTTCACGGCAAAGCCACCTGCAAAAAAGTAGGTGTTCGTCCAATACCTGATTGGTGGAGGTGAGGGGAATCGAACCCCTGTCCGAAGCCATATCCTCAAGAACCTCTACGTGCGTAGTCTATGTTTTATTAATTTCCCAAATAAAGTCCCCCACAGACAGGGTACTCTGTTCAGGTAGCTTCATAATGCCGATCATCCGCAAAGCTTAGGATGACCCGTACCGGACGTTGACCATACGTCCGCAGGCCTGTCTTGTCGATGCCGATTATCTCAGGCGCAGGAACCTAAGGTCGACATGCTGCCATTAGGCAGCAGCTAATTCTGTATTATTAGCGTTTATATTTAATCCCGTTTTTTAAAGAGGCCAACGGGTACCTCTACACGCAGCTCAAGTCTCAACAACCCCGTCGAAACCTGTGCACCCCCATATAAAAATCATTCCGCCATACGTTCCTTCATTCGCCTGTCAATTTCCCGTTTAGCGTCGCTTTCAGCCTTGGCTTCCCTCTTGTCATAAAGTTTCTTGCCCCTTGCTACCGCAAGCTCGACCTTAAGCAGGTTTTTCTTAAAATATATCGAAAGCGGGACTAAAGACATTCCCTTTTGCTGCACATAGCCGATAAGCCTTATTATTTCTTTCTTATGCAGCAAAAGCCTTCTGTCCCTAAGAGGGTCCCTGTTAAATATATTTCCTTCCTCATAAGGGGACACATGCATATTGCAAAGATAGACTTCACCGCTTTTTATCATGGCATAGCTGTCAGCCAGGCTCGCCTTTCCCAATCGAATAGATTTGACTTCCGTTCCCGAAAGCTCGATTCCGCATTCGATCGTATCCTCTATAAAAAACTCATGTCTTGCCCGTCTGTTCTGAGCTACAACCTTTTTGTCGTATATACTTCCCATACGCATTACCTCCCCTCTTACGAGATAGGTTTATATTGTAGCATACTTTATATTATATGTCATCTTTAATATTTTTTCCAAAATTAAATTATATATAAACAAATCATCCAGAAAAATTTGTCAAAAACTGTTTTTCAGGTCGGATACGCATTCATAGGGAACGTTAAGATCCCCTCTTCCATACCCAATCGCTATACCCGGTTTATTATCCCCATGAAAATCGCTTCCCCCGGTCATGATCAATCCATTATCAGAGGCAAGGCGCATACTGTCCCTTGTTTCTGAAACGCTATTATCTCCATAAAAAACCTCTATGCCTTTAAGTCCATAAGATATAAAATGCTTTACCAGGTCATCCAGAGCGGATTTTCCCATTTTAAGCTGATTAGGGTGAGCCAGTACGGCCACTCCTCCCAGAGAATCTATTTTTTCGATGATCTCCTCGGCGGAAGCTCCCGATTTTTCCACATATCCCGGTCTGTCCTCAGCGATCCATTTATTAAAAGCGTCCTTTATAGATGTGGCATAGCCCTTTTTCAAAATAACTCTGGCAAAATGTACTCTGCCTATAAACCGTTCTCCTCCGGCTTCTTTCACGATTTCTTCATAAGTGACCGGAACTTTCAGAGAATTAAGCTTTTCTATCATTTTTCTTGCTCGCTCTCTCCTGCTTTCAAGATACTTTTCAAGAAATCCTTTTAGCTCATGTATTCTTCCGTTTGGGAAATAACCTAATATATGAACTTTCCTGGCACTGAACTCAACACCCGGCACAAATTCTATTCCGGCACTCTTTGCAGCGGCCTGAGCTTCATCAATACCGTCGATTGTGTCATGATCAGTCAGAGCTATAGCCGACAGATTCGCCTCTTTCGCCATATCCACTATTTTTTCAGGAGAATATGTTCCGTCCGAAAAATATGAATGTATATGCAGATCCACCCGTTTATTTTCATATTTTTTATAATCGAATTTTGCCGGAGGAAAGGCTCCCTTCTGGATATTTTCTACAAGCCGGTCCATGGCAAAAACTGACGTATCATATTGCCGTTTATCTATAAGCCCTTTTTCCAAAGCTTCATTTAGCTCGTCAATATCCTTTATCTCATAAGTTCCGTCCGGGTTCACAATAATATCGATAAGAAGATCGGTAAAAATATATTTTTCCCCCGAATCATCCCTACTGTAATCTATCTCTAATATATCGCAATACCAGAACAAAAAATTATCATTTTCATCATAGAATCTGCTGATCTTATAATTATCGTGTAGATCGACGTAGGACATTCCCCAGGAAAAATCCCCTCTGGGTTTAATGGGTCTCCATTTAGTCATAAGTATATCGTCGGTTTTCAATAAAATACGATCTCCCGATATATCAACTTCTTCATTTGGAATATATCGTTTCCTTATAACAGTAATATTTTTCATACCGCGCATCATTCCTTTGTCGCTTTTTTTTATTTTATCATGTAAAACAAACAATATCAAATAAATAAAAAATAGGCTTCGCCTATTCAACTCCCCTGCCCCTCAATAATGAGGGGTTAGGGGTTTTCTTTTTTTACTTTTTCCTGCATAATAGTCTTATGAATATTTTACAAAGAATCTTTGCAGACCATTATGAAGAAATTAAATATACTCTTCATCCCAGAAAAACTGAAATGGAAAATATCGATA
>CASDQQ010000002.1 GCA_949282945.1 uncultured Eubacteriales bacterium
TTTTGATTGGCGCCACTACTGAGAATCCGTTTTTCGAGGTGAATAAGGCCCTTATTTCAAGATCTACGGTCTTTATGCTCAATCCTTTAACAAACGAAGATATAAAAGAGATAATCCAAAGAGCCATTTCTGATAAAGAAAGAGGCTATGGAAATCTTGATATAGATATAACCGATGACGCGGTAAATTTTTTGGCGGAGGCTGCTTCCGGAGATGCAAGAAGCGCCCTTAATGGTCTTGAACTGGCGGTTTTAAGTACTGATGTGGGCGGTGACGGCGTTTTGCACATAGACATAGATACTATAACTGAATGTGTTCAGAAAAAGGCCGTCAGATTTGATAAATCTGGAGAAGGACATTACGATAATATAAGCGCTTTCATAAAGTCTATGAGAGGGAGCGATCCGGATGCGGCCGTATTTTATCTTGCAAGGGCTCTTTACGCGGGAGAGGATCCTATGTTTTTGGCAAGGAGGATTGTTATATGCGCCTCTGAAGATGTGGGAATGGCAAATCCGTCGGCGCTGAATATCGCCGTGTCCGCCGCGAATGCAGTGCACATGGTGGGAATGCCTGAGGCCAGGATAATATTGGCGGAGGCGGCTATATACGTAGCCACCAGTCCAAAATCCAACGCTTCATATATGGCTGTGAACAACGCGCTGTCCGATGTGGAAAGCAAAAATACCGGGGAAGTTCCCATGCACCTGAGAAATGCCGTGACAAAAGGAATGAAAAATTTGGGGTATGGAGAGGGCTATAAATATGCCCATGATTATGAAGGAAATTGGGTAAAACAGCAGTTTCTGCCTGATATCATGGTCGGAACCAGATATTACGAGCCGGGAAATAACGGGTATGAGGGGAAAATAAGGGATTTTGTAAATAAAAAAAGGGAGTAAAATATTTTTTACAACTTCAATACAGAAAGAGTAAGACGCCTCTTGGACTAAGGTATAAAGTAAAGGCGGAATAAAAGTTATTCAGGAGGATGCACCATGTATGATAAAGACCAATATAAGGACGAAGAAAAGAAAATAAAGAAAAAAAGGAATTTTTGGCCGTATATAATTATAACAGCAATTATAATCTGCGTGCTTTCTGTAATGCTTTGGTATGACAGCTCCATAAATGTACCTGTTGACGCGGGCGATATATGTGTGTTTATAGATCCTGGACACGGGAGCGACCAGTCTCCCGGAGCGGTTTATGAAGACGTCTTTGAGAGAGAACTGAATCTCCAGATCGCCGAAGTATTGGAAAATATTTTGAAAGAACGGGGATATAACGTTATTATGTCAAGAGGAGAAGAAAATATATATGTTTCTCCGTCTCAGCGGGCGCAAATGGCCAACGACGCAAACGCGGATATTTTTGTGAGCATACATCAAAATTCTGTGGATGGAAACAAAGAAGTTAACGGAATAGAAACATGGTATAGTAAGGAAAATAATAAAGAAAGCGAAAGATTGGCAAAATGTATTCAGAAAGCATTGATCGATGGAACAGGAGCTAAAGACAGAGGAATAAAATATGATACAGAGCTTACTGTTACAAACCTTACTCAAATGCCGTCCGTTCTTATAGAGACCGGGTTTATAACCAACGACGAAGAAAGAAACAAGCTAAAAAGCTCTGAATATAGAGAAAAGTTAGCTTATTTTATAGCAAATGGCATAAATGATTTTTGGGGAATAAAAAATCAGGATTGATTTGTATTTTTTGATAAAGTAAAATAAATATAATTTTTATATATTAATTGGCGGTAGAAAATGGAAAGAAAAGAGTTATGCAATGCAAAGAGAATAGTTGTAAAAGTAGGAACATCCACGTTAACATATGAAACTGGCAAGCTGAATTACAGAAGGATAGAAGCACTCTCAAGAGTGTTGTCCGATCTGGCTAATCAGGGAAAGGAGATAATACTTGTTTCTTCCGGAGCTATAGGGGTAGGAGCGGACAAAATGAAACTTACAAAAAGACCCGCCAGTGTGGAGGAAAAACAGGCCGCCGCCGCTGTGGGACAGTGCGAGCTTATGAACGTGTATGCCAGATTGTTCGCTGAATATAATCATCTGGTGGCTCAGATACTTCTCACTCCGGATGTTATTGAAAATCAATCGGGAAAAGAACATGTTACAAATACTTTCCTTGCGCTTATAAGAAAAGGAATAATACCGATAGTGAATGAAAACGATTCGGTGGCTGTAGAGGAAATAAATTTTGGCGATAATGATAATCTGTCTTCCATAGTGGCGATTTTAGTGAAAGCGGATCTGCTCATAATACTTTCTGATATAGACGGACTATATACCGCCAACCCTAAAGAATATCCTGACGCTATGCTTATAGATAAGGTTTATGAGGTTACAGAAGATATGGAAGGTTTTTGCAGCGGCGCGGGTACTAAAAGAGGCACCGGAGGGATGAAAACAAAGATACACGCGGCTCAGAAGGCCAGGATTAACGGAATAAGCACAGTTGTGGCAAACGGAGAGCATCCGGACATTATATACGGTATCCTCGAGGGAAATAAGATCGGAACGCTTTTTGTGGCGGAGAAGGGAGAGCAGTGTTTATATGAATGAGTATCTAAATGAATTGGGAGCAAAGGCAAAAGCCGCGGCGGCATTTTTAGCCGTATGTACTGAAGCGGATAAAAATAAGGCAATATTGCAGATAGCAAAGGAACTTGAGGAAAATAAGGATATTATTCTCAGAGAGAATGCAAAAGATGTGGACGCCCTTGTTAAAAAAGGTGTAAATCTTAAAATGAAAGACAGGTTATCTCTTTCAGAAAAAAGAATAAAAGATATGGCCGAAGGTGCTCTGCAGGTTGCTGACCTTAAAGATCCGGTGGGAGAAGAAGTAGAACATTTTACCCGCCCCAACGGTCTTGAGATTTCGAAGATCAGAGTTCCTATAGGTGTTGTGGGAATTATTTATGAATCGAGGCCAAATGTTACACTTGACGCGGCTGTATTATGTCTTAAAGTGGGGAATGCGGTAATACTCAGGGGAGGAAGCGAGGCTATAAATTCCAATATGGCTATTGTGAGGATAATTTCAAAAGCGCTTGTAAGCGTCGGTTTCCCGGAAAGCTGCGTTCAGCTTGTGGAGCATACTGACAGGGAAACAGCCAGAGAGTTTATGAAGCTTAACAAATATGTAGACCTTCTTATACCAAGAGGAGGAGCCGGCCTTATACGTACGGTCATAGAAAACGCTACCATTCCGGTTATAGAGACGGGAACTGGAAACTGCCATACTTATATTGCCTCTGACGCAGATTTTGATATGGCGGATAAGATAGTGATAAACGCCAAAACGCAGCGGCCTTCTGTATGTAATGCTATGGAAACCCTTTTGATAGATGAAGAGATCGCGGAAAGATATATTCCCAGGATATTGCCCATACTTATAAATATGGGAGTGGAAATAAGGGGATGTGAGAAAACTTGTGAAATCGCGGCGAAAAATGGTATAGAAAAGGTGGTCCCGGCCACATCGGCGGACTGGGAAACAGAATATAACGATATGATTTTGGCGGTAAAGGTAACTGAAGGGCTGAAGGCGGCCATAGATCACATTAATAAATATGGAACAAGGCACTCCGAGTGTATAATAACTAAGGACGCTCAAAAGGCGGAAACCTTTAAAAAATGTATTGACGCCGCATGTGTATATGTGAACGCGTCTACAAGATTTACCGACGGCTTTGAATTCGGCTTTGGAGCGGAGATAGGCATAAGCAATCAGAAGCTTCACGCAAGGGGGCCTATGGGATTAAAGGAACTTACTACTGTAAAATACACTATAGACGGAGAAGGGCAGATAAGGGAATAAGGGCATATTTAAAGTATCTATCAATCGGAGGAATTATGGAATATTCATTGATAGCAGGAAAATATAAGGTATCAAAAGTTGGAATAGGCGGACATTACAGTAAAATGGAGGAGGGCAGATTTGAATATAATTATGCCCAGGTATCGGCCGAAGAGGTAAGAAAACGCGCGGGGCTGATAGAGAAGGCTGTAGATTCAGGCATAAATTATTTTGATACTACCTGGAGAAATGAGTCGGATATGCTGGCTGAATCCATAAGGCCTTTAAATATAAGAGATAAGATTTTTATTAATGGCATGGTACTTGGAACTTTTAGAGGTTCTAAGGCATATGGTATAACTCCTTCTGAGTATTTAGAAAAATGGCTTGACGATAGACTAAAAAAAATGCCGGGCAACAGATTTAATTCGTTTATGATAAATGCTATAGACGAGGATTATGACGAATCCAAATGCGAGCAGGTACTTAATACCCTTGAAAAAAGGAGAAAAAACGGAGATTTTGACGTTATAGGATTTTCATGCCATAATCACAGACTAGCCAGAGAAATAGCAGATAAATACCCTGAATTTCAGCTTATAATGTTGGCGTACAACTATAAGAATAGAAGTTTTGATCAATATTTTAGTTCTTATGAGGGTAAAGCGGCGTTTGTGGCTATGAAGCCTCTCATATGGTATGAGTATGGGATCCCTTTCTGCTGTATCAATAATCTTCCTGAAAATGAACTGAGAAAACTGCTTGATTCGGAAAAAAAGGACAATATAGCGGAATCGGCCGTAAGGTGGAATTTGTCAAATAAGAAAATAAATACCTGCGTGTGTGCCATAAATAATGAGGAAGAGCTGAAAAGCCTTATAATGGCGGGCAGCGGTCATATTGAGAAAGAAGAAGAAAGAAATCTTGAATCTTATAAGAAAGCTATAGAAGCTGAAAAGCGTATACCTTACCTTATCTCTTCATTGAAAGTGTCGGAAAATAACCGAAGAGCCCTTTTCTTTGGAATTTCAAGTCTTTCAAACGCTATAGGGTACAAATTTGAAAAGCCCGGTCTAAACGAAGAAAGCTCTGATGAAAGATTATCTGAGCTTAAGGGAAAACTTATATCTGAACTTAAAGACAGAGGATATGGAAGGTATATTTGATATCATGGAAAATAAAAAGGATGTAAAAACCAACGCAATGAGGATACTTGATAGAAATAAGATACCTTATAATATCATTACGTATGAATGCGATGAATTTATAGACGGAACCACTGTGGCAAGGAAACTTGGCCAACCTTTAGAAAGATCCTTTAAAACTCTGGTCGCGGAAGGAAAAAGTAAAAATTTTTTTGTGTTTGTTATACCCGTGGCTGAAGAACTTGATCTGAAAAAAGCCGCTAAAGCTGTAGGAGAAAAATCCGTTGAAATGATCCATGTTAAGGATATAAACAAGATTACAGGATATATAAGGGGAGGCTGCAGTCCTCTTGGCATGAAGAAGCAGTTTTATACAGTCATTGATAAAAGAGCTGAAAACTTTGATACATTTTTCATAAGCGGCGGAAGGATTGGTTCTCATATTGAATTAAATCCTAAAAGTCTTATGAGCATTCTTAACGGGAAATTTGAAGATATTATAATGTGAATAATAAAAACAAGAAAATATGCAAATTATATCCCTGTATAAATAAAAAATACAGGGAGTTTTTATTATGGAAAAAAAACAAAAAAACGACGGTTATATGCCCAGGACAGATCTGGCTCTTGACGCGGCAGAATTTATAAAAAGCAAATATTATGTGGAGGCCGCTAAAGAGGGAACGCTTCCAGACGGAATAGAAATGGATGTACAGGAAGATGAAAATGTAAAGATAACCAAGATAAAAGTGGATACAGATGGGGCGGCCGAGGCTATAGGAAAAGAAAAGGGAAATTATATTACCCTGGAAATACCTAATATAATAAATTTCGAGCCTTCAGATTTTGAGAATCTTAGTCATAAGCTGGCAGAAATACTAAGAGAAGTCTGTAAAATGGAAAAGGGAAAGAGCGTCCTTATAGCCGGTTTGGGAAACTGGAATGTAACCGCAGATTCTCTTGGCCCTAAAACTGTATCTAAAGTATTTGTATCCAGACACATAAAGCAGTATATGCCGGATGAAATAGATGAAAGAGTAAACCAACTGGCGGCAATTTCTCCCGGCGTTTTAGGTATTACAGGCATAGAAACAGGAGAAATCATATGCGGAACGGCGGAAAAAATAAAGCCGGATATCATAATAGCTATAGACGCGTTAGCCTCCGGAAAGATCCAGAGAATAAACACCACCATACAAGTAGCAGATACTGGCATATCTCCCGGATCAGGTTTAGGAAATAAACGCATGAAGCTTTCAAAGGAAACCATGGGTGTTCCGGTAATAGCTATCGGAGTCCCTACGGTCGTAGACGCGGTAACTTTCGCGGGAGACGCGATAGACTCTTTATCAGAAAGGCTTGGAAAAAATATGATAGGAGATATTGCTCCGGGTGGAAATTACAGAAGGCTGAGAGAGTATTTTGACGAAGATTTTAATGACCTGGTGGTTACCCCAAAGGACATCGACAATGTTATGGAAAAGCTTTCCGAAGTGATAGCCAACGGCATAAATCTTTGCGTTCATCAGGGTCTGAGCCTTTCTGAAATAAACAGTATTAATTGTTGACATAAAAGCTCTGTAATCTGTAAAATTAATAGAAAAACAATGGGTAGGATGATTTTGGCAATGGATAAAAATGAAGCGTTGACAGAAATAAATAATTTAAGGGCTGAACTGAATGAGCATGCCTATAAATATTACGTTTTGGACAAGCCTGACATAAGTGATTATGAATATGACGAAAAGTACAGAAAATTAGAAGAACTCGAGGAAAAATATCCGGAATTTATAACTCCTGATTCTCCTACCCAAAGAGTGGGCGACGTTGTATCGGGAAACTTTGAAAAGGTTTCCCATGAGATACCTTTACAAAGTCTCAACGACTGTTTCAGCTTTGAAGAACTGAGAGCCTTCGATCTTAGAGTTAAGGCGGCTTTAAATGGTGAAAAATACGAATATGTAGTGGAACGTAAAATAGACGGACTTTCTGTTTCGATAACATATGAAAACGGAGATTTTGTACTGGGAGCTACAAGAGGCGATGGAATAACAGGAGAGGATGTAAGCTTTAATATAAAAACTATTAGATCTCTTCCCTTAAAAATACCTTACAGCGGAGGAAAAGTCATCGTAAGGGGAGAGGCGCTGCTAAAGAAAAAGGATTTTATCCGCCTTAATGAAATCCAACAGTCTTTGGAACAGGAAGAATTTGCAAATCCAAGAAATGCGGCTGCCGGATCTCTCAGACAGCTCGATCCTAAAATATGCGCAGAAAGAAATTTGGATATATTTATATTTAATCTACAGCTTGCGGAAGGCATAGAATTTGAAAAACATACTGATACATTTAAGTTTTTGAAAGAACAGGGGTTTAAGATAAGCCCTGATTATGTAGTGTGCCAAAATATCGAAGAAGCTATAAAAGAGATAGAAAATATAGGGGAAATAAGGGGCTCGCTCTCTTACGAGATAGACGGAGCGGTAGTTAAGATAAACAGCCTCAGGCAAAGAGAGATATTAGGTTCTACCATAAAAGCGCCAAGATGGGCCGCGGCTTATAAATATCCGGCTGAAAAGAAGTATACTAAGTTAAGAGATATACAGGTAAACGTCGGACGCACCGGAGTTTTAACGCCGCTTGCCATTTTAGAACCGGTAAAACTGGCCGGAAGTACCGTAAGTAAAGCTACGCTTCATAATATGGATATGATTTTATCTAAAGGAATTAAAATAGGTGATATGGTACTTGTTCAGAAGGCTGGAGATATAATACCAGAAATACTTTCTGCGGACCAAAGTAAGCGCGACGGAACGGAAAAGGACTTTTTAATGCCTGAAAAATGTCCTGTGTGCGGAGCGGACGTGGTACGGGAAGAAGGAGAGGCAGCCTATAAATGTACGGGAATAGAATGTCCCGCTCAAATATTCAGAAGTATCGTACATTTTGCTTCAAGAGACGCTATGAACATAGACGGATTGGGGCCGGCTGTGATAGATATTTTACTTAAAGAAGGATTGATAGAAAATATTGCCGACCTGTATTATCTTAAGGATCACAGAGAGCGTTTAATTGAAATAGAGCGTATGGGAGATAAGTCGGTAGATAATCTTTTGGAATCTATTGAGCGCACTAAGACAAATTCCATAGATAAATTGATATTTGGCCTTGGAATACGCCATATAGGGGCAAAAGCCGCTAAAAATCTGGCGGCCAGGTTTAAAAGCATTGAAAACATCATAAATGCAAACATTGAAGAAATAGAGGAAATATCAGATTTCGGACTGATAATGGCAGAGAGCGTTTACAGATTTTTCAGACAGGAGCAGACGTTAAATACTCTTAAAAGGTTGGAAGAAGCCGGAGTAAGTTTGAAAAATGACGAAGGAGAAGAGCTTTCAAAAGCGGAGTTAGCGTTTAACGGAATGACTTTTGTTTTAACGGGAACACTACCAACATATAAAAGAAACGAAGCCGCGGAAATTATCGAAAGGCTCGGAGGAAAGGTATCTTCCTCCGTATCTAAGAAAACCGACTATGTTCTGGCGGGAGAAGAGGCGGGATCAAAGCTTGATAAAGCTTTGGCATTAGGCGTTCAGGTCATAGATGAGCAGGAGTTTAAACGTATGGCCGGAATATGACACAGGAGGAAGTTTGGAAAAATTTTTTTTGAAAGCCGAGATCGTAATAGTTGTTATACTTGTGGCGATCCAGGGATATATTTTTTACAGCGAATATGAAAAGACCGAATATGCCGATACCGGGAAGCAGATGTTCGAGGAGACATATCTTTATTTGTATGATGAATTGACCGTGACTATAGAAGGAAATACAGATGGCATAAGAATACTGAAAAACGGGGAGTACGTAGATAAGGAAAGCCAGAAAACATATAATATGATAATTAAGGAAAACGATCTGATAGAGGTGGAAAATTACCGTACTAAGGAACCTTGCGTAATAAGGATTTCCCTTAAGTCGGGTGTGTTCGATCCTAAATATTATGTGGATATTTTTGATTTTACAGGCGGAAAAGTTACGGCAGGACGTTTTGTACATTGAAATCAAGAAAGAAAAGTTATAAAATAGTCACATATTAAAGTTTGGAAGAGGACTTTTTATGGATTGTTTTGTACAGAATATAGGAAGTAAGCAGGTTACTACAGCCGCGATAAAGTTATCTTTAGCGTCCGATCGCGGTGAAGAAAAGACGCTTCAAAATAATTTTCTAAAGGAAAAGATTAAGACCTGCGCCGTGGATTTTGGCGGCGAATTTGTAAGTTCAGTTTCTAAAATTATCGAAAGGGCCGTAGTAGCGGCCAAAAGAGAAGGCCTTATATTGGAAAATAATGTGGAGGAGGGCGCTGTGGCCGGAGCTGCAAGAGAAGCCCTTTCGCAGATAATGAATAAGGCTTTGGGCCTTAATGTGGGTGGAAAAATAGGTATTGCCCGCTATGAAAGCCATGTGGCTGTTTCGGTATATTTCGGCATAGGTCTTTTGCACCTTAATGAAGTGGGGATAGGCCTTGGACACAGAGTGGTTTAAGAAGGGAGACTATTTATGAAAAATATTTCTATAGCTGTGGACGGACCGGCCGGTTCAGGAAAGAGCACGATATCTAAAATAATCGCGAAGGATATGAATATAATTTATTTAGATACCGGAGCCATGTATAGAGCCTTTGGCCTGTACGCGCTGAGAAAAAATGTAAACATAGAGGACAGGGATGGACTTGTGGAGCTGCTCAAGGCTGTAAATATTGAAATAAAGTACGAGGGCGGAGAACAGAAGGTATTGTTAAACGGCGAGGATGTATCTGGAAAAATACGTACTAACGACGTGTCTAAGGCCGCGTCGGCGGTTGCTGTGGTACCTGAGGTGCGTATAAAGATGGTGGAGATGCAAAGAAAGATAGCCGAAGGCAATTCGGTTATCATGGACGGCAGGGATATAGGTACATATGTGCTTCCAAAAGCTCAGCTTAAAATTTTCCTTATAGCTTCTCCGGAGGAAAGAGCCAGAAGAAGATTTATAGAAATGAAAGAAAAAGGAGATTTTTCCCTTACTGAGGAACAAATAAAAGAAGATATTATAAAAAGAGATAAAAATGACAGTGAACGGGAGTTTGCCCCACTAAAGAAGGCTGACGACGCTATACTTGTGGATACTACGTTTATGGGGATCGACGACGTGGTATCTTTAATAAAGAAATATGCGGAGGAGCTTTTATAATATGCTGGAAGTTATAAGATTCGTAATGAAAATTTTTATGTCTTTATTTTATAGGGTAAAATATTACGGAGTTGAGAATATACCTGAAGAGGGCGGATATCTTCTTTGTTGTAATCATATTTCCGATCTGGATGTTATAGTGATAGGCCTTAAGATCAAGAGAAAAGTACATTGGATGGCCAAAGAAGAGCTGTTTAAGGTTCCTGTCCTTGCTCAGCTTATAAAGAAACTTGGGGCCTATCCTGTGGCAAGAGGCAAGGGGGACGACAGAGCAAAACAAAAAACAATGGATTTATTGAAAGAGGAGAAAATTGTGGGGATATTTCCTCAGGGGACAAGGACTAAAGGGAAAAATAAAGATGAGATAAAGGCTAAATACGGAGCCGCCAAGTTTGCTATAGAAAGCGGAAAACCTGTTTTCCCGGTAGGTATTTCTGGCGGGGAGAAACTTTTTTCAAGAATAAACCTTGTATACGGAAAGCCGTATGTAATTGAAGGGGAAGAAGGAAAAGAGTATACTAAAGACGATTATCAGAGAATAAGCCAGAAAATAGTGGACGATATTTATAAAATGTTAGAGGATACTGTAAATGGAAATAGTTCTTGCTGAAAGCGCGGGCTTTTGCTTTGGGGTCTCTAAGGCCGTAAATCTTGCCTACAGGCTGTCTCAAAATAATAATGGGAAAATATATACTCTCGGCGCTATAATACATAACAATGCGGTAATAGAGGAGCTTTCCAATAATGGAATAGACGTTATAGAGAATATAGAGGAACTCGAAGGAAAAATTAATGAAAAAGAAAATTGCACCGTCATTATAAGAGCTCACGGCATTCCGAAGTCGGTGCGGGCCGATCTTGATAAAATGGGCGTTACCGTGGAAGATGCTACGTGTCCTTTTGTAAGAAAGATACAAATGCTTGCCATGGAAAAATACAAAGAGGGATATAAGATCGTTATAACAGGGGATGAGAAGCACCCGGAGGTCATAGGAATAAACGGATGGTGTGAAAATTCAGCAATCATAATCTCTGAACCAGAGGATGTGGAAAAGCTTGATAAAACGGAAAATAATTATTGCGTTTTATCACAGACCACATTTAGCGTAGTAAAATGGAAATTAATCATAGAACAATTAAAAAAACAGTTTGACAAATTTATATATTTTGATACAATATGTAGTGCTACTGTTAAAAGGCAGGAAGAAGCTGCAAATGTGGCGGCGTCCGTAGAACTTATGATCGTGATAGGCGACAAAATGAGTTCAAATACGCTAAAGCTTGTAGAAATTTGTAAGGCAAACTGCAAGCAAACGTTTCTGATCGAATCTTCCCTTGATTTATCGGGGATTGATTTTATAAATATTAAAAGAGTAGGGGTTACTGCGGGCGCGTCAACGCCTGATCATGTAATCAGGGAGGTTATTAGTAAGATGAGCGAAATTAACACTAACACAAACGACAGTTTTGAAGCATTGCTTGAAGAATCATTAACAACTTTAGCGACAGGACAAACCGTTAAAGGAAATATTATCAGAGTTGATGAAAACGGAGTATTCATTGATTTAGGATTTAAATATGAAGGCTTTGTTGCCATTGACGAATTCAGAGAACAGCCTAATATAGGCGATGAGGTTGAAGCTATTGTCGTAAGAGTAAATGATAAGGATGGCGAGGTCGTTCTGTCAAAGAAGCGTATAGATTCTAAAAAGAATATTAAGGCTATCGAAGAAGCTTACGAAAATAAAACTCCCGTTACTGTTTATGTTACAGAGGCTGTAAAAGGCGGACTTGTAGGAAATGCGAACGGAGTGAGAGTATTTATTCCTGCTTCTCAACTTGCGTCCAGATATGTTTCCGATCTGTCTTCATACATAAAGAAGAATCTTGAAGTAAGGATCGTTACCTTTGAAAAGGGCGATAAGAATAGAGTTAAGGTCGTAGGTTCTCATAAAATTATTGATGAAGAGAACAAAGCAAGAATTAGCGAAGAATTCTGGTCAAATATCGAGGTCGGAAAGATTTATAATGGAAAGGTCAGAAGTATTACTAGCTTCGGGGTTTTTGTCGATCTTGGCGGAATCGACGGTCTTGTTCATCTTTCAGAGCTGTCATGGAAAAAGATAAAACATCCTTCTGAGGTTGTTGCTGTAGGGGATACTATAGAGGTTTATGTTATAAAATTTGACCGAGAGACAAAGAAAATTTCTTTGGGTTACAGAAAGACAGAAGATAATCCCTGGAACAACATTAATGAGAAATACAGCGTAGGCGACGTTATAACCGGTAAGGTTGTGAAATTCCTTCCGTTTGGAGCTTTCATTGAGATTGAGACGGGACTTGACGGACTTGTACATATTTCTCAGATTTCAAGCGTAAGAATAAATAAAGTTCAAGATGCTTTGAAAATAGGACAGGTGGTCGAAGCTAAGATTATTGAGATCAATGAGGAGTCCAAGAAGATCAATTTGAGTATAAAAGAAGTTGCTCCTATTGATCCTGTAGTTGAAGAGGAACCGGAAGAGGCCGAGGCTGAAGCCGCTGAGGAACCCGTTGAAGAAACAGTCGGAGAAGCAGCGGAATAGAATATATAATAAAACTATCCTTTCAGTACCGGAAAGATAGATTATCTGGTACTGAAAGAAATATATGCGGATATGGCGGAATTGGCAGACGCGCTAGCTTCAGGTGCTAGTGAGGGCAACTTCGTGCAGGTTCAAGTCCTGTTATCCGCACCAAACAGTATAAATCCGAATCTTCTCACAGTTGGGGATGGGTTCGGATTTATTTTTCTCTATTGAATATCCAAACTTTAACATGCGGGATAGATGTGGCAGATGGATGGAAAGAGACAGTGCACAGTCAAAGCTCTTGGAAGCGATACTGGATAAGTATAACCTTAACAGAGCGTATAAAAAAGTGAAAGCAAATGTACAGTTCAGCTGTGTGAACAAAAAAAAGAATGGGAAATCGAGGCTCAGAATACGATTGCCCGTCTGAAAGAGATCTTAGGTGATGTAATCAAAGACATTCAACACGTTGGAAGCGCCTCCATTTTCACAATAAAAGCAAAGCCTATTTATTGATATTGCGCTTGAAGTTGACAATTTTGATGACATTTTAGCTTATGAAAAAGAACTTAGAGACGTTGGCTTTTATTACCGTCCTAATTTACCAGAGGGGGTATCGTCTAGTGATTGAAAAATTAGAGCCAATGATGTTAAAGGACTACTGATGACTGAATTTATTTCAAAAGAACCGATAAATAAAGGTTGGTCCAGTGATAAAAAATACTGTGTTACTGATGAGAATGGTACACGGTATCTTCTGCGCGTTTCTGATATTTCACAGCACGACGCGAAACAGTCTGAATTCAATATGATGAGGCAAGTAGCCTCCTTGGGGATACCTATGTGCCAACCAATCGAGTTTGGCACTTGTGAAGACGGTGTTTATTCAGTCCAGAGTTGGATTGACGGCGAAGATGCAGAGCAGGTTATGTCGGGCTATTCTGATACCGAGCAGTATGTATATGGTTTGGAAGCGGGGCGTATTCTTCGCAAGATCCACTCCATCCCTGCACCTGCAACACAGGAGGATTGGGAAATACGTTTCAATCGAAAGATGGACTATAAGATCAAAAAGTATGGAGAGTGCCCCATCAAGTATGAGAACGGACAAGCATTTATCAACTACATAAACGAGAACCGTCATTTGCTGAAAAACAGACCGCAGGTGTATCAGCATGGCGACTACCACATCGGTAATATGATGATCGACCGCAAAGGTCAGCTCCACGTCATTGACTTTAATCGTAATGATTACGGCGATCCATGGGAAGAATTTAACCGCATCGTATGGTGCGCTCAAAAGGCTCCTCTTTTTGCCTCCGGTATGGTGAACGGATACTTTGACGATAACGTACCTATGGAGTTTTGGAGGTTGCTTGCCCTTTACATTTCAAGCAATACTCTCTCGTCTGTATATTGGGCAATTCCGTTTGGACAGGATGAAGTAGATATCATGCTGAACCAAGCAAAGGAAGTTCTTTCTTGGTATGATAATATGCGTAATCCCGTGCCGACTTGGTATTTCAAAGGCTATTATCTACAGTACATTGATGGGATTCTGTTCAAACTGAAAAGTTCGTTTGACTTTAGTTTTATGAAAGAGTATGGAACTGTGTTCAAGGTTTACGATGATCAGGATTCCGGAAATATCTGCTTTGGAACTGAAAAAGACGGTCAGCGTTATTTCGTCAAATTCGCCGGTGCTTTTACCGAGCAGTACAACGGCGATCCTGCAGATGCCGTTGCCAGATTGAAAGCTACGCTCCCAATTTACAGCGATCTGAAGCATAAGAATCTGATTAAACTTATTGAAGCCAAGGAAATCGGAGGCGGTTTCGCTATGGTATTCAAATGGGCTGACGGAGATTGCATGGGAAGAATGTACCCTGCAGCGCATCGTCGCTTTATGAAACTTCCCGTCAATGACAGACTCGCCGTATTCAGCGACATACTGAGCTTTTTTGAACATGTTGTATCTCGCAACTATGTTGCCATAGATTTTTACGACGGCAGCATTATGTATGACTTTGCGAACGGAAAGACAACGATCTGCGATGTTGACCTTTTCCGCAAGCAACCTTGCATCAATGACATGGGACGTATGTGGGGAAGCTCTCGTTTCCAATCACCGGAAGAATATCAGCTCGGAGCCGCTATTGATGAAGTTACGAACGTCTATACCCTTGGTGCCACTGCTTTTGCTCTCTTTGGCGGGTATAATCGTACACGGGAAAAGTGGCAGCTCGGCGACAAGCCGTTTGAGATCGCCACGAGAGCTGTGAGTGATGATCGTACCAATCGTCAGCAATCAATCAGGCAATTCATAGAAGAATGGGATGCGGCGTTACAATGAAAGCTATCGCATTTTGTGGACTTGCGTGTTGCGTTTACTCCGAAAAAAAGTATAATGATAGAAAATATGTTCATTTACGAAAGGATGCAGGTACAATGAGAGAATACGAAAAAATGTTGGCGGAGCTTCCATATCAGGCTTGGAAAGAAGATCTGCCGGAAAAGCGGATTCAAAGTAAACGTCGATTTACTGCCTTTAACGCTTGTCCACCAGAAGATACAGAAAGACAGAAGCATCTCCTTGGCGAATTGTTCGGAAAGATAGGAAATAATATCGAAGTGTTTCCACCTATCTACTGTGATTACGGAAAGAATATTGAGGTTGGAGATAATTTCTTCGCGAGTTATAATTTCACAGTCATCGACGTAGCGAAAGTAAAGATTGGTGACAATGTAATGATTGCCGCAAATACTACTATAACTTCAGCAGGACATCCGATCCATTGGGAACCGCGTAATGCGGGTTATGAATACGGTATCGAGGTTACCATTGGAAACAATGTCTGGATCGGCGCAAATGTAGTGGTAAATCCTGGCGTACATATCGGAAACAACGTGGTCATAGGATCAGGAAGCGTTGTTACCAAAGATGTTCCAGACAACGTAGTGGCAGTTGGAAATCCTTGTCGTATTCTCAGACAGATCACCGATGAGGATCGGCAGTTTTATTTTAAAAAGAGACGGTTTGACGAAGTAGAGTATTAAATAATACCAGGAAGTTATTATTTTACTTTTATATTTATTTTTTATCCTTCTGATTTGTCGAATTTCCAATTTTTAAAGAAAGAAAAATACTTTTATAAATAAAATTATTTTTTTGGATAACAGGTACGGACGCTGATTTAATATAAGGATAATGAAAAAAACGAGAGATTGAAATTTGGAGGGTAAGTATGAAGAAATGGTATGATGAGGAATATAAATTTGAGATAGAAGTGACAGGATTTCTTCGAGGTGAACATACAGAAGGATACTGCAGAAATGGTGAAGAGATAGGAGATAAATATACCTGTACCTATGGTTGTCCGGTAAATACAGAAGGGCAGGGTATTTGTTCCAAAGTAATGATGGTCATGTTCCCCGTTATGGAGGCTGTCAGAAGCGGTGGAGACTTAGAGAACATTGGCGGCAGCGACAAATATAGTAAGGAAATTGTATGTCCGGATGGTTGCGTTATATTTAGGCTGACCGCAAAGAAACTTAGGAATATCAATTTTTATAAGGGGAAATTTTTAGAGTAACTTTATTTGAAAAGTGTTTTATAATAAGATTATAATGATTATTTAAAAGTTATTATCTCGATTTTCTTTAGCAGTGAATTTTTTTAATAAAAACATGATATAATTCGCTTGGATATTTAAACTAAAGGAGTTTTTATTATGGATATTTTAGAAATTATGAAAGCGCGACATAGCGTGCGGCAATATGATGAAAAAAGATTGAGATTGAAAAAAGAGAAAAGCTGATTGCCCTGGTGAAAGAGTGCAATAGAGAGAGCGGATTAAATATTCAGATTATTTTTGATGAACCAAAATGCTTTGACAGCATTATGGCGCGTTATGGAAAATTCAGCAGGGTAGAAAATTATATTGCACTTGTGGGAAAAAAAGGCATTGAGTTAGAAGAAAAGACGGGATACTATGGTGAGAAACTTGTATTAAAGGCACAGGAACTTGGCTTAAATACCTGTTGGGTTGCAATGACCCATGGAAAGAGTACCGCAAAAATTGAAAAAGGCGAAAAACAGGTATGTATAATTGCGCTTGGATACGGCGCAGTACAGGGAACAGCACATAAAAATAAACCTGTGGAGCAGCTATGCAATTGTGCGGAAGTTATGCCAGATTGGTTTTCAAAAGGAATGGAAGCAGTCCTTCTGGCGCCGACGGCAATGAATCAGCAGAAATTCTATTTCATACTTGAAAATGAAAGGGTATTTGCCAGAGCGGAGAAAGGCTTCTATACAAAGATAGATCTTGGCATTGTCAAATATCATTTTGAAGCTGCTGCGGGAAGAAAGGTAGAATAGGGCTATACAGTATAAAAACACCCTCCAGGAAGCAATATGAATATTAGTTGCCTAACGGGGGACGCTACACTTTTCAAAAACTGAATGTTGCTGCCGGCTTATACCCATGACAGAGGATGTCTATCAAAGTCTGAAAAATATAATTGAAGGCCACAAGACGGTAAAGACAGAAATAATTGTGAAAAGGTTGATACAAAACAAAAAAGAAAAAAGCGCTAGAAAGCCAGAATATCAGGGATTGAAGATTTACGAAGGGATATAAAAAAGATGATTAAAATACTTTTTGTCTGCCACGGCAATATATGCAGATCTCCGATGGCGGAATTTGTTTTAAAAGATATGGTAAAGAGAATTGGAAAAGAAAAGAATTTCCTTATAGCCTCGGCAGCTACCAGTTCTGAGGAAATAGGCAATCCCGTCCATTACGGAACAAGAAAGAAACTGCTAGAATACGGCATATCCACGGACGGAAAATATGCCGTTAAGCTAAAAGCCTCGGACTATGATAAATACGACTATATAATAGGGATGGAAAAAATAAACATAGCTAATATCCTGCGCATTACAGGAGAGGATAAAAATAAAAAAGTTTTCCGGCTTTTAGACTTTTCAAAAAATCCAAGAGATATAGCTGACCCATGGTATACAGGAAATTTTGACGAGACGTACAACGACGTAAAAGAAGGCTGCGAATCTTTTCTGCAGTATTTAAAAAAGAAAGCGGAGGACTTGCACAACTAACTGAATTGGCCGCTTTCTTTTTTAAGACACTTTAAAGGTATGTGGATATCTTATTTTAAACTACATTTTGGGGATTTCCTGAAATGAAACATTTTAAATTATCATAAACGATGTCCAAAAGTCTTTTTCTTGTTTCATAAGGAGCCCACGCCACATGAGGCGTTATCAATATATTGGGTGCTTTCTGAAGAATACAGTCCTCTTTCATCGGCTCGCATTCAAGCACATCAATGCCGGCCCCGGACAGCCTGCCGGAGCAGAGCGCGTCGTAAAGCGCCTGCTCGCATACCACTCCGCCTCTAGAGGTATTTATAAAGAACGAGCCTTCCTTGAATTTGGAAAAAGTTTCCTTATCAAACATTTTTTCAGAAGCTTTATTCAGCGGACAATGGACTGAAACGATGTCCGACTTAGAAAGCAAATCTTCCAATTCAGTGAATATTACGGGAAGATCTGCTGCCTTAGGCGTTCGTGTATATACAAGAACCTTCATTCCAAATGCCAGAGCGATTTTAGCCACAGCTGTTCCTATATTTCCGAAGCCCACTATACCGATAGTTTTTCCGGACAACTCGTATGTTGGGAATGAAAGGGAGGTAAAGACAGGACTTTTCTTCCAACCTCCTGAGGCCGAAAATTCACTGTAAAGCCCCACTTTATTATAGTGTTCTAAAATGAAGGCAAAAGTGTGCTGCGCAACAGCACCTGTAGAGTAGTTTCCGGCATTGCATACAGTTATTCCGTGAGAGTGGCAGTATTCAATATCAACATTGTTATATCCAGTTGCAAAAAGCCCTATATATTTAACAGCGGGCGCGTTTCCCAATACGTCGGCGGTTAGATCAGCCTTATTCGTAAGAATTATCTCCGCGTCCTTTATTCGCCCGGGAAGCTCTGACGGGGATGTAAGAGGATAACATGTTACATCTCCGAGTTCTTTAAAAATATACGGACTAAGATCATTATCCGAAGATACTGTAGAAAAATCCGTTATAACTATTTTCATTTTATTTTCCTCCGCATTGCGTTTTACTGTAATTGTAATTATAAAAACGGAATGATAAATACGTCCTGCGCTATATTTTAAAATAAAGTAAGCTCCCTTGCTCCGTCGCCAATATCACATACATAAAATTGGGGAGTACGTCCGGTAATCTTTTCGTAATTTTCTCCTACTGTTTTAATAAAGTTATCTACGGCTTCACTCTTTACGATATTTACAGTACATCCCCCAAAGCCTGCTCCGGTCATACGCGCGCCCACCGTTCCGTCTATTTTAAGCGCTTCGTCAACCATTGTATCCAATTCAAATCCGGTGACCTCATAAAGATCTCTTATAGAAGAGTTGGCCTCGACCATAAGCTTTCCGAAGGATTCTACGTCGTTATTTTCAAGAAGTTCCGCGGACTTTAAAACTCTGGCATTTTCATAGACTACATGTTGGGCCCTCTTACGGATAACTTCGTCAGTTATTCTATCTTTATATTGTTCAAATTCCTCTGGAGTTATAGAGCAAAGATTGGGTTTTCCGGGCAAATATTCCGAAAGTATGGCAAAAGCTTTATCGACTTCGCTTCTTCTTTCATTATATTTTGATTCGGCGAGAGACCGTTTTTTGCAGGTGTTGGCGATAACTATTTTACAGCCGTCCAATTTTAAAGGTATGTATCTGTATTCAAGAGTCTCGCAGTTAAGCAGTATGGCGTTATCTTTTTTCCCCATAGCCGAAGCGAACTGGTCCATGATACCGCAGCTTACGCCGCAGAAATTGTTTTCCGCGCCCTGACCGTATAGCGCAAAGTTCACAAGATTTATTTCATTTTCAGGACTGCCTACCGAAGCAAAAGCGATTGCCGAGACAAGCTCTATTGAAGCGGAGGAGGAAAGTCCTGAGCCGAAAGGTATGGTGCCGTCAAACAAAACGTCGCAGCCTGCAAGTTTATATCCGTTTTTCAAAAGTTCATTTGCGGTGCCGGCCTGATAATTGCCCCACTCAAGAGAACGGGCGGCGTCAATATTTTGCAGATCAAATTCATAAATTTTATATTCCAGATCGGTGGCGGTCATTCTGATCTTGTCCGTTCCGTTAGGCTTGATAGCAACAACATTGTCCAATGTGAGAGCGGCGGGAAATACATAGCCTCCGCAATAATCTATGTGCTCGCCTATAAGGTTCACTCTTCCCGGGGCGGCAAAAAAACGTAGTTCCGCGTTATTTTTAGGAAACACACTGTTAAAATCTGCTTCAAGTTTCTTTAATCTGTCCTGCATATAATATACCTCATCTTCCTAAAGAAATTAAATAATGAATGTATTTTATAATATTTTATTACAATATACAATAAATTATGGTAAAATATAGAAAACTAATTGTCTTGCGGAGGTTTTATTTTATGGGATATATGGAAAAGTATCAGGAGTGGATCGATAATCCTTTTTTCGATGAAGAGACAAGAAAAGAACTTATAGCTATCAAAGATGATGAGAAAGAAATAGAAAGCAGATTTTATAAGGATTTGGAATTCGGAACGGCAGGGCTCAGAGGAGTAATAGGAGCCGGAACGAACAGAATGAATAAGTATACTGTAAGAAAGGCTACCCAGGGTCTGGCGATCTCCATTTTGAAAACGGGCAGGGATTTTGCGGATAAAGGAGTTGTGATCGCTTACGATAGCAGGCATATGTCAAAGGAGTTTGCTTTTGAAGCTGCTTTAACGTTAATAGCTAACGGAATAAAAGCTTATGTTTTTGACGAACTAAGACCTACACCGGAGCTTTCATTTGCTGTACGCTATCTTAAAACGGCGGCCGGAATAGTAATAACGGCAAGCCATAACCCCAAGCAGTACAACGGATATAAAGTATACTGGGACGACGGAGGACAGCTTCCTCCTAAAGACAGCGACCGTGTATTGGCGGACATAGCCTCTGTAAAGGATATAGCCGGAATAGAAATAGCTGACTATGACGAAAGCATTGATAATGGTATGCTTAAGATAATCGGAAAAGAGATAGACGACGCCTATATAAATTCCCTTAAGACGCTTTCAGTAAATGTCGATGAACTTAAAGAAACAGCGAAAGGTATGAAGATAGTGTACACTCCTTTCCATGGGGCGGGATATAAACTTGTAACCAGAGTTTTAGACGAGACAGGCTTTAAAAATGTCATTTCCGTGCCTGAGCAGGTTGCCCCCGACGGGGAATTTCCAACTGTGGTATCGCCCAATCCGGAGGAAAAGGCTGCGTTTAAATTGGCTATAGAGCTTTCTGAAAAGGTAGAAGCAGATCTGACACTGGGAACGGATCCTGATTCAGACAGAGTAGGCGTTGTGGTCAAAAATGAAAATGGAGAATATTTTGTCCTGGAAGGAAATCAAACTGGACTTTTACTTGTAGATTATATCCTTTCGCAGAGAACGGCTAAAGGTACTATGCCAAAGAATCCGTATTGTATTTCAACTATAGTTTCTTCAAATCTTACAGAGGTCATATGCAAACATTTTGGAGTAGAATATATGAACGTTCTTACCGGATTTAAGTTTTTCGGAGAAAAGATACACATGTATGACGATAATGGCCTGAAAAATTATATAGCAGGTTTCGAAGAAAGCTACGGATATCTTATAGGGACATTTGTAAGAGATAAAGACGCCGTTGTTGCATGTATGATGATCGCGGAAATGGCGGCTTTTTATAAAGAGAAAGGTATGACCCTCTATGACGCGCTTCAGGCACTCTATGAAAAATACGGATTTTTCTGTGAAAGGACGATTGCTTTTACCCTGACGGGACTTGAGGGCGTTAAGATAATCAAGAACGCTATGAATACATTGAGGGAAAATCCTCCCGCCAGGTTCGGGAATATAGACGTGGCGGCTTTAAGAGATTACAAGACCTGCAAGAGAAAGGACTTGAAAACAGGAGAGATTACAGATATAGATTCCTATAGATCAGACGTACTATATTTTGAAATAAATGATACCGACTGGTTCTGTATACGTCCTTCCGGAACGGAACCAAAAATAAAGGTTTACTTAGGAGTTGCAAGAGCTTCAAAGACAGAGGCCGAGGCGGCCAGAGAAGAGCTTGTGAAAAATGTGATCTCGGTCATAGATCCGCTTTTAGGTAAATAATACGCGGGAATCTGTCGATTATATAAATTTTTCGGTTTTGATCTCATAAACTGCGCCGGAAAAGTCATAGAGAAGGGTTTTTAAAATATGAATGGAGATTTTGTACATCTGCACGTTCATACAGAATACAGTCTGTTGGACGGAGCAAACCGTATAAAGGATTTAATACCAAGAGTAAAGGAACTGGGAATGGACAGCGTGGCCATTACCGATCACGGCGCCATGTATGGGGTGATAGAATTCTATCAGGAGGCAGTGAAAGCCGGAATAAAACCTATAATAGGTTGCGAGGTGTATGTCGCGTCGCGTACGAGGTTTGATAAGGAACCAAGGTTTGACAGTAAAAGCTATCATCTTATACTTTTGGCTGAAAATGATGAAGGATATCATAATCTTATAAAGATCGTTTCAAAAGGTTTTGTGGAAGGATTTTATTTTAAGCCGAGAGTGGACAGGGAGGTGCTCAGAGAGCATTCTAAAGGCATAATTGCTCTCAGCGCCTGTCTGAGCGGCGAGATACCGTACAAAATCGTGAACGGAGAATATGATAAGGCTAAAGAAACAGCACTTGAATATCTGGACATTTTTGGAAAGGATAATTTTTTTCTTGAACTTCAAAGCAACGGTATAGAGGAACAGACAGTTGCGAATCAGGGACTTATAAAACTCAGTAAGGAACTTGATATACCGCTTGTAGCTACAAATGACGCTCATTATCTGAGAAAGCAGGACGCCAGAGCTCAGGAAATTCTTATGTGTATACAAACGGGCAAAAAAATTACTGAAGAAGACCATATGCAGTTTTCCACAGATGAATTTTATATAAAATCTCCGGAGGAAATGAAAAAAAGTTTTTCACATATTGAAGGAGCCATAGAAAACACTGTAAAAATAGCAGATAGATGTAATGTAACGATAGAATTTGGAAATACTATACTTCCTGTTTTTGAGACTCCGGGAAATATGGACCATTATGAATATTTAAGGCAGGAATGTTATAAGGGTCTTGAAAAGAGATACGGTAAAAATGCCGGTGAAGAGCTTATCAAAACGGTTACAGAAAGGCTTGAGTACGAGCTTGGCGTAATAAATAGAATGGGGTATGTGGATTATTATCTCATTGTCTGGGATTTTATAAAATACGCCAAGGATAACGGAATAATGGTGGGTCCGGGACGAGGCTCGGGCGCCGGAAGCATAGCCGCGTATTGCCTGGGAATTACAAATATAGATTCAATAAAATATAACCTGCTGTTTGAAAGATTTTTAAATCCGGAAAGAATAAGCATGCCTGACTTCGATGTGGATTTTTGTATAGAGAGAAGACAGGAAGTAATAGATTATGTTATTAGAAAGTACGGAGAGGACAAGGTATCTCAGATAATAACTTTTGGAACTCTTCAGCCCAGAGCCGCTATAAAAGATGTAGGACGGGCGATGGATATCCCATTTGCCGAAGTGGATTCTCTCGCCAAAATGGTTCCATTTAAACCAGGAAAGCCAATGACTATTGAGTTGGCAATGGAAATGAATCCTGAGCTGAAAGCAAGATACGACAGTGACGAAAGGGTAAAGGAGCTTTTGGACATAGCCAGCCAGCTTGAAGGAAATCCGAGACATTCTTCAACGCATGCCGCGGGAGTAGTAATATCCAAAGAACCTGTAACCGAATATGTACCTGTGCAGAAAACCGATGGAAACATTGTTACCCAGTTTACCATGGGTATTTTAGAACAGTTGGGGCTTTTAAAAGTGGATTTTCTGGGCCTCAGAACTTTAACGGTCATAAGGGACACCCTGGATCTTATTGAGAAAAATCACGGCATCGCTATAAATATAGACGAGTTGGATTTTGATGATAAAAATGTATACAAGATGATAGCCGACGGAAACACAGAGGGCGTTTTCCAAATGGAAAGTGCCGGTATGACCAGATTCATGAAGGAGTTTGAGCCTGATTGCCTTGAGGATATTATAGCCGGGATAGCGTTATACCGGCCCGGGCCTATGGACCAGATACCAACCTATGTAGCTAATAAGAAAAATAAAGGAAAGGTCAAATATCTTCACCCTAAATTGGAACCTATACTAAATGTTACATATGGATGTATGGTATATCAGGAGCAGGTAATGCAGATCGTCAGAGATTTGGCGGGATATACTCTTGGACACTCTGATCTTGTTAGAAGGGCAATGGCTAAAAAGAAGCATGACGTTATGCTCAAAGAAAGGGAAAATTTTGTAAACGGATGCAGAGAGAACGGCGTTGCGGAAGATATCGCAAATAAAATTTTCGATCAGATGATGGATTTTGCGAGTTATGCCTTTAATAAATCCCACGCAGCCGCGTACGCGGTGGTAGCTTATCAGACTGCGTGGCTTAAATATTATTATCCGGTTGAGTATATGGCCGCTATGATGAACAGCTTTTTAAGTGTTCCTGATAAAATCGCGGAGTATGTGGAGGAGTGCAGAAAAATAGGTATAACGGTACTGCCTCCAGACATAAACCTAAGTTCCGCAAAATTTACAGTGGACGGAAAAAATATAAGATTTGGGATGTCTGTAGTCAAAAATGCCGGATTAAATGTTGTAGACGATATCGTAGCGGAACGTGAAAAAAACGGTAAGTATAAGGATTTTAAGGATTTTTGTGAGAGAACTTCAGATATGGCGGTAAATAAGAGGTGTGTGGAAAGCTTCATTAAAGGAGGCGTTTTTGACAGCTTTGGGCTTTACCGCTCACAGCTTTCAATGGTTTTTGAGGGAGTTATGGATTCTGTTTCCGCGGAAAGAAAAAAACGCTCGGCGGATCAGCTTTCATTTTTCGACTCTGGTGTATGCGATACGGAGGATGTTTTTAAAGAAGTTTTCTATCCGGATGTAGAAGAGTTTAAAAAGGATGTTCTTTTACGTATGGAAAAGGAAATGCTCGGGCTTTATGTTACTGGAAATCCTCTGGAGGAGTATTCAGACAGACTGAAAAGTATAAGAACTATATCGGCGGCCGATATAAACGCTTATGAAAACGGCAGTGAAGATCTTGAATACGGGGGCAGGTATTTTGAAGCGGAGAGTACCGGACTCAAAGATCAAATGCAGGTCACGGCAGGAGGGCTTATCGCGGGAATAACAGTTAAAATTACAAAAAGCAATAAGCAAATGGCTTTTGTAACTCTCGATGATATGACAGGAACTATCGAGGTAATATTATTTTCTCAGGTGTTTGAGAAATACAGGCATGACCTTATAAAGGACAGCCCTGTTATTGTAAACGGAAGATTAAGTATATCTGTAGGGGAAAGGCCTAAAATAATATGTGAAAATATAGTACCCCTGGATACGGTTAAGAGAGTGAGCGAAAATAAAGTGATAATAAGAAATACCGTAGACAGAGAAGATATAAAAGCAGTTCTGGCGGCATTAAAATATTTTTCCGGCGAGACGCCGATAAAGGTAGAATATGTAAAAGACGGGGAAGTTATCAAAACATCGGGATATAATATATACGTGAATGATTCGCTTATAAACCATATGAAGGCGCTTTTGGGCGCGGATAATATATTTATTGATTTTTAGAGGCAAAGAAGTTATTATAAAGCTGATGGGAGGCAATATATTATGGAAGAAAATAAAATTATAAGAACTATAGGGGTTTTAACCAGCGGCGGAGATGCGCCGGGCATGAACGCGGCAATAAGAGCGGTTGTAAGATCAGGTATTTACAACGGATTCAAGGTCAAAGGAATAAGAAAAGGATATGTCGGCCTGTTGAATGGAGAAATCGAGGATATGACGGCAAGGTCGGTATCTGATATTATAAATAGAGGCGGAACTATTTTGCAGACAGGAAGAAGTAAAGAGCTTATGACGATAGAAGGTCAGCAGAAGGCTGTTAATATGGCTCATGTTTTTGGCCTGGACGCTCTTGTTATCCTTGGCGGAGACGGTTCATTCAGAGGCGCTCATGATCTAAGCAAGCTCGGTATGCCGTTTATAGGCGTGCCGTGTACCATTGACAATGATATTGACAGTACAGAATATACTATAGGGTTTGATACCTGCTGCAATACGGTCCAGGACGCGATAGATAAAATAAGGGATACGGCTTATTCTCATGAGAGATGTTCGGTTGTTGAGGTCATGGGAAGAAATGCCGGGCATATAGCGCTTAATGTTTCTGTTGCCTGCGGCGCTGAGGCTGTTATACTTCCGGAAAAGCCGTTTGATTTTAATACAGATATTATTAAACCTATTATAGAAGGAAGGAACAGAGGAAAGCAGCATTATATAATCATTTTGGCAGAAGGTATAGGCGGAGCGGTAGAAATTGCTAAGAGAATAGAGGAAATGACAGGTATTTCTACCAGAGCGACGATTTTGGGATATATCCAAAGAGGCGGGTCGCCTACTCCGAGGGACAGAGTGATGGCAAGCCTTATGGGAACCAAGGCTACTCAGCTTCTTAAAGAAGGAAAATATAACAGGCTTGTGGTAAGAAGGAACAATCAGATAACTGATGTTTCCGTGGAAGAAGGTATGGCCATGAAGAAGAGTCTTGATGAATATATGTATGAGGTAAATAATATTTTGTCGCTGTAATCTACTATATACGGCAGTGTAAATAATTTATTTGCTGATGAGTTATACTAAGACACGTGCTGATTTTTTTAGCGGGGGATTTTGAAGTGAATGTACCAAATGCTATAACAGTATTCAGAATAATACTTATACCGTTTTTTATATGGCAGTTTTTGGAGGGACATCTTGAAGTAGCCGCAATAATATTTTTTGTGGCGTGGGTTTCTGATGTGCTTGACGGATATATTGCAAGAAAATATAATTTAGTAACCGATTTCGGAAAAGTTTTTGACCCTCTTGCTGACAAACTTATTACGCTGATTGCTTTGTTTCTGTTAGCATATGACAAAAAAATAACCATTTTACTGCCCATCATAGTGCTTGCAAAAGAAATTGTTCTGGCTATAGGCGGGGCGTTTCTTTATAAAGTAAAAAATAAGGTAGTTGGGGCCAAATGGGTCGGAAAAATAGCTACTTTCCTATTCGCGGCGGCCATAATCCTTATGATGTTTAAAGCTACAGAAGCTATTGCCTCAGTCATAGCATGGATTGCTGTAACCGTAGCCTTCATAGCTCTTATAACTTATGTTGTTAACTTCTTTAAAGTTGTAAAGGTGAAAGAAAGTGAATGAAAAATCTCTCAGGGTTTTGGAGTATGATAAGATAATTGAGAAATTAATGTCTTTTGCGGCTTCAACTCCGGGTAAGAAAATTGCCTCGGAGGTGAAGCCTTATACTGATTTTGATAAAATAAAGGAAGCAGCTTCACAAACTGATGACGCAGTAGCTTTTATTGCAAGGAGAGGGTCTCCGCCGATGTCGGAGATCCATGATATAAGACCTTCTCTTAAACGTATAGAAATAGGCGGTTGTCTGGGGTTTGTAGAACTTTTGCATATATGCGATATTTTAAAGCTTTGCAGAAGGATGAAGGATTATTCGTCTATTGCCGAGGAAAGTCCAGAAAATGAAAATTCAGTAGAGACTCTTATAAACTCTCTTTATTTTAACAAACGTCTTGAAGAACATATTTCGGGCTGTATATTGAGCGAGGAAGAAATGGCAGACGACGCTTCTCCTGAGCTTTACAGTATCAGAAGGCAGATAAGGGACAGACAGAGCTCGATTAAAGAAAAGCTTAACGAGCTTATACATTCTTCTTCAAGCTCAAAGTATATACAGGATTCTGTTGTTACTATCCGTGGAGACAGATATGTGGTCCCTGTAAAAACAGAGTACAGACAGCAGGTTCCAGGCCTTGTGCACGATACGTCCGCGAGTGGTCAGACTCTTTTTATAGAGCCTATGGCCGTAGTAGAGGCAAATAATAAAATTAAAGAACTTAAGGTTAAGGAACAGAACGAGATAGAGCGTATTTTATATATGCTTTCTTCTGAGGTAGAGGCGGTAAAAGAGGAGCTTTCGCGGGATGTATCTGTCCTTTCTTGTTTGGATTTTGCTTTTGCAAAGGGAAAACTGAGCTTTGAGATGAGGGCAGTAAGCCCTAAGGTGAATTGTGAACACAGAATAAATATAGTCAAGGGGAGACATCCTCTTATAGCTAAGGAAAATGTCGTGCCCATAGACTTTTGGATAGGAAAGGATTTTGACTCCCTGATAATTACAGGTCCAAATACCGGAGGAAAAACAGTTACTTTAAAAACGGTCGGTCTTTTTACTCTTATGGCTCAGTCCGGACTGCATGTGCCGGCGGATACAGGGACAGAGCTAAGCGTTTTTGAAAATGTTTATGCGGATATAGGAGATGAGCAGAGCATAGAGCAGAGTCTAAGCACTTTTTCTTCACATATGAAAAATATTGTTGAAATTTTGTCTGAAGCTTCGGAAACGTCGCTTGTTCTTTTTGACGAGCTTGGAGCCGGAACGGATCCTACTGAAGGAGCGGCACTAGCAATGTCGATCTTGGAATGTTTGCACCAGAAGGGATGTACCTCTGTGGCAACTACTCATTACAGTGAGCTTAAGGTTTACGCCGTATCTACTCCTGGATTTGAAAATGCGTCTTGCGAGTTTAACGTAGAGACCTTAAGACCCACTTATAGGCTTCTTATAGGTGTGCCGGGAAAAAGTAACGCTTTTGCCATATCCAAAAGGTTGGGGCTTGAGGAATCTATTATAGAAAGGGCAAAGGAATTTCTTACCTCCGAAGATCTGCGTTTTGAGGATCTTCTTATAGATATTGAAAGGAACAGAGAGGAGTCTGAGAAAAATAAGGCCTATTCCGACGCGCTTAAGCAGGAGGCCGAGCAACTTAAATGGGAAATGGAAAAGAAGCAGAAAGCTCTGCGGTCTGAAAGAGAAGCCTATATAAGGAAGGCTAAGGAGGAGGCCTTTGAAATTGTAAGTAAGGCTAAAAAGGAAACGGACGCGCTTCTTTCTGAAATGAGAAAGCTTTCTTTTGCTCAGAAGAATTCTATTGAACTTAAAGAGGCAGAGACTCTTAAAAATAATTTTAATAAAACGGTTGCTGAAACTGAGTCGGGGCTTTCAGAGAATCCTCTTACAGAGAAAAAGGGAGAAAACGGCCTCCCGGGGATAAGTGAGGAGCAGCTGAAAAAATCGCTTAAAGAGGGCTCGAATGTCAGAATAACTACTCTTGGACATGAAGGAGTAGTAGTACGTCCTCCGGATAAGGAGGGAAATGTTTTGGTACAGGCAGGTCTTATGAAGGTTTTGGTCCATATGAGCAATTTAGAGCCGTCTAAGGGAAAAAAGGAGAATCAGCCTGCTTCATACAGGTCCGGAGGCGGAGTGGGTCTTGTCGAGAAGACAAAAAATATGTCGCCTGAAATTGATTTGAGGGGATGTACTATAGATGAGGCTAAGGCTCTTATTGATAAGTATCTGGACGACGCTTCCTGCGCTAATTTTTCTCCGGTCTCTATAATCCATGGAAAGGGAACAGGAGCGCTAAGGGCGGGAATACATGCGTTTTTGAAAGGACACAGACATGTTAAAAGTTTTCGCCTGGGGTCTTTGGGCGAGGGAGATACCGGAGTTACGATAGTAGAAGTTATGTAAATTTATAAATAATAAATAAGTAAATAAGCTGAAAGCCGGTATGTATGAATTTGTACCGGCTTTTAATATGTAAGTACGATCATTGACATATGGCGTATTTCCATGG
>CASDQQ010000003.1 GCA_949282945.1 uncultured Eubacteriales bacterium
CGCATGTCCTGTGTTATCTTATGCATAGTGAAGTTCCTTTCTTTAATGTTTTTTTGTGTAAGTAACTAAAAGATAACATAAGAAACGGAACTTCGCTATTTTTTTCAAGGTACTTTGTCACATATGTATTGTAAACCTACACTCCAATCTATTTTGAATCAGATGAACATATTGACTTTTTATAATGTTCATATTACGATTATAACAAGAACTAGCGTCTAATCAAGTACGCACATTTGTGTTATATACTTACTTTCAGGAGAGTATAAAATGAACGATCGTTGTATATCGAAAGAGTGTTTGGGGACGACAGGTTTCAGCTATACGCTGTCGTTAATCAATGGAAAATATAAAATGACAATTCTATATACGCTTATGGAATTTGGAGTAGTTCGCTTTAATGAGATGAAAAAATATATAGGCGATATTTCTTATAAGACTTTAAGCTCAACCTTAAAAGAGCTTGAGGCAGATATGCTTGTACATAGAGAAGAATATCCGCAAATTCCGCCAAAGGTAGAATACAGCCTGACAGAACGCGGAAGATCTCTGATCCCAATACTTGACGGAATGTGCGAGTGGGGAGATAACAATCGCATCTGATTAGAGATAAGACAGTATATTTTATCTACGGAGGGATGACAATGCAATATTATTTGAAAAAATGCAGATTTCAGGAATTGGGAAGCGTGGGAGCGGACGGGGTTCCCCACCGCGGAAGATATCTGTTTACACCTATGGACGAGCGGATATTATCCTTTTTTCCGCCTCTTTCAGTAGCGCAGATTAATGACAGTGCTCTGCTGCCTATAGTTTTATTATCTACCGGCAAAAAAGTATATTGTACTTTTGTATACCATAACGATAAATTCCACAACTCGGCTGCCGCGCATCCCAGAAATGAATACCGTATTTATCTTAACCGGTCATTAGAAGGAAACGGACTTCTTTTTGAGGTAAATGATATTGTGATCATGAGAAAAGAAGAAATGATTTCGGAAGATGAAGATGTCCAGACGGTATATCTTATGGACATTATAAAAAATCATGAGTCTGAAGAATATATAAGACTTAATGAGATAATTGACAGATATCCTATACGCGGCGGATACGGTATATTAGAGGGCGTTATCGACGAGTTTGAAAAACGCGCGTCGAAGCTTAGCGGTATAAGTACGGCTCCCGCTATTATAGATGAAACAGTCATGAACTGTGTCATAGCCAATCCGGAAGAATCGTTAGCAAAGCTTTTTAACTCTTCTGCGTTCAGAGACTTTGTTTTAGCCGGATATGGATATAAATGCGCCGTAACGGGGAAAGATATCAGCTACGGCAACTATACAAACGTGGAAGCCGCCCATATAAAGCCGAAAAGTCACGGCGGGCTTAATTTGCCCAACAATGGACTGGCGTTAGGAAGAGATCTTCATTGGGCTTTTGACAAAGGATTTTTTACGCTCAATGATGAATATAAAGTAGTCGTGCATCCTGAAATTACAAGCGAATATTTGCGCTCTTTTGACGGCGTGAGAATAAGACTGCCTGAGAACCAGTTTTTTGTTCCGACTCTTGACAATATACATTATCATAACGAAAATGTTTACGGACTGTTTTTGAGGACGGGGAGGCTGTAGGAGAGAATAAAATGAACGTAATAGATCTTTTTGCAGGGTGCGGCGGAATGTCTAAGGGCTTTATGGACGCAGGCTATGATATATTGCTCGGAGTGGACAACGACGCGGCGGCATTAACTACATTTGAAAGAAATCATAACGGAGCCGCGGTTCTGAACGCAGATCTGTCAGATAATGAAACATTTAAAAATATTAAAAAAATGATAGGCGAAAATGTTATAGACGTAATAATCGCGGGCCCTCCGTGCCAGGGTTTTTCTCTTACCGGTCCCAGAAACTTTGATGATAAAAGAAATAAATTGTATCTGGCTGTCTTTGAAATGGTCAAACTATATGAGCCCAAAGCTTTTGTTATTGAAAATGTACCGGGAATGGCTACGCTGTATGAAGGACAAATAAAAGAAGAGATATTGAAGAGATTTAGAGCTCTTGGTTACAGCGTAGACTGTAAAATACTTTGCGCCGCAGATTACGGCGTGCCTCAAATGCGCAAACGGCTTGTCTTTATAGGAATAAAAGATAAACTTGGAAAGGCTTCTTTTCCAGAAGCTATTTTAGCTCCGGAAAATTATGTAAGCTGTAAAGACGCGATCTCCGATCTGCCTTCACGGGAATATGATCTAGGTGTCGAGGTGAGCGAATATGTTTCCGGGCCCCAAACTGAATATCAGAAAAAAATGCGGTCAAACGCCGTACATTTATATAACCATGTGGCCACAGCTCATACTCAGAAGGTAAAGGATATTATAGCTTTAGTACCTGAGGGCGGGAATTATAAGGATCTTCCGGCAGGCGTGGGCGAAAACAGAAATTTTCACGAAGCATGGACAAGATACGACGGAAATAAACCGTCACGTACAATCGATACCGGACACAGAAATCATTTCCATTATAAATATAACAGAGTCCCTACAATTCGTGAAAATGCCAGATTGCAGTCTTTCCCAGATGATTTTGTTTTTTTCGGAACCCGCACTCAGCAAAACAGGCAGGTGGGCAATGCCGTGCCTCCTCTTTTAAGTTATGCTATCGGAAAACATATAAAGTCTATACTTGGAGAGGATAAAAATGAGTAATAAGATAAATGCCATAGATCTGTTCGCGGGCTGCGGGGGATTGACCGAAGGCTTCGAGGCCTCCGGCCTGTACAATTTGATCGCGTGTGTGGAATGGGATAAAGCCGCTTGTGATAATCTTCGCAACCGCATGGCTGATAAATGGAAATATGAAAATGCGGAAGATATCGTAATGAGATTTGACATACGGCGTACCAAAGAACTTATTGGCGGCTGGCAGGATGATGAATACGGCGTTTCAAAGGGATTGGACTATTATGTCGCTAAAAACGGAGGCTATATAGATCTGGTGATAGGAGGACCGCCGTGTCAGGCCTATTCTATCGCCGGTAGGATCCGGGACTCTCACGGAATGAAAAATGATTACAGAAATTATCTTTTTGAAAGTTATATCGATATTGTAAAATACTATAAGCCCAAAGCTTTTGTTTTTGAAAATGTTCCCGGAATTTTGAGCTCCCGACCCGGAGATGGCCGGCGGCTCATGACAGATATTATTCGCGAGGAGTTTTTTAAGGCGGGATATGATCTGATAGATGATCTATATGACGCGCTTATTGATTTTACTGAGTATGGTGTTCCTCAAAATAGAAAGCGTGTAATAATCGTGGGACTGTCCAAAGAAGTATTTGGAAATAAAACGGGAGAGCTTTTGAGGTCATTTTATTTTGACCAGCTTCCTCTTTACAGGACGGACAGAAAAAAAACAGTACGTGACGCTATATATGATCTTCCTCCTATATTGCCTCTGGATATAAAGGACATGACTAAAAGCCGGTCTCATATTTTGACCACTGATGCCGGGATATGTAATCACACTCCAAGATACAGCAATATACGGGATATGGAAGTATTCAAAATATTGACCGAGGATATTGAAAGCGGAAAAAACGAGTATACATCGGCTGAGTCGCTTAAAAGGCTCTATACACAGATCACGGGCAGAACATCCAATGTTCATAAGTATTATGTGTTGCGCTGGGACGAACCAAGTAATACTATACCGGCCCATTTAAATAAAGACGGGCTGCGCCACATTCATCCTGATTCCAGGCAGCTCCGTACGATAACCGTCAGAGAAGCCGCAAGATTGCAGACATTTCCCGATGATTATGAATTTATATCCGGAATGTCGTCGAATTATAAAATGATCGGCAACGCGGTGCCGCCTTTAATGGCGCGGATAATAGGAGAGAGTCTTTATAGCCTGTTGTTTTCATATCAGTAATAAAACCTATATAAATCTCTG
>CASDQQ010000004.1 GCA_949282945.1 uncultured Eubacteriales bacterium
CGCATGTCCTGTGTTATCTTATGCATAGTGAAGTTCCTTTCTTTAATGTTTTTTTGTGTAAGTAACTAAAAGATAACATAAGAAACGGAACTTCGCTATTTTTTTCAAGGTACTTTGTCACATATGTATTGTAAACCTACAATTCCGGCTTTTTGAAAGTCTTTGCGATTATTGACATAAAACTCCAATCAAATTATAATGAATCAATAAATATTAAGGAGACAAAAGAAATGGCATTTTATTATGAAGAACCTTCTCGTACATTTAGTGAATATTTATTAATTCCGGGACTTACTACCAAAGATTGTATCCCGTCAAAGGTAGATTTGTCTACTCCAATAGTAAAATATAAAAAAGGAGAAAAGCCGGACCTGACCCTGAATATTCCGTTAGTTTCAGCGGTAATGCAGGCTGTATCAGATGACGGAATGGCCATAGCGTTGGCAAAATGCGGAGGACTTTCCTTTATTTATGTTTCACAGTCCATAGAATCACAGGCGGAAATGATAAGGAAGGTTAAGAAATACAAATCTGGTTTTGTTGTAAGCGATTCAAATCTCACCCCGGAAAATACACTTGAGGATGTTATTGCCCTCAAGGCAGAGAAGGGTCATTCAACGATAGCCATAACAGATGACGGAACATGCAACGGAAAGCTTTTGGGTATTGTTACAAGCCGTGATTACAGAGTTTCAAGAATGGATATGGATACAAAGATAAAAGAATTTATGACGCCGTTTGAATGTCTTGTATACGGAGTGGAAGGAATAAGCCTTAAAGAAGCAAATGACATGATCTGGGATAACAAACTTAACTGTCTGCCTATCATAGATGTAAACCAGAAGCTTCTTTATTTTGTTTTCAGAAAGGACTATGATTCCCATAAAGAAAATCCCATAGAGCTTTTGGATTCTGAAAAGAGATATATGGTCGGAGCAGGAATAAATACAAGAGATTATGAAGAAAGAGTTCCCGCTCTTGTTGAGGCCGGAGCGGACATACTCTGCATAGATTCCTCAGAAGGATATACAGAGTATCAAAAAGATACCCTTGCGTTTATAAAAGGAAAATACGGTGACAAAGTGAAATGCGGAGCCGGAAATGTTGTGGATAAAGACGCGTTTTATTATCTTGCAGAAGCCGGAGCGGATTTTGTAAAAATAGGTATAGGCGGCGGCTCTATATGTATAACCAGAGAGCAAAAAGGTATAGGAAGGGGTCAGGCTACGGCAATCATAGAGGTTGCCAAGGCCAGAGACGAATATTACGAAAGGACCGGAATATATATTCCTCTTTGCTCAGACGGGGGAATCGTCCATGACTATCATGTAACCCTTGCACTGGCTATGGGCGCGGACTTCGTAATGTTGGGCAGATATTTTGCCAGATTTGACGAAAGTCCGACGAATAAAATAAAAATAAACGGAAATTATTTTAAAGAATATTGGGGAGAGGGCTCCAACAGGGCAAGAAACTGGCAAAGATATGATATGGGAGGAAAGAGCGGGTTATCCTTTGAAGAAGGAGTAGATTCTTTTGTACCATATGCCGGAAAACTCAGAGATAATCTGGAGGTTACTCTCGGGAAAGTTAAATCTACAATGTGCAACTGCGGGGCGATAGATATTAAGAGCCTGCAAAAGAATGCGAAGATAACATTGGTATCCTCCACAAGTATTGTTGAGGGAGGAGCTCACGACGTGGTGGTCAAAGACCAGAGCACCCTTGGAGGAAAATGATCATATAAAAGAGGAGGATTTAAAATGAGTGAAAAAGCTACACATTTAACTAAAGAAGGACTGGCGAAAATAGAGGCGGAACTTGAGGAGCGCAAATCACAAAAGCGTATGGAAATCGCCGAAAAGATAAAGGTTGCCATAGCTTTCGGAGATATTTCGGAAAACTCCGAATATGACGAAGCTAAAAAGGAACAGGCGGAAAATGAGGCCAGAATAGCAGACCTCGAAGAAAAACTTTTAAATGTAGTTATTATCGATGAAGGGTCTATAGATCTGAATAAGGTCGGACTGGGAGCTAAGATCATCCTTAGAGATATGGAGGACGATACTGAGGAAGAGTATTATCTTGTAGGTTCTTCCGAGGCAAACCCTATGGAGGGAAAAATATCAAATGAATCTCCTGTCGGGGCCGCTATAATAGGAAGAGCAAAGGGAGATATCGTAAAGGTTTCTACTCCTTCTGGAACTTTGGAATATAAAATTGTAGATATAGCTAAATAAGTCGGAGGAACATATGCAGGAAAATGCGGAACAGACGCTCGACGGCCTTAATGAAATATTAAGGCTCAGACGAGAAAAATTATTTGAAATGCAGAAAAACGGAAAAAATCCGTTTGAGATAATGAAGTATGACGTTACCCATCACAGCGGAGATATTATAAACAACTATGAGGAACTGGAGGGAAAAACAGTTTCTGTAGCCGGACGGCTGATGTCTAAGCGAGTAATGGGAAAAGCGTCTTTTTGCCATATACAGGACATACAGGGAAATATACAGGCTTATGTGGCAAGAGACTGTATAGGAGAAGAATCCTACGCTTGTTTTAAAAAATTGGATATAGGAGATATAGTAGGCGTAAAGGGCGAGGTCTTTAAAACCAAGACGGGTGAAGTATCCATCCACGCGTCGGAGGTGCTGCTGCTCTCAAAAAGCCTTCAGGTACTTCCTGAAAAGTTTCACGGACTTAAAGATACCGATATGCGTTACAGACAAAGGTATGTGGACCTTATCGTCAATCAGGAGGTAAAGGAGACGTTCATAAAACGTTCTAAGATAATAAGCGAGATAAGAAGATATCTTGACAATATGGGCTTTATCGAGGTGGAAACGCCGGTTTTGGTACCAAATGCCGGAGGTGCTGCTGCAAGGCCGTTTGACACTCATTACAATGCCCTGGATGAAGATGTGCATTTAAGAATATCTCTTGAGCTTTATCTTAAAAGACTTATAGTGGGAGGCCTGGAGCGCGTTTATGAAATAGGCAGAGTCTTTAGGAACGAGGGGCTTTCTGTAAGACATAATCCTGAGTTTACGCTTCTTGAACTGTATCAGGCCTATACTGATTATCACGGTATGATGGATTTGTGCGAAAATCTTTTCAGAGATGTGGCCCTTAAGGTCCTGGGAACCACCAAGATAACTTATGAAGGCGTGGAAATGGATCTTAGCAAGCCGTTTGAAAGATTGACTATGGTGGATGCTGTAAGAAAATATGCGGGGGTTGATTTTTCGGAGATTAAGACGGAAGAGGAAGCTAAAAAACTTGCGGACCAATATCATATAGAGTATGAGGACAGACATAAAAAGGGCGATATACTCAATCTTTTCTTTGAGAAGTTTGTAGAGGAAAAATTGGACCAACCAACTTTTATAATGGATCACCCTGTGGAAATTTCTCCTTTGGCAAAAAGAAAGCCTAACGATCCGGATTATACGGAAAGATTTGAGTTGTTTATTACAAAGAGAGAAATGGCCAATGCATTTTCCGAGTTAAATGATCCTATAGATCAGAGAGCGAGGTTTGAGGCCCAGGAAGAGCTTAAACGTCAGGGAGATGAGGAGGCTAATACTATAGATGAAGATTTCCTCAATGCGTTGGAACATGGAATGCCACCTACGGGCGGAATAGGAATAGGTATCGACAGATTGGTCATGCTGCTGACTGGAGCTGCGGCCATAAGAGATGTTCTGCTTTTCCCCACAATGAAGCCTCTGGACTAAAAAATCCAGTAAACAACGGGCTCCCATAAGGATACTTTCAAAAACAACCGATTGAGAGGTACACAGCCCGCAGATTCAAACGAATCTGCGGGCTGTGTGTTTGTCTGCATATTTTTCAGAAACGGTGCGATATCATCTAATGAAGTTATATTTTACTTCTGCCTGATTTAAATATCTGACTTTCCTTAAGAGAATAATGATTTATTCGTTTTTGTGAAAGGAGCCAATCTCAATCAAGTTTCCTTCTGGATCAGCGATATAGCAAGTTCTCTGTCTCCAAGGTTGCGTTGCGGGAGCACAGATTGAAGTGACGCCAAGAGAAATAAGCCTTTCGTACTCCTTATCTACATCATCGTAAGTATCAACACTTAATGCAATTTCATAATGTCCGTTCACTCCGGTAGCATAACTAAAACTGCGGTTAGCAAATTTCTCAAATTCTTTACGGGGGTAAAACATAGACAATGTTCCATCCTTAATCAGATACACATTTAAAGTATCTTCAGGCTCTTGAATTTCAAACCCTAATACATCTCGATAAAATCGAATCATTGTTGGCATATCATTAACAAAAATCCCTAATCCATCTAATTTCATTCTTACAATTCCTTTCCCATAAACCGTTTGGGGTTTTTACCATAGTTTACAGCACGAATTGCCTTGACAATTTCATCTTTTCGACTCTCGGCATCTGATAGATCACAAACAACGTCATTGAGATCATACGGACCGTTTCGGAAGTGACCGACTGACGCACCGTGGAATTCTCCGTCAATCAGCAGGTATTGCAGAGGATCGTGGTCATATTCAAGCCTTTCGGTTAGTTTCTTTGCCATTTCTTTCAGAACGTGCTCATGAGCCTTATAAATAAAGTCGTTGCGGTGAATCGCATACACAAAATTCAAAATCTTAGGCTCATAGTTTGCCAATAATTCAGCATCACTCTTCAGCATGTATCCTGCATTTGATTCAACTAAAACGCCTTCCGCAACTAATTCACCAGCTGCCAGCTTGATTTCTTTTTCCGGGAGCTTATAAAAGGACTTCGCCATCGCCGTATCAAACCATACAAGACGATACGCGAATCTTTGCAATACGATTTTGAGGGCTTCATGTCTTGAATACTTATCGGAATTTACCTGCG
>CASDQQ010000005.1 GCA_949282945.1 uncultured Eubacteriales bacterium
AAATCAAACTAAGGGAGAATTTTTCAATCATTTAGCCGATAAAAATATTCCGACAAATACGGCTAATCTTATTTTTCAACAATTGCTAAATGATGTGAGGAAAAAGAGCAAAGAAAAAATTAAAATACCTATCAGTATGAAGAGTTTAGTTGAGAAAAAAGGTGTTGATGTTGCTCAAATAGGCAGAAAAATTGATGGTAATATAAAAAACAGCGGTAATTATGATGCATTTCACCAGTATTTGTTGAAACAGCCGTTAGCGGAAAAGGATATTCATCGTATTAAAGCAGCAAAAACACTCCACGATGCAAGATGGCTTGATGTTAATGATTTTAAATACCAAGAGATTGTAGTAGTATTACGACAAGTGCTTTCTACATATTGTGAAACATCAGATAGAGACGGACTCGATGACGAATTAAAAAGATTGTGTAGTCAAGAACTAAGGAAAAATCATTTGTTATCAGAATCACTGGGTATGATTAAAAAAGCAATAAAGACCCTGCCAGGCTAACCTTTATCTACAAAACAGAATTTAAGAATAGAGTTTACGGTACGGTTTAAAAGCCGCAGGGGAAGAACAGCAATGTAAAAGTGGAGTTTTGAACCATTGTCAAGTAAGTAGACACTTATGGTTCCAATGAATGTGCGGATATGATTATCAAAGACTTATTTTTTGGATAAAACACTTATTGACCGGTACATAAAACTGGATATCTACAAGTCCATCACTTGCCGTTGCCATATTTGTGTGATATATTATGTATATATTTAAAATTAAAAAATAAACAGGAGAAACTGAAGTGAAGAAGTGTGTGATAGTCATATTAGTTCTTTTTGTCTCTATATTTTCTGGATGTTCTGATAACAGCGGACAAGTCAAATTGGTAGATACTTTGGATAAGATTGAAGGTATGGGAAATTATGTTCCAACTGGAACTCTTGCCCAATCATTTAGTAAAAATGTGTACTATGAGGTATCGGATATTGCGTGGGAAGATAATGTTGGCGTTGCAAAAGTAAAGATTTCCACACCGGATCTGGCGCAGTTAATTGCTGATGGCATTCAACAGGCCATTGACGAATATGGAACAGAAGATTATGATGCTTTGCTTAAAAAGGCAAAAGAAAATATCCAGACGATTTTAGATTCTCCTGATTATCCGGTTTCTGAAAATACCATTGAAATGAAAGCAGAAAAGACAAAAGACGGATATCTCCTGGTTAGTAATGAAGAATTTGAGAGGATTATTTCAGGAAATCCGGAAAAAGTTTTTATTAATGCATTAATGGAGGGGATTGCCGATGAAAGCAAGAATTGACCAATATTTAAAGCGTTCTATTGTCATTTATATCTTGATATCTCTGTGTATTTACATGTTAGGCATGTCTGTATCGGTTATATATGCCTCGGAAGATAATTTTGAGGAAGTTATACTCTCATTAAACAGTAATGTTATTGATGATACATCAATCAGTCTTTATCTTTATGAAGATACACACTATATTACTATAGATGATTTGTGCGCGTTAACACGGTGCTCCCAATATGCGGAGGATGATACTATTTCGGTTACTCAAGGATTTTGGAACGCAAAATTTGATATTAAAAATCAGGTGTTTTATGATGGCTATCAGACTGTTGATATTATAATTTTAGAGGTATCTGAAAACAAATATGCTGTTCCGGCTCTTATGTTTCTGAGCTATTATAAGGCGATAGCGTTTATCGAAGGCCGCACAGTTTATTGCAGAATGCCTGAATGCACGGCGTGGGAAGCGCTTGATATAGATTATGATAATACGTTACTCGATATCTATGAATTGTACGGCGGTGAGAGTAATGTTACATTTTCATTAACGTTGGATATCATCATGGACCTCATAGGGAAAGATAATTCAAGTTCAGACGATTATCTAAACGATGCGTTTTTTAGTGCGCTTAAAGTTGACATATATGACTACTCGTCTGTTCAGAAGTATAAAGAGGTAAGTCAAAATGAATTATATTCAGACTTACATTCTGACAAAGGTACAGAATTTCTGGATGCAATTGAGAGGACTTTATCGTTTGTTGCGGAACCGGCAGAATGGTATATTCAATATTACTATAATGCTATTGAGAAATCATTTATGAATCTTGCGTATAATGCCTTAGAAGCGGGTCGGCGTGATGAAGTGGCTTCTTATGGGGAGAAACTCTATGAAGCTTTTACTGAAAATAATAAGACGAGTGAAAACGCGGAAAAATATTTTGACAAATTGGACTATCAGATGCTTTTCATTTCCGCCGCAATAGAAACGGCGCAGGAAATGAAATATGTGAATGCTACGAAAAATCTTGTCTATAATGTAATGGGGCGGAGAAATCTCGACTATCTTAAAATATCAGCGGATAATAATGACTGGACTGATGTTGCGGACAGGTATCATAATATATTGAGAGTTGTGGAAATACAGCTTGAAAATGAAGCGATAGGGTTTTTCAAAGATAAGTCTTGTTGGGAGACCCTTATTGATACAGATGTGTCAACAGCGGCTAATATTAGTAAGGGCGCATGGGATTCCGGATTAAATATCTCGCAGATGTTTAACGAGAGATTTCCATTAACAAATCTGTCGTCTGATGAATGTTTTAAAACTGATCGACGCGCGATGTATTTGTCTGATTTACAGCAGAATGTATACAGAGTGGCGAAAAATACCCTTCAGGCTGTGCAGACCCAATTAAATGACCCTGAAATTTATAGTAAATATATTCAGGCTGCACAGCTTTATTGTCGAACGTCAATCGCTCTGTATGAAAATCTGACTGCAATTGTAAATGAGCTTGGGAATAATCAGGATTACTGGACAAATTTATTTCAAGAGCGTATTGATACGATAGCGGTTTCGTTATATCAGCTTACAATGATACAGAAAGATGGTATAAACAATTGTTTGCCTCTGGATATATCATCATTTCAACATAGTGCTGATGAACTGTCTGTTTTTGAAACTATTCCTTCTCAGTTTACATTTTGCAGTGGAGCCGGGGCCTGGAGAACTGAGCTTAATATTGAATCTGACGGATCTTTTTATGGCGACTATCATGATGCTGATATTGGTAGTTATGGAAAAGATTATCCTAATGGAACTGTATATATAAGTGAATTTCACGGGAAATTTTCATGTCCCAAAAAGGTTGATGAGTATACCTATTCGATGAGTGTTGAGAGCTTTGAAATTGATGAAAGCCCTGATGTGTATTATGAAAACGGCACCAGATATATTACTGTTATTGCGCACATGTGGAATATTGGAGATGAAATCCTGATCTATTTACCTGGCGCTCCGATTGACAATTTGCCAGAAGGTTTTTTGGACGGATCTTATATTGACCCTTCCAGGCGCGAACTTCCATTTGGAACTTATTACCTTTATGTAGTAAATGATAGAGATAGGTTTGAGAGTGAGCTTGATAATAGTATTTGGGATGGACGTTACATATATTTATATTCTTTTGAGGGACGAGAATCTGAAATAAACCCGTCATATGTTTGGCCAAGCCATTTATTCTTTTGTTCTGATAATGGTGAAAGGCTGATTAAACTATATTTTGAATGGGAAACTAATGATCAAAGGGAATTTGAGGCAACTGATGAATATGGAAGCGGAACCTATTATATTTCCATTGATATAAGTGATGATTTGTCAACTTTTGTCGTTACTCTAACAAGTGTTGATGGAACAGACTTATCGGCATGGGGAGGAACGACAGACGGCCGCTTTGTTGCTGAGTATGTAAGAAAAAGTATAGTTGGTTCCCCGGCATGAAACATAGTTATGCCTTTATGAGTCATTAGGGTTTATAGTAGACATTTATATATAACTTAATAGATGCAGGTAACATTAACTTAGTCATATGTCCGGGCAGACAAATGACTAAGTTTGGATTATTGGTCATTTTAATTTTTTAATAAAATTGTTTACTCATATTGATAGTCCAATGCTCTGTCGAAATGCAGCTTTGCAATATAAACTCCGCCTTCGCCCCAACCGCATCGCGTAATATAATATTCGCCGTTATCGTCAATTACAACTTCCGCCGCGTGAGATGGGATTTTACCAACGCAGTTTTCTATTCTAAAATTAAAAGGGTCGTCGCTCATAAATACCTCTGTTCCATTGTATCCGTTTCTCGGACCAATAAACAGGAAGTAATGCTCTTGCTCATAAACCACAAACGGACTCTCGCAAGGTCCGCCGAAGGTACCTATAGACGGATCTACAAACACCTCTTTTTTATTACCCCAGTGTATCAAATCCTTACTGGTAACACAGGCTACAAGATGATTTCCTCCGTTAGGGGTGCTGTTTGCAGTGTAGTACATGACCCATTCATCTCCGACTTTGAGGACCATAGGATCTCGGGCATCAAACCCGTCGATAACCATGGGATTCGCCTGGTGCCTGGTCCAGTGATACAGGTCGGGAGAAGTTGCTAAATGAATACGGTGATGAGCGCTGTCGGAGCCTCCCGCGCAGTAATACATATAGTAAAGGCCGTCGACTCTAATTACGTGCGGCGCCCATAGAAGGCGTTCCTGCCAGTTTTCATAGTCGCAGGAGAGCGCATAAGGCTGTTTGGTCCACATACCTTCTGTAAGTTTTCTGCCTACAGCGTGAGCGAAATTTTTCTCTTCGCCTGGGTTGGCGGGCTCCTCATGAGTTATTCCAAAAAGATGCCAACCGTCTTCACTGCGGATTATAGTATGGTCGTTTATGTACCATTTTTCTTTTTCCCCTATACTTGGATCGTAAATATGAGTAAATTCTTCAGAGTAAACTTTCATTTTCAGTATTCCTTATATTTTTTGTTTTTGTTAATTATATATAACTGGATATAAAAACTCAATAATAATTTGACAGCTGATTATTTAAAAATGGACGACGTATTTGACATTACATAGACTCGAAATTTTTTATATGTATTATGCGTAAAGACTATTTTTTACGATCTGAAATACCGCGAGTAAGACATATTTCTCATTTTGAAAAGGCTGATTCTTCTGTAGACTTTTTTTGCAAAAGCGATAAAATAAAAATTAAAGTCAAAATGAATTAAACGAGGAGCTAAAATGGAAATTACAAATAAAGACATAGATTTTGGAAAAGCTTTTGATTTTGGAAAGACGTCCGCCGATTACGGAAGGTACAGAGATATTTATCCCGAAGTTTTCTATGATAAGATTGCCGAAAGAAACCTGTGCGTAAACGGACAGAAGGTTTTGGACTTGGGAACCGGTACCGGCGTGCTCCCAAGAAATATGTATCGTTTCGGAGCGGAATGGACGGGGACCGACATATCTGAAAATCAGATCAGGCAGGCCCAAATACTGTCCAAAAACCTAAACATACAATATTTGACGGTAGCCGCGGAGAATATAGAATTTCCTGAAAAATTTTTTGACGTAGTAACAGCATGCCAATGTTTTTGGTATTTTGACCATGAAAAAATCATCCCGAAGCTGACGCGTATCTTAAAAGATCATGGACGGCTATTGCTTCTTTATATGGCATGGCTGCCCTTTGAGGATAAAATAGCGGGAGAAAGTGAAAAATTAGTTTTGAAATACAGTCCGAAGTGGACGGGAGCGGGGGAGAAAAAACGTCAGATAACCGTTCCCGAATGCCTATATAAAAGTTTTGATAAAGTATACCATGAAGAATACGAGATAGATATTCCTTTTACAAGAGAAACATGGAATGGAAGAGTAAAAACATGCAGAGGAATAGGAGCTTCGCTGTCTGCGGAAGAAATCTCAGCGTGGGAGAGTGAACATAAGGCCCTGCTAAAAAATATTGCTCCCGAAAAATTTTCAGTGAAACATTACGCGGCTATGCTAGAGCTAGAGAAAAAATAATTATTTAATTTTACTCGCAAAAGGCTGAGCTTTTGTCAATCGCATTTGGGCTGATAAAAGCTCATACATTTGTTGTCGATTATATTCGATGCTTTTTTAAAATACTCGTTATTTATAGAATAGTAATTTATACCGTCTTCTTTATGCATAATAACGGCGTTTTCCGACAGAAGATTGGGCAAGGCCATATATAATACTAGCTGAGAACAATTTAAATGCTTCAGAATTTGATCTGAGGATAACGGCTTTCCATTCATATGAAGTAATTCAAGTATATTTACCGATAATTTATCCTCCAATATTGTGAGAACCGATTTAAGCGTCACATTTGATAAATTATGCCTGTTATTGACCGAGAGGTCGGCCATGTAGCCGAATATCCAGACAGTTTTGCTTTTTTTAAAGTTAAAAGGTAGCAGCAGAGAAATGCCATAATATTCTATTTCATCTGTATCGCAGCCAAAATTATTTATTATGCTTATATAGTCTGACAATTTTAATCTGTATTTTATCCTGTGCATATTTTCAGCATAGCATTTTTGTATAACAGAATTTACGTTATGTAAATCTCCTATTAAATTTTTCAAAATCAGGTCGTAATCATTTATGACCATCAGCAAACCGGAGGTTATTATAGGATCTGCTTCAAAACCGGAACCTTTTTCTCCGGGGTTTTCCAGTCCGTCTTTGTAAAATTCGGAGAATAATCCTGATATATAGTTTTTGTCCTGTAAAATATTTATAAGTTCCTCAAGAGAATTGATCTTGTCTATATGAGTAAACAACAAAAACAGCATAAAAGAATAGTTATTGTTACCGTAACCAAAAAAAGTTCTATCTGTTTCTTTAAGACTGATGTTGATAGTATTATAAAGCTCAAAGGCAATATTTTCATTAAATCCATAGTTTTCGGAACTTTCCGTAAGTCTTTCTTTGTTAAAAAATATTTCCATATAATATACTGTGTCAAACAAAACGCTTTTTTCCAAACTAAATATCATTTCAATCATCCTTCAATAAAACTTAATAGCCATCAAACATTTAACGCAGACAATTATACCATGTTGATTCTGTATGGCAAATAATTTATCTGCAATTTGACAGAAAAAATACGTAAAAATATAATAAAAAATGTGCTCAAAATGAAATTAAAGCACAGGTGCAAGTATATTTTTAATCAGTAATAGTTATAAAACCGAGGCTGACTTAAATTGATCGGATCAGTATTTACTATGGAGGAAAAATATGGCGGAATTTTGTACTGCCTGTCCCCGGGCCTGCGGGGTAAGACGTGACGTTGGAGAACTGGGAGTGTGTAAAAGTCCTGCCTCCCTCAGAGTAGGGAGAGCCGCCCTGCATATGTGGGAGGAACCGTGCATCTCCGGATCGCGCGGCTCGGGAACGGTATTTTTCTCGGGATGTAATTTAGGCTGTGTTTATTGTCAGAATAAAGATATCTCCCGTGGCGCGAGCGGAAAAGAAATCACCATTGACAGACTAGCGGAAATTTTCGGGGAATTACAGCTCAAAGGTGCTGAAAACATAAATCTTGTAACCCCCACCCACTATGTATATTCAATTGCAGAAGCTATCGTAAAGGCGAAAAAACGCGGCCTTAAAATACCTGTAGTATACAATTGCGGCGGATATGAATCTGTTAAAGCCCTAAAATATTTAGACGGCCTGATAGATATTTATTTAACTGATTTTAAATATGCGGATCCTCAAATAGCTCTTCGCTATTCCGGGGCGGAAGATTATCCCGAGATAGCGAAAAAAGCTCTTTTAGAAATGGTAAGACAGTGTCCGCAGCCGCTTTTTGACAAAAGGGGAATAATGACAAAAGGAGTAATCGTAAGACATCTGCTTTTACCCAATAGATTTGAAGACGCGAAAAAAATCGTTCGCTATCTTTATGATACTTATCAAAATAAAATATATCTCAGTTTAATGAATCAATATACCCCGGTGGGAGAGATGAAGGAATATCCTGAGCTCAGACGTCCGGTACATAGATACGAGTATGACAGACTGGTGGATTTTGCTGTTAATATAGGTGTTGAGCAGGGCTTTATCCAGGAAGAAGGAACTGTCGCAGAAAGCTTTATACCTGTATTTGACGGCGAAGGAGTATAAAAAGATACTTTGGAGTTTTGACGGGGAGTTTTAAATTTCTGCGGCAAACAGCGACGACGCGTCGCCGTGAACATGTTTACAAACAAGGGAGGATCAAACTTGATTTTTCAAAATAAAAACCGCCGCGAACGATATAGTCCGCGACGGATGTGGTGGGCCTTCAGGGACTCGAACCCCGGACCGACCGGTTATGAGCCGGTTGCTCTAACCAACTGAGCTAAAGGCCCGCACAACTAACGTGCCTTTATATATTACCACAAGTTTTGGAAAAAGCAAGTACTAATTTTAAAAAAAGTAAAATTTTTTTTAATGAGCAGGTTAAGGCGGATAAAATAGAATGACCGGGAAGATCGCTGTTATATTTATATATGGCAAATTTGCAAATATGTACCTCATTATATAAACATATCTGTTCATTAAAGCATAATATATAACAGTTAAAATATATAAAGGATGGTTCTATGGTTAAGATTTGCATAGACGCGGGACATGTTGAGGGTTATAAGACATATAATATAAAACCCGAAAAATATGAAGGAACTCAAATGTATTATCTGTCTCTATATGAAAAGGAAGAGCTGGAAAAATATAAAGACGTAGAGGTTGTTCTTACCAGAGAAAGACCGGGGGATAACCCAAGCCTGTGGAACAGGGGAAAAATGGCCAAAGATTTTGACCTGTTTATTTCCAACCACTCAAATGCAAACAGTTCCGAGGCGGTAAACGGGGTACTTTGCTATATGGACTGTACGGAGACCGATGGAACCCTTGCCGATTCTTTGGGAGAAATCGCCGCGGAATATCTGAAATGTTCCTATGAAGGGAAGCGTTACTGGATAGAAACTTACAAAAACGGCGTACTGACAGAAAGAGGGGCTGTTTATAAAACTCCGCAGAAAGGAAAGACCAATTGGCTCACCGTTTTACAAAGCGCCAAAAACTATGGCTGTAAAATGGCATTTTTAATGGAGCAGGGATATCATACCAATAAAGAAGCCGCCGCGTTGCTCGGAGACAACGATTTCCTGAAAAAATTGGCCGCAGCCAAGGTAAAAGTTATCGCAAAATATTATGGACTTGAGCCAAAGGCTTCTGAAGATGTGGAAAAATATAAAAAATACGTAGTTCAAAAAGGGGATACTCTCACTAAAATAGCGTTGAAATTCGGAACTACGTGGGAAGTATTGGCAAAAATAAATAATATTGAAAATCCCAATTTGATATATGTGGGACAGATAATACTCGTTCCGGACAGTGAAGGTTTAGAGGAAGAAATTCTCCAAGTGGGCGACGAGGTAATTGTAAACGGTAATATATACAGCAATGCTAACGGCGGAAATACGGTAATAAAAAATAATGAAAAAATGTATGTGACCGAAATCCTTGAAAGCGGTAAATACAAATATCCTATTTCAGTAGCCAAAACAAAGGACGGTATCCGTCAGGGATGGGCAGATAAAAATACAATAAAAAAGGTGTAGATAAATTAACGATTGAAATTTTAAGATCCGGTAAAAAACAAAATTGGTTTTTGCCGGATTTTGTTAAATAAAAGTTAATAATTTTTTTAAAAGGCTGTAATTGCTTTTAATATAAAACATATTATAATGTTAAGAAACTTAACAGTTAATAAACTTAAGTTTAACTTGCGCAAAAAAAGAAAGAGGATGACTGTATGTACGATGAAATAGTGGAAAACTTTATTAAATCGCTGATCAAGTTTAAAAGGATAGAGAAACCGGCGCATAGAGAGGAGGAACTAAGCTTTTCCGAGATGCGCGTACTTGTCCTTGTAAAAGAAAATTACGAAGAACGGGGTGAGAACAGCGGTTTAAAAATGAGCGCAATGAGTAAAATATTGAGTATATCCAAACCGGCGCTTACTCAGATAATAAATAAGCTAGAGAGCGCGGGTTTTGTTGAAAGAAGATTCTTGAAAGAAGATAGAAGAGTTACATATATCTTTTTTACTGAAAAGGGTCATTATTTGTTTGAAAGGGAGGCGGAAAAATTTAAACTCAGGATAAAAAATATTTTTGAAAAAATGGGTGCTCAGGACTCTGAGGAGTTTGTAAGGCTTTTTGAAAAATTTTGTGAAATTATGAGTGGAGAACTTTTATGAAATTGATATTAAAGTATATAAAGCCGTTTATTGCTTTGGTTATCATATCTCTTATTTTTCTGTTCGGACAGGCTATTACTGATTTGAGCCTTCCGAATTTAATGAGCGATATTGTCAATGTGGGTATACAAAACAGTGGGATTGAGGAAAAGATACCATATGAGATCAGCGAGAACGGCATGAAACTTTTAAGTTTTTTTATGACTGATGAGGACGCTGAATTTATGGTATCCGGATATACGCTTGAAAACGGCGTTTACAAAATAAAGGAGACAGATTCAGATAATATTGAGCGCATGGGAGAAATATACGGAAGATCCGCGCTTGCTTTTATAGGTTATATGAATAGTCTTCAGGGCAGTACTGGGGAGAATGCCGCAGATGAGGAAGCTCTTACAGATTATGAGGATATCGATGTTAAAGAATTTTATGCGCTTATTCCTATGCTCGAGGCGCTGCCTGAAGGCAGTCTGGATTCATATATAGTAAGCGCGGAGAACTCGGACGGCATGCTTCTTGAACAGATAGGCGTGGTATTTACAAAGCTGTTTTATGAAGAGACTGGCAGGGATGTAGCCGAAATGCAGCAAAGCTACATACTGAAAAAAGGAGCAGTGATGCTCGCAGTGGCGCTGGCGGGAGTGATAGCCGCTGTGATAGTCGGATTTATGGCGGCTAAAATAGGTTCGGGAGTGGCAAGAAATATAAGAAAAGATGTGTTTGAAAAAGTAGAGAGCTTTTCAAACGGAGAGTTTGACAAGTTTTCTACGGCGTCTCTTATAACAAGGACTACAAACGACGTACAGCAAGTTCAAATGTTGGTTACAATGGGATTAAGACTTATGTGCTACGCTCCTATAATAGGTATAGGCGGAGTTTTTATGGCTGTAAATAAAAGTGTGTCCCTTAGTTGGCTGATCGCGGTAGCGGTTATAATTTTACTCGGACTTATACTTGTAGTTTTTTCCATAGCCATACCTAAATTTAAATCGCTCCAGAAGCTTATCGACCGCATTAATCTGGTCAGCCGGGAAAATTTAAGCGGCATGATGGTAATAAGAGCCTTCGGAAATGAAAAGTACGAAGAAAAACGTTTTGAAAAAGCCAATTCAGAGCTTAGCGATACCAACAGATTTATACAGAGAGTCATGGCGTTCATGATGCCGGCAATGACTCTTATAATGAATATGCTTTCTCTTGGTATTGTATGGGTAGGAAGCCACGCCATAGCTGAGTCTACTTTGCAGATTGGCGATATGATGGCGTTCATACAGTATGCAATGCAGATCATAATGGCATTTTTGATGATCGCTATGATGTTTATAATGGTGCCGAGAGCCTCGGTTTCGGCAATGCGTATAGAAGAGGTGCTTGATACGGAGCTTATGATAAAAGAACCTGAAAACGGCTCTGAAAAATATGCGGTCGATACAAACAGGATAACCGTTGAATTTAAAGATGTTTCTTTTAAATATGTAAACGCTGAAAATAATGTACTCGAGCATATTTCCCTTAAAGCGGAACCGGGAAAGACCACGGCCTTTATCGGTTCTACAGGATCTGGAAAATCAACGATAATAAACCTGATACCGAGATTTTATGATGTTACGGAAGGTTCTATAGAATTTAACGGAGTGGATATAAGGAATATACCCCAGGAGGATCTGAGAAACGCTATAGGCTATGTCCCTCAAAAGGGAGTTCTGTTTTCTGGAGATATTAAGTCAAATCTCAGCTACGGAAAAAACGACGCCTCTGATCAGGAAATATACGAAGCTATAGACGTAGCTCAGGCAAGGGAGTTTGTAGATTCTACTGAAAAAGGCATAGGAACGCCTATAGCTCAGGGAGGCGGGAATGTCAGCGGAGGGCAGAAGCAGAGACTTGCTATAGCAAGGGCTCTTGTAAAAAAGCCTCCTGTATATATTTTTGACGACAGCTTTTCGGCGCTGGATTTTAAGACCGACGCGGCTTTGAGAAAAGCTCTCAAAAAATATACGAAAGACGCCACTGTATTTATTGTCGCGCAAAGAGTAAGCACAATAATGAACGCCGAACAAATAGTTGTGCTCGACAAAGGAAAAATAGTAGGAATAGGTACGCATAAAGAACTTATGGATACTTGTGGAACATATAGGGAAATAGCTGAATCTCAGCTTGCAAAGGAGGAGTTGCAATGAGTCAAAAACAAGGTATGAAAAGAGGACCAATGGGAGGCCCTATGGGCGGAATGGTGCCGGGAGAGAAAGCTAAAAACTTTAAAGGGAGCTTTAAAAGGTTGGTTTCCTATCTGTCTCCTTTTGCCCTTCAAATACTGTTCGTTGTGATTTTTGCGGCGGTATCCACTGTTTTTACTATCCTTGGTCCTAAAATACTTGCCGGGGCCACAGATGAGATAACCAACGGACTTTTCGGCACTATTTCAGGATCAGGAGAGGGCATAAATTTCGGGAAAATAGGTTTTATAATTGTTGAACTTATCATACTTTACGGAATAAGCGCGCTGTTTTCATACATGCAGGGACACCTGATGGCAGGAGTAACTACTAAAGTATCTTATAACCTGAGAAATGCGATTATGGAGAAAATAAATAAGCTTCCCCTGGGATTTTTTCATAAGACCAGTCAGGGAGACGTTTTATCCAGAATAACCAACGACGTGGATACTTTAAGCCAGAGCATGAACCAATGTATAACTCAGGCCATAACTTCGGTCACATCAATTTTGGGCGTATTTATCATGATGCTTTCCATAAGCTGGCAGCTGACTTTGGTAGCCCTCTGCATTATACCGGTTTCACTTATTCTTGTGGTAAGTATAGTAAGAGTTTCTCAAAAATATTTTAGGGGACAGCAGGAATACCTTGGAAGTGTTAACGGACACATTGAGGAAATGTACGGAGGCCACGTGGTCATAAAAGCCTTTAACAGAGAAAAGGAGTCGTTGAAAAAGTTCAATGAAGAAAAAGATAAGCTCTATAATTCTTCCTGGAAGGCTCAGTTCCTTTCCGGAATAATGCAGCCCGCTATGGGATTTATAGGAAATTTAGAATATGTAATGATATGTATTATCGGAGCGTCGATGGCGGCAGGGGGAACCATGAGCATAGGAGATATACAGGCGTTTATACAGTATGTAAGAAGCTTTACCCAGCCTATAACACAGATGGCCAATATATCAAACATGGTTCAGCAGACTGTGGCGGCTTCGGAAAGAATATTTGAATTTTTGGACGAAGAGGAAGAATGCCCGGAGACTGTTAAGGTGAAAAACGTTGATATTAAAGGGGATGTAAGATTTGAACATGTAAAATTCGGATATGAGGAAAATGAAATTATAATAAAAGATTTTTCCGCGGATGTTAAGGCCGGGCAGAAGGTGGCTATAGTAGGGCCTACTGGGGCGGGTAAAACTACAATGGTAAAATTACTTATGAGGTTTCACGAGCTTAACGGCGGCGCTATATATGTGGACGGCCACAATATAAAGGATTTTTCAAGAGCGGAACTAAGAGGCGCTTTTGGAATGGTATTGCAGGATACGTGGCTTTATAACGGTACCATTATGGACAACATAAGATACGGAAGGCTCGAAGCTTCGGATGAAGAGGTAATAGCCGCGGCAAAAGCCGCTCAGGTGGACCATTTTGTCAAAACTCTCCCGGATTCCTATAATATGGTATTAAATGAGGAAGTGAGCAATGTGTCCCAGGGACAAAAGCAGCTTCTGACTATAGCGAGAGCTATTTTGGCGGACTCGAAAGTTTTGATATTGGACGAGGCTACATCCAGTGTTGACACCAGAACGGAAATACTTATTCAAAAGGCTATGGATAACCTTATGAAGGGCAGGACCAGTTTTATAATAGCGCACAGGCTTTCGACTATAAAAAATGCCGATCTTATCTTATGTATGAAAGACGGCGATATAGTAGAGCAGGGAACCCATGAGGAACTTATGGAATTAAACGGGTTTTATGCTAATCTTTATAACAGTCAATTTGAAAAGGTCTCTTAGTCTTTTGAGAATTATTGTTGGCTGAAAGACAGAATATTTTTCTGGCTTTCAGCCGTTTATTTTTATTGGTCTGTTTCAGAAAGCTTTTTTTCAATTTGGGCTACGCGTTTTTCTAAAGAAGAAAGACTTTTCTCTATGGAAAGCATTTTTGAAATGTCCATAATATCAGGTTCGTTTTTTATATCGGTAAATGGATTGAATATATATATGAACATCCCTGAATAAATATTGCCGGGAACGGAACTTCTCAGGAATCTGTTTTCAAAGAAACAAAAGTCAATGCGGAATAAGCTCCCCTGATAGCGGAACGGCCGTTTTTCCAGGACAGAAGAGGAGCCACCTCCCCTTAGAACACATGTGTACAGGGTTTTGCCCAAAACCATGTAGCACGTAGTCTTTCCGTATATATGGGTAAGTCCGAAAAAAGAGTTCTTTAATTCAGAAGGCGCAGGATTTGCAATTTCGGTGTTTATAAATTCGTTTCCGTCGAACTGGTGAAAATGAATTTTACCTGAATCCGGACAGTGAGTTAAAAGTTGGATTTCTCCCGACTCGTCGCATAATATTCCGTCTGTATTAAGGGGAGAATCCCACTGAGGAAAATATTCAAATGAGGATACTACTTCGCCTTTAGAAGAGAATTTTTTTAAAACATTTATGCAGGCTTCATTTTTTACTCCCGTATACGACAGAAAAATAAAGCCGTCGTCGCTTTCGCATATACCTTGCCTGAGATCAGCGTTATATATGTAATCTATTGCGCGGGGAGATTCCGCGCGGCTTTCTTCGGTATTTATACTCTGAATGGAAAGTATGTTTTTGCCGTTGTGCTTTATTGTGTAAAAAATATATACCGAGTCAAAGGCGGCAGAAATAAGTATATTTTTCCTGTAGTCCATGGGGGATTTAGAGGAAAGTATTTTAAAGGAACGGAAAAGATTGCCTGAAAGACATCCGTAATATATTCCGCCTCCGTCTGCGGAAAACGCAGTATGAATGTTGCCGCTTTTATCCGCGGAACAGGAAAAATCCGGCTCGGCGTTTTTGTATAAAATTGTTATTGAGCTTTTGTTTCCGTTTTTGCTCATACTTCTCATAGAAATAGAGGAAGTTTTATAGTCATAAAAAATATAGGTGAAAGTTCCGTCCTCTTTTTTGAATAAAAAATGATTCATATAGTACCTGCCTGTAAATTTTAATAAGTTATTACAGACTAAATATATTTTATGTTTCGATAAAATATTACGGATAAAAAAGACTTGCGGAGATATACTCGGCAAGTCTTTAAAAATTTATTATGAACAAAAATCTATATAGCGTATATGACGCTTATATCGGTAAGCTCTTCCAGTCCGTCCGATTCTTCAATAATAATGTCAAGCCGTCTGGTCCTGATTGTGGGAAAATAGCAAATGTGTTTGTGACCTATAGTATATCCTTCATATACCGTATAGGCTGTCCCGTTTATATCCGGCGACGCCATAACTTTAAATTTTGCTACGTGATCTCCTGTGGTCAGATTTTCTGCCAGGACCACATGATTTACAAGAGAGCTTTCCGACAGAGTTATTTGAAGCACGGAATTGCCGCTGCTGTCTGTGATTTTCTTTATTTCAGCGATTTTTAGTCTGCATTCCTCAAAACGTCTTTTTATTTCTTTTCCCATTTCTACTATGCGGTCTACTTCTATCTGAGGAAGCAGGCCTTTTCTGTCGGGACCTATATTTAACAGCAGGTTTGCGCCTCTTCCCACAGAGTAATAGTAAAGCCCCATAAGTTCGTCGGGAGTGCGTACGGCGCCTTCGTTGCGGTCGCTGTAAAACCATTGATCTCTCATGCAGCAATCGCATTCCGCAGGGAGAAAGTAGCCGTCTCCGAAATAATCATGATCTATACAGTCCTCGGCAAGATCTGAAAATACTACATTGTTAGGGTTGCGCAGCCTGGCTATACCTGTTTCATTTCCAACCCACCTTACGTCAGGTTCCCAAAGATTAAAAAGAAGAATATCAGGCTGCATCCTTCTGATCTCTTTTATGATCCTTTTTGTGTCATATTTGTGTCCGTGGGAACCGCAGCCGTCAAACCATAGATAGTCTATTTTTCCATAGCCGGTAAGTAATTCTCCTATCTGGTTTATAAAATAGTCGTCGTATTCTTTTGCGTCCATTTCGTTTGATCCGAACTGGGCGGGAGAGTAGTAAAGACCGACCTTTATTCCAAACTTTCTGCATGAATCGGTAAATTCTTTTACAACGTCTCCGCGGCCGTTTTTCCATGGAGTGTTGGCAACCGTGTAATCGGTATATTTTGACGGCCAGTTGGCAAAACCGTCATGATGCTTGCAGACTAAGACCGCGTATTTTGCTCCTGAATCCTTTACAGCTTTTAACCATTGGTCGCAGTCAAGCTCTGCAGGATTAAAGGCGTCGAGGGGCATTTCCTTCATGTCCCAGTCCTGATGTCCTTCGTAAAAGGTTCTTATGCCGAAATGAAAAAATATGCCGAACTCCCAGTTTAGAAATTCAAGCTGATTCTTTTTAGGAATATAGTTTGTACTCATTAAAATGACCTCCTGCCAGTTTGAAAATTGGATTTTATGTAACCAATTATGCCTGTAAAAATACGCTAAGTCAATCGATTGAAATAATTATTTATTTATTGAAATCAATATCAAAATTTTTGAATTGTATAAAATGGAATGTTAAATATGCATTATGCTATAATGAAAAAAATATTAAAGATCATCATTTTTTTAAAACAAGAGGAGGAATAAATTTTATGAAAAAGATATTTGCGGTTTTAGCAGTTTTGGTTATCGCGGTATTTTCTTTACAGGTGAATGTAAGCGCTTTTGAACAGGACGGAGACCTTACATATGTAAATGTTGATGAAAGCGACTACTGGATATTACAGAACGGAAATGATAGTGAAGGGAATCCGTTAGAATGGGGATTTTATGAGGCAGAGGCGCAGTACGGAGGAGTACAGCTCTTTGCATACGGATATCCGCAGTATATCTAAGAGCCTGAAGTGGGGTGGGTAATGCCAGCCGCCACATTTAGTTTTAAAGGTACATATGTGGGAGTGATTTCTGTTCCGGGAAACGACCAGGGGTGGATGGATATATATATTGACGGAGAATATCAGATAACTATAAGAAGTATAGATTATGAGGCTGAGGATTCCGACCCTGTATGGGAAGATATAAATTCTATTTTGCTTTGGAGCATAGACGACCTGGAGGATACGGTGCATACTATTACTGTTACCCCCACAAAAAACATAAGCTATGATGAAGATATTACCTGGTCAAAATGTAACGTAGATGCCATAGTTATAAAAGGAGAGCCGGTAAAGGCTTCCGAAGTAGAGGTGCCTGAGCTCAGAACGCCGGATCCCACGCCGACACCGGAAAGAACTGATACTCCTAAGCCCGCCAATACCGCGACTCCGACGAAGACTCCGGAGAAAACCGCTTCCGCGACAAGTCCCGCCAGTACGGACGCCGTAGGAGACGGGGAGGATGCTTCTAATATGGGGATTATTATCGCCGTTATTGCGATATGCGTTATAGCAGTAGCCGTAGTAATATTTGTTATTGTGAAGAAAAATAAAAAATAAATTATGGTCATAGGCTGTACAAATTATATTTTGTGAATTAAAATTAGAACAATTATAATTTAGTCTGCGGAGGAAAGTAAATATGGATTATAAAATAAAGGGTTTGAACGATTGGGAAAATCCGTTATGCTTTGAAAGAAATAAAGAACAGGCTCATACTACGCTTATGCCTTATGAAAGCTTTGAGAAAGCCATAGCTGCCAACAGGAGAGACAGCGCTTACAGATATGATCTGAACGGCGAGTGGAAATTCACTATGGTAAGAAATCAAAATGAGGTCCCGGAAGATTTTTTTGATCCCAAATTTAACGTTGATGCCTGGGATACCGTTCCGGTACCGTCCAACTGGCAGATGCTAGGGTATGATGAACCTATATATACTAATTTTAACTACCCTATTCCTGTAGATATGCCTTATGTTCCTGAAGAAAATCATATGGGACTTTACAGAAAAAGTTTTGAGATTCCCGGGGACTGGAAAGACAGACAGGTATTTATATTTTTTGAAGGGGTAGATTCCGCAATGTATCTGTGGATAAACGGGGAACTTGTGGGATATAGTCAGGGGTCAAGGCTGCCTGCCGAGTTTAATATTACCAAATATGTGCGCAGCGGAAACAATGAATTGGCGGTACAGGTGTTTCGCTGGAGCGACGGGACTTATCTTGAGGATCAGGATATGTGGAGAATGAGCGGTATATACAGGGATGTTTATATTTACTCTACTCCAAATGTGCATTTGAGAGATTATTATATACATACTGATCTGGATTCTGAATATAAGAACGTTCATTTCTGGATGGAAACCAAGGTTATGAATTATACCAGGAAAGAGCAGCAGGACCATAAAATATCAGTTTCGTTTTATGATCCCAATGGAAAGAAGCTTGATGTCAAAGGGGAGGAAGCTAAAAGCTTTCATGTGGAAAAAGCCATGACGGACAGTTTTTGCCACTTTGATATGGATATTGAAAATCCTCTTAAGTGGTCTGCTGAAAAACCTAATTTATATACTATGGTTTTGACTTTGTACGATGCTGAAGGGAATATAACCGAATATCAGAGCGCTAAGATTGGTTTCAGATCGGTGGAGATAAAGGACGGAAAAATACTTGTAAACGGACAGCCAATTTATATAAAGGGAGTAAACCGTCATGAGCATGATGAAAAAACCGGAAAATATGTAAGAAGAGATACTATGCTTAAGGATATTTTGCTTATGAAACAGCACAATATCAATTCTGTGCGTACTTCTCACTATCCGGACTGTGAAGAGTGGTACGATCTTTGTGACGAATACGGCATATATCTTATGGATGAGGCTGATTTAGAGGCTCACGGTTTTATGCCTATATGCCGTGACTCAAGATTCGCTCCGGCATTTTTGGAAAGAGCCATAAGAATGGTGGAAAGGGATAAGAACAGACCTAGCGTTATTATATGGTCTTTAGGCAACGAAACTGCTTATGGTCCTAACCATGACGCTATGTCAGGGTGGATACACGGATATGACCGTACAAGACCGGTACATTATGAGCCGGCAAGGTGGGGATATTGCGGTACTCCTTTTGTGGATATGGTAAGCTGTATGTATCCAAGTCTTGAATGGCTCGCCGAACTGGGTAGTGAGCCGGGTTGGGATAAACCGGCGATCATGTGCGAATATGCTCACGCTATGGGAAACAGCCTCGGAGGGTTAAAGGATTATTGGGATGTAATATATGCCCATGAGAAAATAAGAGGCGGATATATTTGGGAGTGGTTGGATCACGGTATTAAAGTGGTGAATGAAGACGGTACAGAATGGTACGCCTATGGCGGAGATTTTAACGATAAGCCTAATGACGCGAATTTTTGCTGCGATGGGCTTATATGGCCAAATAGAGTGCCCCACCCAAAAATGACCGAAGTCAAAAAGGTATACCAGTATATAGATATAAAAGCTGTGGATATACTTTCGGGAAAAATAAGCTTGAAAAATAACTATGATTTTACTGATCTTGATGAGTTTTACGGAGAGTGGACGCTTGAGGCAGACGGAATAAAGGTTGACTCAGGGAAATTCCAGTTGTCGGGCGCTCCTTATGAAACTAAGGAATATACGGTTGATTTTGGAAAGATAGATCCGTCTTGCCAGGAATATTATCTTACTGTGGAGATAAAACTTAAAAAGCCTTCTATGTGGGCTGACGCGGGGTATACTGTGGCCTATGAGCAGTTTAAAGTTCCGGTAGAAGTATATGCCAAAAGTGAGCCGGCCATATTAAACATTCCGCGTTTTGATGTTTCGGAAACCCAGGAGATATTAAGTATTTTTGACGGATGTTGCAGGATTTCTTTTAATAAGGCTGACGGAAGAATGGAAAGCTACGCGGTGATCGGAGAAGACGGGAAAATAAAGGAGCTTTTGAAAAATTCAGCGCTTAATATTTTTAGGGCTAAGACCGATAATGACGGACAGTTAGGCGAAGAATGGAAGAATAAAAAGCTTGATGATGTTGAGGAAAAAGCCATGGATTTTTCGTATGAGAAAACTGATTCCAAGGTTATTGTAACTTCTTGTATAAAGGCTGATACTCCGGTATGCCATGCCGCCGATTACAAAATGGTCTATACCTTGTCAGGAGAAGGTAAGGTAGAGGTAGAGCTTGATATAACTCCGGATCCCGGGTTTGAAACTTTACCTAAAATAGGCATAAGATTTACTGCGGACGAAAGTCTTGATACTTTAAGCTGGTACGGCCTTGGATATAATGAAAACTATATTGATAAGCAGGAAGCGGCTTTAGTAGGTCTTTACAGCGCGAATGTAGATCGATTGTTCACTAATTATATATACCCTCAGGAAAATGGGAATAGAGGAGGGATAAGGTGGTCCTCGCTTACTGATAAAAATGGCAAGGGCATAAAAATTTCAGCCGTGAACGGAAATCTGGGAGAGAATCTTTATAATACAAGCGCCTGGAAGTATACTGCAGATATTATTTCTAAAGCGAAACATACTTTTGATCTGAAGAAGATCGACGGAGTGACATGGAACATAGATATAGCTCAGAACGGCATAGGAACGGGAAGCTGCGGTCCCTGTACTTTCCCGAAGTACAGACTCGGAGCGGAAGCCAGAAAACTTAGGATCAAAATAAGTCCTGTATGATTTTTATAATTTATAGATATAAAGGGAGACAGTCCTTTTGGGCTGTCTCTTATTTTAATATATAAAATAAGATGTATATGCCAGGAAAAATTGGACATACCAATTGACAAATTAATTTATCTATAATATTGTAATACAGCTGTTAGTAAAGGCTAACTATCTGGATTAACTAGTTGCTGGAAGAGCTTTTTTAGAACATAAGTTAGTCGATGATAACCTCAATATACGAAAAATTAAGAAATATAGCTGTTATATAGTGCCACACCGTTGGTCAGACATGAAAGTTGTGGATAGACAGGATATATTTTTGAGGACAAGCTTATACGTAAAGACATTGTCAGCAAGCGTGATAAAGAAAAAGAACTTATATCTCAAATGATATCTCTATACTGCAAAAAGCGACATAAAAGAAAATACGTTCTCTGTTTCGAATGCCAGAAATTAGATAATTACGCAAGACGGCGCAGCGATAAATGCCCTTTTATGGAAATAAAAACTTTCTGCTCTAACTGCAAAGTAAATTGCTATAAGCCTGTTATGAGAGAAAAGATTCGTGAAGTTATGAGGTTTTCAGGTCCCAGGATGATATTTCACCATCCTGTCACGGCAATTCACCATATGATTCAATCAAAAAATAGAAAAACCGATTGAAGAATAAAAAATGAAAGTAGAAAGATTATTTATATCATTTACTTTCAACATTTAGAGTGAAAACACTGATGACGGAAAAATCAGACAGTAAAGAAAGTATATTCGAGAGAAAATAATTCTGCCTCAGATTAATGTAGAAATGCCGTTTTGGAGCATATTTGCGCTCTTTCGGAGTAGGCGGAGAGCAGAAAAATAAGTATAATTATAAAAACCTTTTAAAAAAGGTTTTTGTTTTGAAAATTAGTTAGCCTTAGCTAACCAAAGCTTGTTGTGTAAGGAGGTACAAATGTCTGAAGAAATGATCGTAAAACACTGTTCACCAACTCTTGCGGGAATGAAAACCGGCAATATATTTACCTGTCCTTATGGGGACGCTGCCGAAATGAAAAACAGCGTCAGGAGATGGAATAGATTACTCGGCAAAAAAGGTCTGCGTGTTCTGCCGCTGAAGTTTCAAAATGGCAAAGCTCTTATCTATATATTTCGTCCTAACCGTCTTTACAGCGACTTACGGCATGACGCTGCCTGCCGGATATTGAGGGAACTGGGCTACAGTATAGAAACCCCGGAACGCTGTGTTTTACAGTTGATAAAACGATTGGATGAGTGTAAGGAATTTCCTCATGAGATAGGCCTGTTTCTTGGCTATCCACCTGAAGACGTTCGTGGTTTTATAAAAAACGGAGCGTCAGACTTTAAATGTGTTGGTTGTTGGAAGGTATATGGCGATGTAGAAGCCGCGCGAAAGCTTTTTACGAAGTACAAAAAATGCACGGATATATACAGTATGCAGTTTGCTAAAGGAAAGTCTGTTGACCGGCTTACGGTGACCGGTTGATATATAAAATAATTTATAAGAAAGGTTGGGAAAAACATGAGTAAAATAGCAGTGGTTTATTGGAGCGGCACAGGTAATACCCAGGCGATGGCTGCGTCCGTTGCAGACGGCGCAAAAGAAAACGGAGCTGAAGCGGTTATGCTGACGGCGGTAGAATTCGACTCTTCTATGATGGATTCTTTTGACGCCATTGCTTTTGGCTGTCCGTCTATGGGGGCTGAGGAATTAGAAGAAAGCGAATTTGCTCCGATGTTTCAATCCTGTGAGGCGAAGCTTCCAGGCAAAAAAATCGCTTTGTTCGGATCCTATGGTTGGGGAGACGGAGAATGGATGCGAAACTGGGAAGAAATCTGTAGAAATGACGGAGCTGAGATTGTCTGCGATTCTGTTATCTGTAATGAAGCTCCGGATGACGATGCGCTGTCATCTTGCAGAGCAATTGGAAAGGCTTTAGTTTAATTATTTGACATAGCCGATAAAATAAAAAACAGCGCCAGAAAGAATTTTTATATCTTTAAGGCGCTGTGCTGTTAATAAATAGGAAAAGAAACTATTTTCTCTTTAATTTTAAACTTCCGAATATACCTGCGCCTGTTGTCAAAATAGCCAGTATGGCGCTTACGTCACCTGTTTTGACGGGAGTGTCTTTGTCGTCGTCTTTATTGCTGTCTGTATCTCCGTCATTATTTTCGCCGCTGCCTACATCTTCGGCGGGAGTATCGTTATTGTTATCTCCACTGTTATCGTCAGAAATACCGTAGATTAATTCCTCGCCTTCCTCAACGGTACCTTTATATACCTTTACTCCTTTAAGCTCCCAGACTGTGTCCTGTCCGCATGACCAGAAAGCCAACTTTTCTATTGTTGCTCCGCTTGGTACATCCAATTGTACTTTGTATGTCAGATCGCCAGTTTCTTCGAGGTCAGCATATAAAAGATTTCTTGTAGTTACAAAATAATCATTATGTGTGTTATCGCCGTCTGGAGCCTTTGTATAAAAATTTCCTATTTCGGCGGCGGAATTTGAAGATTCTTCTACAAAGAGGCTAAGCTCTATAACCCATGAACCCTCTGTAAAATTAGCTTCATAGGAAAAAGCTTCGCAGTTTTTGTTTTCAAATCTTGCCGCCGTTTCTGTCACTGAAGCGGCGTCTCCGGCGTTGAGCCACATGCCGTCTTTGCCGTCTGCAATATCGGTCACAGACCATGTGCCTCCTGCCTCAGCGGCGAGAACGGTAACAGAAGCTGCCGACAAAACAGTAAAGACTAACAGAAGCGCAAATAATTTTTTCATAAAACTCACTTTCCTTTCTCTATTATAAATTATTTTGTACTTCAATAATATCAGCATGGATACAAACCGTTCAATATAAAAATGATATATTATAAAAAATGCAAATATTTTTAAAATGTGGACAAATATTAGAAATAAAAAAAGCGATACCGCTATAAGTACCGCTAATAAAAAAAATCAGGTGGAGGAGATTTTTTTTCTTCAGCTAGTATTAGCTGACATATGTATAATAAACGTAAGAACATGGTTTTGAAAAGATGAATATTGTAATATTTAAACTATTGTCAATATTTTTAAAATCTGTTATAAGAATACCGTGATATACTATACCTATAGAGTAAAAAATTTAAAAAAAAGGAGAGAAGTAAATGATGAAAAAGGTGATTTTGGCAATGCTTCTATGCGTATTTTCATTTTTATCTTTATTTTCATCCTGCGCCAATAAAGATCCGGAGGATGAACAGGAAAATATAGTATATAACGTTGACGCCAAATGGCCAGATATGGATTTCGGAGATATGAAATCGCCGGGAGATATAACCTTTACAGGTACTGAATGGTCAGGAGAGTCGGCTGATGACGCAAAAACTTTTCAGGTCAACAGAAATTCGGCCCATGCCGAAACTATAGCTTACGACGATATATATAAGGCTATAGACGGCGCAAGAGATTATAACAGAGATTTGTCAGTATTTTATAAATCTCTCACAGAAGACAGCGGAGACTGGAAATTCAATATTGTGGATACTCCGGCCGAAGCCGACGGTGATATAAAAAATTTTTACAGGACCGATTATGATACATCCGGTTGGGATTCTATATTAGTGCCGGCAAATTGGCAGACTCAGGGCTACGACAATCCTATATATGTAAATTTTCAGCCGCCGTGGAGCAGAAAGGATAAGGATCTGAAGCCTCCGCACGCTCCGGTAAACTATAATCCGGTGGGCTTTTATGTCCATGAATTTGAGGTACCTTCAGAATGGATAGAAAATAATTTTGTGATCAACCTTTCTTTTGATGGGGTGGAGTCAGCTTTTTATCTTTACATAAACGGAAATGAAGTAGGCTACAGTGAAGACAGCTATACTCCCGCTGAATTTAATATAACAAAATTTTTAAATAGAGACGGAAGTAAAAATAAGCTTGCTATAAAGGTATACAGGTGGAGCGACGCAAGCTGGCTTGAGTCTCAGGATTGCATAAGGATGAGCGGGATATTCAGAAGCGTGTATCTTATGGCGAAGCCTCTGGTACATATAGATGATTATACCGTTGTCACTGATTTGGATAACGAGTATAAAGACGCCGATCTTAAATTGTCCATAGATGTAAAAAATATGAGCCAAAAGGATATAAACGACTATTACATAGACGTAAGATTGTTTGATAAGGATAAAAAGAATATTTTTGACAAAAATATATCTTTAAATATCGATAAGATCGACGCGAATGGAAATGTTACGGTGGATCTGACACAGAAAATAAGTGATCCTGATAAATGGTCGGCGGAACACCCCAATTTATATACGCTGACTTTGTGCCTTATCGAAAAATCTTCAGGCAAGCTGTTTGAGGCTGTAAGCTGCCAGGTAGGATTCAGAGAGATGCAATTTTTGAAATCAGAGGACCGCTCGATATACATTCTTATAAACGGAGAAAAAATATTATTTAAAGGCGTAAACCGGCATGACAGCAGCCCTTCAACGGGAAGAGCCGTAAGTAAAGAGGAAATGTTGTGGGATGTTACAGAAATGAAGCGGCTTAATATAAATGCGGTAAGAACGGCCCACTATCCCAATGATAACTATTGGTATTATTTGTGTGATAAATACGGGCTTTATGTTATGGCGGAGGCAAATATAGAATCCCACGTAATGCTCTATTTAAATGTTTCCGATAGTTTTGACAGGTATTATGAGGAAGCGGCTTACGACAGAGTCAATACTTTAGTGCAGAACCAGAAAAACAGAGCTTCCGTAGTGATGTGGTCTATGGGTAATGAATCGGGAACTCCGGGAACTATGAATGAACTTGCAAAATGGACTCACGAAGAAGATCCTACAAGACCGGTTCACTATGAGCCTTTATTTTCAGGGGGGAATGTAGATATACGCAGCCAAATGTACAAATCGGTAGACGAGGTCATAGACTATGCAGAAAAATATGATGATAAACCGTATATCTTATGTGAATACGCTCACGCTATGGGAAACGCCATAGGCAATCTTCAGGAATATGTGGACGCTTTTGAAAAATATGATATCCTGCAGGGAGGATTTATTTGGGACTGGATAGATCAGAGCGTATGGACAGATTTAAAAAATAATAAATGGGACTATTACGGCAACGGAAAATATTTGGGATACGGTGGAAGTTGGAAAGATAATCCCAACGACGGATCTTTCTGTATGAACGGAATCGTATCCGCAAACAGAGTTTCTCAGCCGGAGACTGTTGAGGTTAAAAAGGCATATCAGAATTTTAGCTTTTCAGATGAAGACGGACGGCTTGCAAATAAAGAAATAGTAATTAAAAATAAGACGTTGTTTACCAACGCGTCTGATTACCTGCTTACATGGGATTTGATTGAAAATGGAGTATCAATAGGATCGGGGACTATAGAGAGCGATAAACTTGATATATCTCCGGGAGAATCAGGAACGGTTGCCATTCCTTTTGAGCTTCCTGAAACTTTAAAACAGGGAGCGGAATATTATCTTAATGTCAGTCTTGTTCTGAAAGAAGATTGTTTATGGGAGAAAGCAGGCTACCCGATTGCTTCCGAGCAGCTTGAAATACCGGTAGAAAAAGTAAAGTCCGCGGAACTTGACATAATGTCTTTAGAAAATATAAAAGCAGAGCAGAGCGGAAATGTAATAAGCTTGAAGGGTACGGATTTTTCTGCCGAAGTTAATATGGAAACAGGAGTGATAGACTCATTTATCTATAAAGGAACAAGCCTTTTTGTAGAAGGACCGGAGTTTATATTCCACAGAGCGTATCTTCAGAATGATTACCTTATAGATTCAATATGGGAATCGGCGGCGATTGGTCTTAGGGTAGATAATATATCTTATAGCGTTGATTCTTCTGAAAAATATTGTACTGTAGATATGGATATTACTCTTACAAGGGCGAAAGATTCCACGCTGAAGGTAAGTTATATTTTTTACGGAAATGGAATGATCAAAGTAAAATCAGAATTTGATCCGAACAGTTCTCTGGGGTATTTAAATTGTTTTGGAATGCAGATGAGGATTCCCGCAGGGTATGAAACTGTGGAATGGTACGGAAGAGGTCCTTCAGAAAATTACGCTGACAGAAATACAGGATCTTTTATAGGTAGATATGAAACTACAGTAACTGATAATTTTTATCCCTTCCCGTATCCTCAGGACACAGGAAACAAAACTGATGTAAGATGGATATCTCTTAAAAAAGAAGGAGAAAAAATAGGTATTTTAGTAAAATCAGATGAGCTTGTGGAAGCAAACGCTCTCCATTTTGAAACAAAAACGCTTAGGGTAAAACGGTATGTATACGATCTTACGCCTCTTGAGGATACCATTTTGAGCATTAACGCTGTTTCTGCCGGAGTAGGGAATGCAAGCTGCGGACCGGAGCCTCTTGAACAATACAGGATGCGTACAAATAGAACTTATTCTTACAGCTACGATATAATACCGTTTGAAACGGATATGGATGAAATGGACGTAAGCAATGTGATAATACCGGGTTGATTATAGTATAGGAAAAAAGCACGGACGCGAGATAAAATACCCCATTTTGTCAGACAAAATAAAAGTCTGGCAAAATGGGGTTTCTTAAATCAGGACCTTTTTACTGTACAATATCATAAAAATGCAAGTACTCTATAAAAACAAAAAATTTCTATTTGTCTATATATTTATTTATAAAATTCATTTTAAAATATTTGGGAGAATAACCTGTAAGATTGTTAAATACTGTGCAAAAATAACTTAAACTGTTAAATCCGACTTTATCGGCTACCTGTTTTAGGGGCATATTGAGATTTTCCGACATTATTTCTTTAGATTTTTCTATTCTGAGTATATTTATATATTCAAAGGGCCGTATTTTATAAGCCTGCTTAAACAGTCTGCAAAGATGAGAGGCAGTTATGTCTATATGGGAAGCTATATCGTCTATTGAGATTTGGTTCATATAGTTCTTCTGCATATAATCGAGGACCGGTTCAAGACGTATTTCTGGTGAAGAGGAGTCTTTTGTATTGCCTCCTAAGATAAAATTGCCCAACTGAATTATAAAAGAATACAAAAGGACAGATGTCTCAGCAAATCTGTTGGGCGATAGACTTTCTCTAAAAGATATCATGTTATTTATAAGGTTTTCTACAAAAGCAAGCTGATTCGCATAAAATACATAAAAATCATTTGTTATTTCTATATGCCTGAGTACGTCGGCCGTACCGTAGCCGTCAAATACGATATAGCTTGTCTTCATTACTGAAGTAGTGGGGTAATATTCATGAGGTATGTTTGGAAACATAAAAAACCCCATACCTTTTACAAGCTTATATTTCCTATTTTCTATAATCAGAATACCTTCCCCCTCGGTTACGTGCAACCACTGGTATTCGACCATTCCGTCTGGTCTTTTGATAGCAGATTGGGGAAGGTCCTGGCCCACAGATACAATATGGAAAGGCAGAGCCACGTCAAGTTTAGTTATTATAGGAAAAAAGGGTGTATTCATATTATTCCTCCTTTATATATATTTTATATTGAGATAAAGGATAAATCAATAAATTAAAATAAAAAAGCGCCGCGTAAATATCTTTACGCGGCAAAAGTCTTAACTTTTTATTAAGAAACGGTTATTGAAGCTCTTGGGTTAACTCCGAGCCTACTGTTGTCTTTATCAATAAGTTCAAGTTGTAGATAAAAATCCTTAGGGGAATCTCCTATATCTCCAATAAGTTGGATCTCTATGATTTTTTCTGCCTCTCCAGGTTCAAAGCTTATTTCTTCATAGATATGAGTAAAAACTTTTCCGTGAACTCCGGTGCCCGGTTCCGTATAAATTTTTACCGAAGATTTAGAATCAATATTATTAAATCTACTTACCTTTATCTCTATTGACTTATCTTCTTTGGAGGCTTTATATTCTGCGGCTTCAATGGAGTAGGAGGTTTTGTTCCCGGCATTGTAAAAATATACTCCGTCTATATCCACAGGCGCGCCGTTAACGCTTAAAACGACCTTATGCTCCCCGTAAGAAAGTTCTGGCGAAGAGAATACTAATTGGCGTCCTCTCCTGTCTTTAGCGTAAAAGTTTGCTTTTCCGATATCAACTCCGTCTACTGTTACCGTGGCTCTGCCATGACCGGGGTCTGATACTCCTATTATGTAAAAGCTGTTTCCGGTAAAACTAAATTCGGCGGTACAAGATCCGGAGGACCATGTATGGGTATCATTCATGCTTTGCATGGCCGATCCGGTTTCCCATTTACCTGTAAATTTAAATTCTGTATCATCTATAAACTCTGAACCGTTCGGTATATCTAACGACTGAACCTCAAAAGCTTCATCCGCTTTATATACTCCTATGGAATTTATAACGGGAACTGCCTGAGATTCCAGTATGTTTATACGAACCTGAGAAGCCGTAACTGCTCCATCGCGTATTAAAGCTTTATAGCCTATAGTCTGACCTGTCTGGGATGGGTCGCCGAAATTTCTCCATTCACCGTCTGTGAAAACCTCCACACTGAATTTTGATACTCTCTGTCCCAAAGGTATATATTCTTGTATCGATATTACGTCGAAGGTTTTCTCTTCTCCCAAATCCAGAGTAATTGAACCTGTAGTCTGTCCATCATTCATTGTCCAGTACGTATCGTAATTTCCATCTATAACATTTGAAGGTCTGTAAGCTTCATTATTGTTTCGCATTTGAGTAGCAGTCACGACTGCGCCTTCGGCTAAATTTTCTTTAAAAGTATTTCTTACTGCTTCACCGAATTCCGTAATCCTTTCCTCCTGAGCTTTGGAAATTTTTCCATCTGTACCTGGGGCGGCGTTTAGAAGGAGGATGCAGCCTCTTCCAACTGATGAAAAATAAATATCCCCCAATGTAGAAAGACTCTTTGGAGTACCTTTGTAATCAAACCATCCAGGGACAAGGGATACGTCAGCCTCAACGACGCTCCAATTTTCTCCGTCGGGATCTCCGTGGCCCACATAAGCTTCATTTTCACCATAATGTTGGTCATAATAAGCTTTTTGTTCACTCCAGTTTATTTTGCTCCAACAAGGAATTCTTGAATAGCCGCTTTCAGTTCCGTTCCATCTTACCGTAGCTCCTACCGGACAGAAAATAACGGTATCTTCGTTATAACTGTGGATAACATCGAACCAGTTTTCTTTACCATCTTCTACATAGCTGCTGTTAAAATAATATTTTTGATCGCTCGGACTTGCGCCGTCCATCCATACTTCTACAAATTTGCCGTTATTTCCATAGTTAGGATTGCCTAAAATTTCTTTAAGCTGATTCATATAATAGGTGTTATAGTCGTCTTGATTTCCGCTTCCATAGGCTTTGGAATTTTTATCAAAGGGGGAAAGGTATATTCCCATATCCAAATTATATTTTGTACATGCCGCAGATACCTCTCCTACTATGTCCACCTGATGAGGACTGTTTTTTACACTGTGCTCAGTATACTGACTGGGCCAATTACAAAATCCGTCGTGATGTTTCCCGACAAGTATCAGGCGACCAAATCCGGCGTTTTTGAAAGTGCTTACCCATTGTTCGGCGTCAACCGATTCGAGAGTAAATTCACTGGGGTCTTCCTCTCCTGAACCCCATTCCTGGCCGTTAAATGTGTTCATTCCAAAGTGTATAAAAGCGGCCATTTCCTGTTTATGATAATACAGTTGGCTTTCAGATGGAGTAGGACCGTAGGCGGCCGGCGCGTCCGGCAAAATTGTAGGTCCGGGAGTGGAATTTTCATGAGAATTATCACAGCCAAAAAGAGTTGCAGCCGATAAGATAGCTGACATTATGATCACCGCCTTTTTTTTAAAATATTTCATATGTTTTTACTCCTTATTTAATCTTTTTTCCGGATTTTTTTATTATCAATATTGCTGCTCCCGCAATTATCGCCACGGCTAAAATACCTAAAGCCACATAGAGAACAGTGTTTGAATTTTCGGTATTTTCATTTTCCCCTGAAACTGTGGATGAAGGGGTACTAAAATCAGTTGGATTTGCAGTGTTGGCGGGGGAGGCAGATGTGGGAGTTGGAGCAGGGGTTTTGGTAGGAGTTGGAGTCTTTTCGGGTGCTTTATCGGCAAGCTGCAGAACTCCTAAAAAATCCGGATTCTGCCAAGCCTGGTTAGAACCGTCCGCCCAACCGTAGGCGCCGCTTCTCGAAGGACTTTCTTCTTCGGCACAGTCGTCTATTTGGACCTCAAGCCCTAACTCGTCGCCCGATTTAAAGGATATACCTAAATCAACCGAGCATTGTACAATATACCCCTTTTCGGTCTGAACGGCCATGGAAACTATTTTCTCCTCTGAAATAGCGTTGGCGGCTTCAAAATATTCTCCGGTAGCTAAAATACCTATGCCACCGTCGACTCCTTCGGTATATTCCAAAGTATCGGCCGTCGAGGTAAGGAATATTTCCACAGCGTCACCGTCCCACCCAACGGCCGGAAAATTATATGTTTCATCGGTTACGTCTACGAGAAAATACAGTTTGCTGTCGTCCCACATAACCTTAAATACGGCAGACGATTCTGTATCATAGCCGTCTTTTAAAACATCGGAATAATATTCGGGAACATTTTCCCAAATTGCGTCTGGAGTCTCGCCGAATACCGGAGTACCTTTTACAGCGATTGCCGTGTAATCGGGATCAGCTGCATATATATTTACAGAAAAAATTCCTGCAAATATAATACTGATAACTAAAAAAATACTCAGAGTTTTTTTCATATTATAGTCCTCCTATAAAATTAAAAATTTGAAGTGTTTGTTTGATTGCAGTATAACACTATAGAAAAATAAGGACAATTGAATAATTATATTCTTAAATCTATGTTGATATTTTTGAAATCAATAAAACTGCCTTTTTATTTAATTTTATGTGCATTCTTTAGTAACCAACAAAATATAAGAGCCATATTATATATTAGCATGTTTAGATTTAATGGAGAAAATAATAAATGAGAGAAAAAAGTAAAGTTTTACCAGGACTCATTTGTGGAGATGAGCTTTCAAATATAAGAGAAGCAGTATGTGTTACAGCAGAGAAGGTATATGACGCTTGCAGAGAATATGATGTATCACGTTATATACTATAATAACATGTGCTTATGTTCGCTTGTTGTCATTAATATCAGGAGCCGATACATGAAGATCGGGAAGATTTGCAGCGTTTGGCGGTTAAACCTCGTAATGAAAGAAGAGAATACCGGCAAAGTAGTATCTATATTAAATACAAATTAATAAAATAATCTATATGACAAATGTCATCCAATATAGCGTTCGTTAATTTCTTTGTGGAGTTTGTACAAAACGGATAACCTTGTTCTAAGTTGTGACTGTTTTGCCCCCACCGCAAAGTTCCATAAATGCTGACTTTTTCACGATAAAAGGCTGAAAAATCCCGTTATTTCAGGTGAGAGTTCGAATGTGACAGAAAATCTACCCAAAGGAGGTACCATGTCAGACAACCTAAAATACTATTACCTCAAGCTGAAAGAGAAATACTTTGACAAGGAGGGAGGGGGTTTATGAAGAACGAAATTAACACTGTTTTGGAGAATATGACGACCACCGCCGCCGACAAAATGGAGCGCGTGCAGGAGCTACGCAAGCAGCGCACCCGCGACTGTACGGCCCACTTTATCCGCACCAACCTGTTGACCGCCGGTGTCCTCTCTAATCTCCGACAAGTGACGGAATATGCCGCCAAGCATGAGAGCCGCTTTGTGAAGCTGCTTATCCAGCAGAACGAGATCGGCGGCAAGAGAAAGACCGCCGCAGCCACCAAGCAGCTTGAACAGGCGCAGGAGCGCATTGCCGAAGTGAGCCGCATTATCAAGCGGCTGTATGAGGACAATGTGAACGGCAAAATCAGCGACGAGCGTTTCATGGAACTGTCGGCAGACTATGAGCAGGA
>CASDQQ010000006.1 GCA_949282945.1 uncultured Eubacteriales bacterium
TAATAGATATATTTCATATATTTTCATATATTATAAAACAAAAATATATATTTATCAAGATTATGATTTTTTCGAGTTACGCAAAAATTTTTCAGCTTTGACTGTCTGAAATCTTTTAATGGAGATTACGATTTTTATATCATTTTAAATTATGTTATATATGCAGTTTTCATTGACTAAAAATGTCAAATATTGTATTATTTAAAATATATTAAAAAAATATTAACTTTTAGTAAACTATAGGTGGTTATATGGAACTTTTGAAACAGCGTATTTTAAAAGATGGCAGAATATCTGGAACCGACATTTTAAAAGTAGATATGTTTCTCAATCATCAGATAGACATAGATCTTTTAAACGAAATGGGAAAAGAGTTTTACAGACTGTTTCAAAGTTGGGATATAACAAAGATACTTACAGTGGAAGCATCCGGTATAGCTATAGCCTGCATAGCGGCGCAGTATTTTAAAGTACCTGTGCTTTTTGCAAAAAAATGTGAATCTAGAAATCTTGACTCGGATGTGTATCAGAGTAAAGTCTATTCATTTACAAAAGAGAAAGATTATTTGATAAGGGTTTCTAAGAAATATCTCCTGCCAAGCGACAGAATACTTATAATAGACGATTTTCTGGCAAACGGAAGAGCCGCTCTGGGGCTTATCGATATCTGCGAGCAGGCAGGAGCAGTTCCATGCGGCGTCGGTATCGCTATAGAAAAAGGATATCAGAGAGGAAGAAAGCTCATTGAAGAAAAAGGCGTAAAGGTAGAGGCTCTTGCGGTCATAGATTCTATGGACGAGCATACCGGTATAAATTTTTCTTGAACTTGTATTGTATTAGAGGGGCAGCTATTTAATTATATTTTAGATACAGTATCTTTAGGAGGAAACAAAAATGTTTAAAAAGTTATTGTCATTAATGATTGCAGCAATATTAATGTTTACTTTTGTTTCATGTACATCCGGCACAAACGAAGGAATTGAAAACATAACAAAAGATAATATTAAGATTGGCGTTATCCACATAGGAGATCCGGCCGACGGAACCGGATATTCTTACGCTCATGATCAGGGAATCATAGCTATGCAGAAAAATCTTGGACTTAAGGATAGCCAAATCGTTCGTAAGCTTAATATCGAGGACGATAATCCGGCTAAAATAAAGGAGTCTATAGAAGCATGTATTGCCGAGGGATGTAATGTTATTTTTGGAACAAGCTACGGTTATATGGATTCAATGGAAAGCCTTGCTGAAAAATATCCAAATGTGATTTTTTCACACGGAACAGGATATAAGTCCAATGAAACAAATTTTAACAATTATTTTGGAAGGATTTATCAGGCGCGTTATCTTGCAGGTATAGCGGCAGGCTTGAAAACTTTAAAACAGGGCAGCACAAAGATCGGCTATGTTTCAGCTTTCGGAACTGAGCTTGCTGAAACAAGCAGCGGGATAAATGCTTTTGCTCTCGGAGTTCAGAGCGTGAATCCAGAGGCTGTGGTTTATGTGAAAAATCTTAAATCATGGTTTGATCCAAATAGTGAGACCGCTAACGCGGAAGCTCTTTTAAATATGGGCTGTACAGTAATAGCTCAACACTGTGATACGGCCAACCCACAGAAGGCTGCTGAGAAAGCGGGTATGTACGGCTGTGGATACAATTCAGATATGACCAAGGATGCTCCTAACGCTCATTTGACGGCTCCAATCTGGAATTGGGGAGTATATTATACTGCGGCTGCCGAGGCTGTAATAGAAGGTAAGTGGGCGGAGTTCGGAAATTACTATGCGGGAATTAAAGAAGGACTTGTAGACATTTCGCCTCTTTCTGAAAATTGCGAACCTGAAACACAGGAATATATCGATCAGGTAAAAGAGTTGTTCAACGAAGGTTCATGGGATGTTTTTTCCGGAGTTAAGCTTTCTTTTGATGAAAACGGCAAGCTTGTAATGACTGACGCGGCCTTGATCAGCAGTGAAGGGAAAACAATAGTCGAAGCCGGAGGAAAATCTGTGGACGATTCGGTAATAACCAGTACAATGAATTATTTTGTGGAAGGTGTTACCTTAAGCTGACAGTACTGACTGTAACGGGGTTGGCTCAGAGTTTGAGACAACCCTGTATTTTGTTAATGAGATATAAAAAATATAAGCGGGTGAATTTGTGGAAAACGAAAATTTTGCAATAGAATTAAAGGGAATAACCAAGACTTTTGGTACTGTAGTTGCTAACGAGGATATAAATCTCTCTGTGAAAAAGGGAGAGATACTTGCTCTTTTAGGTGAGAACGGATCGGGTAAGACTACGCTCATGAATGTTCTGTCGGGTATATACGCGCCTGACAAAGGCGAAATTTATTTAAACGGCAAAGCTGTCAACATATCATGTCCGGAAGACTCCAAAAAATTGGGGATTGGAATGGTACACCAACATTTTAAGTTGGTGGAAAATTTTTCGGCGGCGGACAATATCTGGATAGGAGCAGAGAAAGAGGGCGCATTTTTACATAAAGAAAGATACGATAAAATTAAAAAGTTTTGTGAAACTTTCGGCTTTGATATGGATCCTAAAAAAATGGTCTATGATATGTCGGTAAGCGAAAAGCAGACTGTGGAGATCGTCAAGGTACTTTATTACGGTGCGGAAGTACTTATATTGGATGAACCTACGGCTGTCCTTACCGTACAGGAAACAGAAAAACTTTTTTCAGTAATAAGAAAAATGAAGCAGAGCGGATGTGCCATAATAATCATAACTCATAAACTGAATGAAGTTCTTGAAATAAGCGACAGAGTTACTATTTTGAGAAAAGGCAGAAGCGTAGGAACTGTTATAACGTCGGAAACAAATGTACAGGAGCTCACTGACATGATGGTGGGGCGCACTGTAAAGCTAGAAATAGACAGACCTGTATGTAAAAGAGATGAGCCGCTTCTAACTTTAAAAAATGTCACCATATTTAACGAAGAAAAGGTCAAAGCTATAGATAATGTGTCATTTGAGATAATGAGCGGTGAAATTTTGGGTGTGGCAGGTGTTTCCGGCTGCGGACAAAAGGAGCTTTGCGAGGCTATAGCGGGCATCATAAAAGTGAGCGAGGGTTCTATTATATACAGAGACGAGCATATAGAAGGCAAGTCTCCGAGAGAGATAATAAAGCGCGGAATAAGTATGAGTTTTATACCGGAAGACCGTCTTGGAATGGGACTTGCGGCTTCTTTGAGCATTACGGATAATATGATGCTCAAAAATTACCGCAATCATAAGGGGCCGTTTGTAGACCGCAAGAACGCCAGGCTTCAGGCTAAAAAAGTTATAGATGATCTTGAGGTGGTAACTCCAGGGACTGAAACACCTGTAAGGAGACTTTCGGGAGGAAATGTTCAAAAAGTCCTTTTAGGTCGTGAAATACAGGAGGGACCCAATGTTATAATAACGGCTTACCCTGTAAGAGGGTTGGATATAAATTCCTCGTATACTATATATAAGATACTAAATGAGGAAAAAAAGAAAGGTACAGGCATACTTTTTATCGGCGAAGATATTGACGTTATGTTGGAACTATGCGACAGAATAGTAGTCCTTTGCCATGGGCGCGTTACAGGGATCGTAAATGCCGGGGAGACTTCTAAAGAGCAGATAGGGCTTATGATGACGGATGCGCTGCAATATGCAGAGGAGAGTAAGCTTAAACATGACGTTATGGAGATAAAGGAGGACTTTGAAAGTAATTTTGCTTTTG
>CASDQQ010000007.1 GCA_949282945.1 uncultured Eubacteriales bacterium
AAAACTGAAGGAATATATAGCCGCAGGAAAATGGTTTGTCACCGGCTCCGGTTGGGAAAACGGAGACGTGATAACTCCGTCGCCGGAGGCTTTGATGAGAAACATACTTTACGGAAACAGATTTTTTAAAAAAGAGTTCGGAAAGATATCAAATGATATTTTCCTCCCGGACTGCTTTGGATTTGCCTATACACTTCCTTCTATAATGAAGCACATGGGGCTGAAAGCTTTTTCCAGTGCGAAGTTGGTATGGAACGCGGGAAACAAGGTTCCCTTTGAGGTGGGAGTATGGAAAGGTGTTGATGGAAGCGAGGTAATAGCTTCCCTGGATCCCGGAGCATATACAACAAGAATCGAAGAAATGTGGAGCAGAAGCGAGGAGCTTTACGAACATGTTGAGAACCTGCCGGCTAAAAAGACGTTTAAATACTATGGAGTGGGTGACATAGGAGGAGCTCCTACGGAAGGGTCCGCGAAATATATTTCCGACAGTGTGGACGACAGCGAAGCGATCGTAAATGTAATAAGCGCGTATGCGGGGCAGTTGGCGGACGAACTTACTGAAGAAGAAAGAGGGATGCTGCCGGTTTATGACGGCGAGCTTCTTATGACTACTCACGGAGTAGGAAGCTATACTTCCGTGGCCCCCACTAAGAGATTTAACAGGAAAAATGAGTTGGCCGCTGATTTTGCTGAAAGGATAAATGTATTTGCGTCATGGCTCGGAGTAAAGGACTATCCGGCTGAAATCTTTGAAAACGCGTGGAAGATAGTTATAAGACACCAGTTCCATGACGATCTTACCGGAACGAGCTTACAGAAAGTATACAAAGAATCTTTTACCGATTATATAACGGCTATGAATAGATTTGTCCATGAACTGAATACGGCGGGAGAACGTATAGCCGACTGCATCGATACTTCCGCAGTAAGAGAAGGGATTCCGGTAGTAGTGTTCAACGGAGTTACCGCTGACAGAAAAGACGTGGTCATGGCCGAAATAAACTTTGTGGAAAATGTTCCGCAAAATGTGAAGGTATTCAATTGTGAAAACAAGGAAACCCCGTCGCAGGTGGTTGAGAGATTAGGGAATACTTTAAAGATAATATTTGTGGCCGACGTTATGTCAGACGGATACAGTACATACAGGGTAGTTCCGTCAGCAGATCCCTGCAATATGGATACAGGACTTTCTGTTACAGAAAATACGATTGAAAATAAAAATTATAAAGTTTATATAGATGAACTTGGAAACATTTCTCAGATATACGATAAGATCAATAAAAAAGATATTTTGGCCGCGCCCATAAAATATGAAATACGCAGTAACAGCTACGTACATTACGGGGCGTGGGAAATTGTATACGAGGATGTGCAAAAGGACGCGATAGCGGTGGTAGAGGGAAATCCTAAAGTAAGGATTACAGAAAACGGGCCTGTAAGGGTGTCTCTTGAAATAACCAGAGACAACGCCGTTTCCACATATGTACAGACGATAAGCCTTACAGCAGAATCGGACTATGTAAATGTAGGAAATAATGTAAATTGGACGGAACTGTCCTCTTTCCTCAAAGTTGTGTTCCCGCTGAGCGTCTCTTCTGAAAAAGCCACATATGATATGGGACTTGGTACAATAGACAGAGGTAATAATGAAAAAATGAAATACGAGGTTCCGGTACATCAGTGGGCTAATTTAAAAGACAGCAGCGAAAATTACAGCGTTACCATAATGAACGATTGCAAGTACGCTATGGATAAACCCTGCGACAATACCCTGAGGCTTACGGCTATACATACTCCGCAGAACAAATTCCTTGACGGAACCCGCCAGGATCTTCAGGATTTCGGAGAAAACAGATTCTCGTACGCGGTAATGGGGAAAAGAGGAGACTTCAGAGAGGCTCAGTCGCAAAAAGAGGCCGCAAAGTATAATCAGCCTCTTATAGCGGTACAGACGGATATACATCCCGGAGCGCTGCCTCTTGAATATTCCTTTGTATCAGTAAGCAACAAGGGGGTATCAGTAAAAGCTGTAAAGAAAGCGGAGGATTCCGATGAGATTATCGTAAGAGTATATGAAATGTTCGGACGCGGAGCAGAGAACGTGCGCCTGCAAATTGCGGGGGGAATAGAGTCGGCAAGAGAAGTAAACGGATTTGAAGAGCATATATGCGATGCAGAAGTAGCCGACGGAGCATTGATATTCAGCATGGAACCTTATAAACCAAAAACATTTGCTATAAAGCCGGCGGCATGTACTGTGGGACTTTCCACTCTCCAATATGATTGCCTGGATATAAAGGCCGACACCTTGATATCGTCTCATAATGACGAGAGGGGCAAATATGGATTTACTGAAGAAAAAGTAACTATACCCGCAGAACTCCTTGGCGACGGTATTACTGCAGGCGGAGTTCCGTTTAAATTTGAAAGAGATGAAAATGGCAGGCACAAAGCGCTTGTGGCCGACGGACAGAATATTGCCGTTCCCGAGGGAACCACAAAAATATTCTTACTTGCTTCAAGCCTTGAAGAGGATATAACTGTTGATATGAAAATAGACGGGGATACCGTTAAAGTAGGCATACAAAGCTTTGACAGCTATATAGGAGGCTGGGACCAGTATGGTTCTGACAATTTCGGATATATAAAAGATGACGTTCTGGCGTTCAGCGCTTCGCATGTACACGATATTTCAGGAGATAAGGTATATGGAAAATTCTGCATGTTTAAATATGAATTGAATATTCCGGAAAATGCCAGGGAACTTACGTTACCTGAAGGGAAAAATATCATGGTTGCCGCAATTACAGCTTTACGCGGCCAAAAGTCGCCGTCGAAAGCGGTTACCCGCATAATAGATAAGAAAGATAAAAAGCTGAAGCATACTCTTTGTGTTAAAGACGGATCCGGAAGCGGAATATATCCGGAGGGAGGACCTGTTACCGTAATATATACAGGAGATAATATAGGAGAAGTTATATGGAAGTGTTCTGACGGGAACACATACAATGGAATATCAGCCATGCTCCATATGCCCTCATGCGATATGGAAATGGTTCCTTATGTGAACTCTGTAGGAAAAAGGCTTAATATCTTGAATGCAGTAGCAAGCGGAGAGAACGGAGCGCATATTGCCGCCAACGCTGTAGACGGAAAGAATGACACTAAATGGGAGACTCTTTCTATTCAAAAAAGTTGGATCATACTGGAGCTTGATAAGTGCAGGACATTTGATACGATGATAATAAGACATTCCGGAGCAGGAGGAGAGGACAATATTTTAAATACATCGGATTTTGAAATCCAGGTTTTCGAAAATGACCAATGGAAAAATATATGCAGCGTTAAATCCAACAGACTCCCTGCAACATATCATAAGTTTGAACCTGTATGCTCTCATTACGTGCGCGTTTTGATCAGCAAATCTACAAGCAGTGAATCGGATAAATGCGCTCGTATCTATTCCATAGAGATTTATAACAGTGAAGGAAGAGAGCTTGATGCTAAGGAGTCTCCTACTGGAATGACCCCCTTTGATATTATAGAAAAAGGCGGGGAGGGAACGGTAATATTCAAAGGTAAGACAGATCCCGGGAAAGTTGTGGATTTTGGGGAAAAATTCTTCATAAAATGCTGGGCTGTAAGCGGTATGGAAAGCTGTGAGCTGTACGTTTCCTGTGACGGCGGAGAATTTGAGCTGGCAGACAAAGGTGTGAAAAAGAAGTTTGATAACATACAGAGACTGATCGCCGGAGCAAAAGCTGATAAAATAAAGATAGAAGG
>CASDQQ010000008.1 GCA_949282945.1 uncultured Eubacteriales bacterium
CTGAGAGACTGTATTAAAAACTTAAAAATCTCCGGAGAAAAAGGAGGAGAGGAAAAATGAGCACCTGGAACGAGAGCACGGGACCTGAGAATGACGTAGTAATAAGCAGCAGGGTACGGCTTGCAAGAAATATATCCGGCTTTCCTTTTACTCATATAGGCGGAGAGAATACTCAGAAGGCCGTTTATGACGCTGTCCATGATGCTTCATCTGATTTGATCAAAAATTTGGGACTGACATGGGTGGATCTGCGCAAAACTACCGCTATAGACCGCCGCTGTTTTGTGGAAAAGCATCTGATGAGCCCTGAAATGACAGATGTAAAAAGAGTGGGAGGGCTTATATTAAATGGAGACGAAAGCCTCAGCGTTATGGTAAACGAGGAGGATCATCTGCGTATACAGTCTATACTTCCCGGGCTTCAGCTTGAAACGGCCTATAAAATGTGTGATGACTTTGAAGAAAAATTAGGAGAAAAGGTCAACTATGCTTTTGATGAAAAGTTGGGATATCTTACAAGCTGTCCTACAAATTTGGGAACGGGAATGAGAGTCTCAGCCATGATGCACCTCCCGGCGCTCGTGCAGAGCGGAGTCATTAAAAGAATACTTGAAGCCTGTTCTAAAATGGGAGTCTCGGTAAGAGGAGTGTACGGGGAAAATTCCGAAGCGGAGGGAAATATTTTTCAGATATCCAATCAGGTAACATTAGGACACAGCGAAGAAGAAATCACGGAAAATATGGCGCACATAATAAGACAGATAATCGAAAAAGAACGAAATGTGCGTATGAGGCTTATGAACGGAAACAAAATATTGTTTGAAGATAAGATATACCGCGCCTATGGAATACTGGCAAACGCAAGAAGCATTTCCCGGGCTGAGACCATGAATCTAATGTCTTTGGTAAGATTAGGCATAGATATGGGGGTTATAGATTTTATAGATCCCAAAAATATAAATATTTTGCTTGTGGAAATTCAGCCTGGATGTATCCAGAAAAAATACGGCCGGGAGCTTACTCCTCAGGAAAGGGACGAGATAAGAGCCGGACTTTGCAGAAAAATGCTTGAAAGAGAAACTATTTAAGGAGGTAAATGATATATGCAAATGAATTTTACGGAAAAAGCTCAAAAAGCCCTTAATCTGGCTAAAGAATCTGCCATAGAGTTGGGCCATAATTATATAGGGACTGAACATATACTTTTGGGACTTGTTAGAGAGGGAACCGGAGTGGCAGCCAGAGTTTTAAAGGAGCAGGCAGTCACTGAGGAAAAGATAAAAAGCGATATAGCCAATATTATAGGTATAGGCGCTCCTTTAGAAGGTATGAACCCTGAATTTACCCCGAGGAGCAAAAGGGTGCTGGAAAACGCGGTACTTGAAGCCAGACAGATGAACATGAAATATATAGGAACAGAGCATATCCTTTTAGGAATAGTAAGAGAAAACGACTCTGTGGCCGTAAGGATATTAATGGACTGCGGAATAGATCAAAGAAGCTTTTTCGAGGATTTTGCAAGGCTGCTAAACGAAGAAACAACTTCCGGAAATTACGGCATACAGGAAGAGGAATTTGACGACGGTTCTTCCAATACTCCCGCTTTAAATAAATTTGGAAGAGATCTGACTAAAATAGCCAGAGAGGGAAAAATCGATCCTATAATAGGAAGAGACAAGGAAATAGAGAGAGTGATCCAGATACTTAGCAGAAGGACTAAAAACAATCCCTGCTTAATAGGAGAACCGGGAGTGGGAAAGACCGCTATAGCGGAAGGACTTGCCCAACGCATAGTAGAGGGAAACATACCTGAGCTTTTGAAAAATAAAAGAGTTGTTGCTTTGGACCTCACCTCAATGGTAGCGGGGTCCAAATACAGAGGAGAGTTTGAAGAGAGGATAAAAAAGGCTATAAATGAAGTTATAGATGACGGGAATGTAATATTGTTTATAGACGAGCTCCACACGATCGTAGGAGCCGGCGCCGCGGAAGGTTCAATGGATGCCTCTAATATATTGAAGCCTTCTTTAGCAAGAGGGGAATTGCAGGTCATAGGAGCTACCACTTTGAATGAATATCGTAAATATATAGAAAAGGACGCTGCCCTGGAAAGAAGATTTCAGCCTATAACCGTAGGAGAACCCAGTGAGGAAGAGGCTATACTTATACTTAAAGGTATAAGAGATAAATATGAGGCTCACCATAAGGTAAAGATATCAGACGCTGCTTTGGAAGCCGCGGTCAAACTGTCAGAAAGGTATATCAACGATAGATTTTTACCGGACAAGGCCATTGATCTGATAGATGAAGCGTCGTCTAAAAAGAGACTTCAGACATATACGGTGACTCCTGAAATAAAGGAGCTTGAGACAAATATTGAAAAGCTGAAGGTAGAAAAGGAAGAAGCTATTAAAAGTCAGGAGTTTGAGAAAGCCGCCGCTTTCCGGGATGAGGAAAAGGCAATGTCCAAAAAGCTTGAAGAGGTAAGGGAAATTTGGAATGCTAAAAATATGTCAAACTCTGGAACTGTGGACGAAGAGGACATAGCTGAGATCGTAGCTTCGTGGACGAATATACCGGTTAAAAAGTTATCCGAAGGAGAAGGTGAGAGGCTTTTAAATATGGAAAAAACTCTCCATGAGCGGGTTATCGGCCAGGATGAGGCCGTTGAGGCGGTCTCGAAGGCCATAAGAAGATCCCGCGTAGGGCTTCGGGACCCCAAACGACCGGTCGGATCTTTTATATTCTTAGGTCCTACAGGAGTAGGAAAAACGGAGCTTTGCAAGGCACTGGCAGAAAGCCTGTTTGGAAATGAGAACGCTATGATAAGGATAGATATGTCTGAATATATGGAAAAGCACAGCGTATCAAGACTTGTGGGATCTCCTCCGGGATACGTGGGACATGAAGAAGGAGGACAGCTTACAGAAAAGGTACGCAGAAAACCATATTCCGTAATACTTTTTGACGAAATAGAAAAGGCGCACCCGGATGTTTTTAATATGCTGCTCCAGATACTGGAGGACGGTATTCTTACCGATTCTCAGGGACGCAGAGTCAATTTTAAAAATACAATTATAATCATGACTTCAAACGCCGGGGCAAGAGAAATTACAGAGCAGAAGAAACTTGGTTTTTCTTCTGCCGCCGAGGATGATTCCTCATCTTATAGCGATATGAAAAAACGAGTTATGGACGAGGTGAAAAAATTATTCAGACCGGAATTTTTAAACAGAGTAGACGAAATAATAGTTTTCCACCCGCTCACAAAAGAGGATGTGAGAAAGATTGCTTCGCTTATGACAAAATCTCTCGTATCAAGAATGAAGGATAATCTTGTTGACGTTGAGTTTACCGAAAAGGCCTACGATTATATTTCGGACAAGGGCTTTGATAAGCTTTACGGAGCGCGTCCTATAAGAAGAGTGATACAGAATGAGATAGAAGACAGGCTTGCAGAGGAAATGCTTGAGGGAAAGATCACAGCAGGAAGCCATGTAACTGTGGACGCGGATGAAGAAATAAAGATAATCATAAAATAAATCATCGATCGGAGCGGCATATGGCTAAGGTGAAATCGGTTTTCGTCTGCGGGGAATGCGGATATGAGAGCAGCGGGTGGCTTGGAAAGTGTCCGGCCTGCGGAGAATGGAACACATTTTTTGAACAGAAGTTACAGTCTGAACCTGAACAGGATAAAAGAGGAATAGGTTCCTCAGCTAAAGAGAGGAGTCCCCGGGCTGTCAGAATCGCAGAAAAAATAAATTACGCGGAGACAGAAAGAAACGCCGGAGACAGGATCAAAACTAATATAGAGGAGTTTGACAGAGTTTTGGGCGGCGGGATCGTAAAAGATTCTCTTGTTCTTATAGGAGGAGATCCCGGAATAGGAAAATCTACCCTGCTCCTTCAAATAGGAGGGAGTCTTTGCGGCTCAGGGACCGTATTATATGTTTCGGGGGAGGAATCTGTAGAGCAGATATCCATGAGAGGGGAAAGACTCAAAGTAGCTAATGAGGATATGTTGGTAATGGCGGAGACAGATTTTGAAGCTATAGAGAATTATGCGCTTGAAATAAAACCGTCTGTGCTCATAATAGATTCCATACAGACTGTATATATGAAATCGATAGATTCCGCGCCGGGTAGCATGGCACAGGTAAGGGCGGTGACAGCTTCTCTTATGCGTATTGCAAAAGACGGAAAAATAGCTGTGTTTATCGTAGGACATGTTACCAAGGACGGGAATATAGCGGGGCCAAAGGTACTTGAGCATATGGTTGATACAGTATTATATTTTGAGGGAGACAACTACCTTAATTACAGAATATTGAGAGGGGTCAAGAACAGATTTGGCTCTACCAATGAGATAGGTATATTTGAAATGAGGCAGGGAGGTCTTTATCAGGTACCAAACCCGTCTGAAAGTATGCTGAGCGGAAGGCCTATGAATGAACCTGGAACTGCGGTAATAAGCATTGTAGAGGGTTCAAGAGCTATGCTCGTGGAGGTGCAGGCGCTTATGTGCAATACGGTTTACGGCATGCCCAGAAGGACTGCCACCGGATTTGACTATGGCAGAATGAATATAATACTTGCAGTCCTGGAAAAGAAGCTTGGACTTGTTACCAGTGATAAAGATGCATATTTAAATATTATAGGTGGACTCAGGCTTACGGAGCCGGCCTGCGATTTGGGAATTGCTGCGGCGCTGATATCCTCTTTAAGGGATAAAGCCTGTGATTCCCTGGCTGCTTATATAGGAGAGGTGGGACTTACAGGAGAGATACGTTCTGTAAATCAGATAGAAAAGCGTATAGGCGAGGTACAGCGAATGGGTTTTGAAAAGGTCTATATACCGGCCAGTAATTATGAAGTAATGCAGAGGAGCGGAGAGCTTGAAAAATTTGGAAATATTAAGATTATAGCGCTAAAAAGGCTGAATGAGCTTATAAATTAATTAAAAAGGAGAGGTATTTATGCGTAAAACGGTTATGTTGGCTGATAACGGATTTGAAGAAATCGAGGCAGTAAGTGTAATAGATATTTTGCGAAGAGGAGAGATCGAGTGCCATCTTTGTTCTATGACTGGAGACAGGCTTATAACAGGATCGCACGGCATAAAAATACAGGCGGACAGATTGTATTCAGATTTTAGCGAAGGGGAGCTTTCCGATATTTACGACGCGGTAATATTGCCGGGAGGAATGCCCGGATCCAGAAATCTCAGAGATAATGAAAGTGTCATAGACGAGCTTAAAAATTTTAATAAAAAAGGAAAATTCGTGTCTGCAATATGCGCGGCTCCTATAGCTCTTGAGAGGGCCGGACTTTTGAAAAATAAAAAAGTTACTTTTTTTCCAAAAAGTATTGAAAATGAAAACACTTTAATCTATACTATGTGTAACACCGAACAAGATGGTAATATTATAACAGGAAAGGCTCCTGGAGCAGCCGCTGAGTTTGCGTTTAGACTAATTGCTAATCTGAAGAGCAAAGAGCTAGCGGACAAAATAAAGGCGGATATGTTCTACTGATATATTTTCAATGGGTACAATATTTAATATTCAGCGTTTTTCGATACATGACGGACCGGGTATACGAACTACTGTTTTTCTTAAGGGATGTAACAACAGGTGCTTATGGTGCCATAATCCAGAATCCCTTATTATAAAGCCGCAGATACAGACTTATTTGAATAAGTGTATAGGCTGCGGGCAGTGTTTTGAGGTATGTCCCGAGGGATGTCATGTTCTTTTTATTGATGATGAAACTAAAGAAACAAAAAGGATGTTTAAAAGAGAAAAATGTACGGGATGCGGAAAATGCGCTGATAGCTGCTTTGCAAACGCGCTCGTACTATGCGGAGAGGAAATGTCCGCGCAAAAGGTTATGGAAGAGGTACTTATGGATAAACCGTATTATGAACAGTCGGGAGGAGGAGTTACTTTTTCCGGCGGGGAACCTCTTTTACAGCTCGCTTTTTTAAAAGAGCTTTTGACAATCAGCAGAGAAAACGGAATACATACGGCGGTACAAACGGCTCTTAATATGGATTTTTCCAGGGTAGTCGAAGTGGCCCCTTATGTGGATCTGTTTATGTGTGATTTCAAGATTTTTGACAGAGATCTGCATAAAAAGTATATAGGCAATGACGGCGAAAAAATCAGGGAAAATCTTAAAAGGCTTCCGGAACTAAAGGAATATGGATGCGAATATGTTGTAAGGACTCCTGTGATAGGCGGTGTGAACGACACTGAGGAAGAAATAAAAAATATTGCCGATTTCCCGGAAGAATTTGTTCATCCCGCATATTATGAATTAATGCCATATCATAATATGGGCCTTTCTAAGTTGGAAACGCTTGGAGTAGAAGGAGAGGATATAGGAGAAGCCGCTCTGTTTACGACTCCGTCTGAAGAAAAAATGAATACACTTAAAGAAATTTCAAATATAATCAAAAAATAACCAAAAATTAAATTAAAGAGGTGATTTTATGGAAAAGATCTACAGAGACTGTATTGAGAGCATGCGAGAAACAAAGCTCATGTACAATCAGATGAAACTGGAAAAGATCGGGTACATTGATAATGATGATCACGGCATGATCCCATTGCCACATAAGGAGGGATTTCCTAAATTAGAAAGTTCCCCGGACGGATTGGCTTACGGACCGAGAGATATAGGTAAAAACTGGAAGCTTTGGCTTACAGAATATCATCCTACCTATATAAACCCCAACAGCGCTTTGGCCGGCGCCTGGTTTGGAACGGTCCCGGGGCTTGGAGGCTGGAGAAAGGAGGATAGGCCTTACCATTTAAAAGAACTTCATGAAAAATATAATTTTGTCCAGACAGGTATAGGCGCTATGAACCATATGTGCCCTGATATGCGTATAGGCCTTGATCTGGGATTTAAGGGCATTTTGGATAAGGTAAGGAGATTCAGGTATCTTAATAATCCGGTAAATACAGATTTCTATGACGGTGAGGAAGACGTTGTTTTAGGAATGTTGGCGTTTATAGAAAGGCATGCGAAGGCCGCAAAGGAAATGTCCCTGACAGAGACCGATCCTTTTAAAAAGTCCAATCTTGAAAAAATTGCGGAGGTCAATCAGAACCTTTTAAAAGAACCGCCTAAGACACTGAGAGAAGCAGTGCAGTTTCTGTGTTGGTTCCAGACTTTTTCCAGAATGTATTTTACAAGCGGAGCTATGGGTCAGCTTGACGAACTTTTGAGACCTTATTATGAGAAGGATATAAAAGAAGGAATTATTACAGATGATGAGGTAGTATGGTATATAGCCAGCCTGCTTGTAAACGATACTCACTATTCTCAGATCGGAGGACCTCATCCCGCGGACGGCCATGATCTGTCGAGCAGGATGTCTTATCTTATTCTTGAAGCTACTCATGCTCTGAGGATACCTTGTCATATAGCGCTCAGGCTTCATGATAATTACAATCATGATTTGTTCCATAAAGCGGTGACGTATCTTTTTGAGGACGGAACAGGCGTAAACTATTCCTGTTCGGGAGGTTTGGATAAGGGATATATGAAAAACAGCGCGCCTTTGGGTTTGGCTCGTATGCGCGCTAAGGTAGGATGCAACTGGACGGCTCTTCCGGGAATTGAGTACTGTTTACAGGATGTTTCCAGGGTTTGCCTTGTAAAACCGCTGCTTTTGGCTTTAGATGATATGATAGCTGACAGCTCCTGTGAAAATAGTATGGAAGAGCTTTGGGACAGATACTGCGGGCATCTGGCTGTTTCTGTAAAGGTAATGAAGGACGGAATGGACTGGCATATGGCTCACCATGGAAGAAATACCCCTGAAATGGTAATCAATCTTTTCTGCCACGGACCTATAGAAAGGGGACTTGACGCAGTAGACGGAGGAGTGGATATATATAATTTGAACTGCGACGGCGTGGGACTTGCGACTGCCGCCGACTCATTCGGAGCTATAGAGCAGAGAGTAGTAAATGAAAAGAGGATTTCATGGGAAAAACTTTATGAAGTCCTTAAAAATGATTATGAGGGAAACGAAAATATAAGACTCATGATGAAAAATATACCAAGGTACGGAAGCGGAGGATCTTTATCCGATAAATGGGCCGATAAAATCTCTGACAAGTATACTCACTTGATGAAGGATACGCCTACGGATAATGGATACCAGATGATACCCGGATTATTTTCACACGGAATTATAGGGCAGTTGGGACAAAATCTGGGGGCTACTCCCAACGGGAGAAAAGCGGGAGAACCCATATCTCACAGCGCTGATCCGGACCCTGGATTTATGAAAGACGGAGGATCGGCTCCTACGGCTAAATCTAACGCGGTGGCAAGGGTCCAGCCTGGATACGGAAACTCAGCGCCTCTCCAGATAGATTTTGATACAGAGCTTGCTATGTCCATTGGAGGGATAGAGGCAATTGAGAATCTGCTGCTTACTCATAATAAGCAGGGCGGAACTCTTGTAAATATCAATGTTGTCTCCAAGGAAAAAATTCTTGAAGCACATAAGGATCCGTCGAAATATCCGGATCTTGTGGTAAGAGTAACCGGATTCAGCGCGTTTTTTGCCTCTCTTTCACCAAAATACAGACAGCAGATAGTGGACAGGATACTTTCAAAATAAAGCGCGTAAAAAGTATGGCATACAGCCGGAGAGAAAATTTCTCTTCGGCTTTTTATCAAATAAGAATAAGCCTGTGCGTATTGGGATAATAATAAGCCTGGTATAATCTGTATAAAAGGCTAAGCGTGAAAAAAATATTAAATAATTATAAACTATACCAAAGCTTCGTTGACAGCGCTTTTTACCTATAGTACGCTATGCCTGAACAAAAAATATTTGTATGAAAAGAGGAGCTTATATGGATTTCGAAAATGACAAAAATACACAGAATCCTGAGAACGCAGATCATTTTGCGGAAAATACTTCAACGGATAATAACATTTCACCGGAAGAGAACGGTCAGGAAGCGGAATATAAATGCGAAGAGACATCTGATAATGGAAATAAAGAGGAAGATAGCGGAAATTCCCAATCTTTTACTTACAATTCTTCCCAATATAATTATGCCGAATACAAAGAAAATATAAAAAATATGAAAGCGGAAATGAAAAGGGTGAAAAAAGAGGAAAAGGAAAAAGCTAAAAAAGAGACCAACGCCAGTTCTTCAGGAGGAGCTTTTAAACTTGTCTCACTGGCTTCGATAGCTATTATATGCGTAGCCATAGGATGTGCTCTTTCAATAGCTGTTATTGCGTTCTTTCCTTCCTCGGACACGAGCCTTCTTTCGCAGATGGTAAGAAAATATGGAAATTCTCAGACTACTATAGTACAGAACGGTACTGGAGGTACGATTTCTATAGAAAATAAAACAGAATCGGTTGCAAGCGCCGTTTATAAAAAAGCCGCTCAGTCGGTGGTCGGAATAAGAGTCGTGGCGAAATCCAATAAATTCTGGGAAGCGGCGGAGACTATAGTAAGTGAGGGCTCAGGAGTCGTATATTCTTCGGACGGATTGATAGTAACAAATTATCACGTTATAAGTGAAGGAATCTCAGATACAAAATTAAGTTCCAATTATGAAGTGAGGATATTCCTTGACGCCGATTTATCCGTTTACTATAAAGCCGAGCTTTTAGGGTATGACGCGGAAACAGATCTGGCTCTTCTAAAAATAAACGTAACCGGTCTTACTCCCATAGAGATCGCTGATTACAGCCAACTTACTGTGGGAGAGACCGCCATAGCCATAGGAAGTCCAGGAGGACTTGATTATATGAATTCTATAAGCGAAGGTATCGTAAGCGGAATAGAAAGAGATATTACTACGAGCAGCGGAATATCATTTGCCCTTATACAGACCACCGCGGCTATAAATCCTGGAAACAGCGGAGGCGCTTTGCTTAACGGGGAAGGAGAGCTGATAGGTATCTGTGTCATAAAAATATCCGATACAGATTATGAGGGAATGGGCTTTGCCATTAATTCTGATACTATAAAAACAGTAATAGACAGAATTATGACTGAGGGAACGGTAGAGAGGCCGCAGCTTGGAGTTACCATAAGAACTGATTATGATAGTTCGATCGCGAACAGATATGATTACCCTGCCGGAGCGTATGTATATGAAGTTACGGAGGGGTCAGCAGCGGATAAGGCGGGAATACAGCCTAACGACATCATATATGAATTTAACGGTACTGAGCTGACTTCGTATAATGATCTAAAGAAGGCATTGAACAACTGTAAAAAAGGAGATACGGTCACTATTAAGATTTACAGAATAGATACTGCTGAAAGACTTGAGGTAACCTGTACGCTTGAATAGAAATTATTTTGAGCTTTGTTGTATAAAACGGCCGGGAAAATATAAATACTCGGCCGTTAATTGTTTATTTTACACATCTGAGTGGGAACCCAATATTTCATTTAATGTATTAAACAATAAAACAGGGCCTTTGTAAATATTATGTAAAGGCAGTTGAAATTTTTTATATGAAGATATATATTAATACAAGAAAATGAGAGGAGATATTTATGGCAAATCATGTTTCAAGAAGAAGAAAAAAGAAAATGCTTCCGGGGTATGCCCTGGTTTTTATAGACGTATGTCTTATAGGCGTGAGTTTGGTTGTTTTTTCTCTTTTTCATCACGTGATCCCTCGGCAGGGAAGCGAGGACCTTTCAAAGCTTCCGGGAGGTTACAGGACTCCTCCGGTAATTGCTACTACAACTCCTCCTGCTGCCACCGAAGGACCCACTGATAATTTAGACCCGAGTATAGACACATCCGGTTGGGGCTATAAATTTTATGATAAATTTACTACCGGGGAAGTAGAAAAAACCGATACGAGCTATAGGAGCAAAGATGTAAGCGTTACAATGACAAAAGTTCAGGAAAACGGAGTTACATACTATATTCAGGATATTTATATAAGATCCATAGACAATATAAGGACGGCTTTTGCTCAGGATAAATATGGAAGGGGCATAACAGAAAATACTCTGGAAATGGCTGTGAGAAATAATGCTATATGCGCCATAAACGGTGATTATTACGGGGCAGGCGGTTCAGGAGACTGTGTGGTAATAAGAAACGGATATCTTTATAAAAGCTCTCCCGACGGTGACGTATTGGTGCTTTATTATGACGGCACTATGAAAACCTATTCTAAAGATGAATTTGACGGGGATACGGCAATGGCGAATAACGCTTATCAGGCTTGGTGCTTTGGTCCGGCGCTTTTGAAGGATGGTAAGGCCATGACTGATTTTGACAGTGATGTTAAGAGGGCCAATCCAAGGTCCGCTATAGGATATTATGAACCTGGACATTATTGTTTTTTAACGGTAGATGGAAGACAGCCAGGATATTCTGACGGAATGACCCTTGCGCAAATGTCGGAACTTTTTGAGTCTTTAGGCTGTGTAGAAGCATATAATCTTGACGGAGGCCAGACGGCTATGATGACATTTGGGGATTCTGTTGCAAATCAGCCCTATAATGGAGGACGGTCTTGCAGTGATATAATTTATATATGCGAATGGGAGGGGGTATAATAATGTCTAAGAAGATATTTAAAGCATTGATAAAAATGCTTCCCCACTTAAATATAATAATTTCAGGAATGTATATAGTGTTTTATATAATCGACGTACAGAACAGCGCCATGGCGTTTATAAATAATCCCGGAACTAAAATACTTCTTTTGATTTTATCTCTGGGTTCAATTATCAGCTCCATACTGCTTATTGCTTATCAGAGGAGCAGTATGTAGCTGCCGGGGGTTATATGATATATATGGCATGCGCGTTATACTGTGAGGCGGAAAGTCTTATAAATTTATTGAATTTAAAAAAGGATAAGGAGTTTAATAGAGTACAAGTCTTTTCAAATGAAAATGTTACTCTTTTTATAGCGGGAGTGGGAGTGTTGGCTTCCGCTATTTCTGCTTCTGATTTTTTTGCGTGTATAGACTGTAAAAATCCAATAACAGACTGGGATATTTTTGTGAATATAGGTGTGTGCGGCTGTGCAAAGTATACGGAAAATATCGGAGATATATTTATCTGCAATAAGATAACCGACGGAACATCCGGAAAAACATATTATCCTGATATCATATATCGGCATACCTTTAAAGAAGGTGAGCTAGTTAGCTTTCCCCATATTATAGACAAGGCTTTCAGTGAGAAGGCTTTCCTTTACGATATGGAGGCGTCCGGACTTTATGTGAGCGCTTCAAGATTTTTTAAAGTTCATAACATGTTTTTTATAAAAATAGTTTCCGATTACGGCGTGCCGGAAGGTGTGACTCCCGAAAAGATCAAAAGTCTGATTGCAGCAAGGTCGGAGAGTATATGTGAGTGGATTCTTAAGATCAGTAAATATGGGGTAAAAAAAGACTGTATTTTTACTGAAGAAGAGAAGGCGTATATTGAGCAGAACTTAGCGTTTTTTAAGCTGTCGGAAACTATGAAATATGAGGCAAGGCAGCTATATACATATTGTAAGCTGAAAAAAGGCGAGTTTAAAGAAACGGTGACCGGATTTATAGAGAAAAACGGTATAAAGGTCTCTTCCAGAAAGGAGGGGAAAGTCCGTTTTGAGGAGCTTAGAAGAGCAATCATTGAATAAATTTTTTTCTCACATATATATAGAAAAGGGGGCAGAAGCGTATCCTGAAACTCAGAGGATCATAAATTTTTTCCCTGACAGCAATAAAGTAGAGATATCACATTATAAAGATGTTTTTTGCCGGAAGGGGCAGAGTTGGGCCGCGCAAAAAAGGAGTCCTTCTCTTATCCTGGCTGTAAAGCGAGATAACTTGATCTATCCTGGAGCGGCGGTCTGTCAAAGCTTTGGAGAGGAACATTTTTTTTATACTTCAAGCATTATGAACTGTTTTTATGATTGTGAGTATTGTTATTTACAGGGAATGTACTCTTCAGGAAACATGGTGATATTTGTGAATACAGAGGATATCTTTAGGGAAGTGGATAGGCTTCTTTTGAAGCATCCGGTATATCTCTGCATATCTTATGATACTGATCTGCTCGCGGCAGAGCGTTTTACCGGCATTGTGTCCAAATGGGCCGGTTTCGCTTTACAGAGAAGGGAATTAAAAGTGGAGCTGCGTACAAAAAACGCTGATATAAAGAGCATAAAAAATATTTGCAAAGCAGACAATTTTATTTTTGCGTGGACTATGTCTCCAGATGAAATTATAAAGAAATACGAACATGGCACGCCGCCTTTAAAAGCAAGGGTAGAGGCAGCTAAGGCCGCTGCGGCGGAAAAAAGGAAGATAAGGCTTTGCTTTGATCCCCTGCTTTATATAAAGGATTTTGAAAAGTATTATGGCAATATGTTCGATATCATTTTTAGAGAGATATCTGCGGACGACGTTGAAGGCATAAGTGTGGGCACTTTTAGGATTTCGCCTTCATATTTGAAAAATATGAGAAAACAACGGCTTTGCGAGCTTACTGCGTTTCCATTTGCGCTTATTGACGGAGTTTATAATTATGACAGGGAGATAAATGCTAAAATACTTGATTTTGCTTTAAACAGACTTAAAGGGTATATAAGTAAAGAAAAAATTTTTACTTGGGGTGATTAGATCATGAAATGCGCTGTAGTGACTGGAGCTTCCTCCGGGATCGGATATGAAATAAGTAAAACTCTTATAAAAAGAGGATATAAAGTGTTTGGCCTTGGCAGGGATTTTGAGGGAGCTTTAGATATGGGAGAGGATTTTGTCCCTGTGAAAATAGATCTTACCGATATTTCTCTCCTTGAAAAAACAGTACGCGATATTATGGAGCATAATGATGATATCTCGCTGCTTGTAAATAACGCAGGAACAGGTTTTTTTGGACCGCATGAGGAGCTGAACTCAAATAAGATACATCAAATGGTGGCCGTTAATCTGGAGGCGCCTATGGTTCTTTGCCAATTACTCATGAGAAGACTTAAGAAAAACAGAGGATATATTATAAATATTTCCTCCGTTACAGCAAAAAAAACCAATACTCATGGGTGTGCCTACGGAGCGGTAAAAGCGGGGCTTAGCAATTTCTCTGAAAGTCTTTTTGAAGAAATCAGAAAGTATGGAGTGAAAGTTTGCTGTATACATCCTGATATGACTAAAAGTAATTTTTATCGCAATGCGGATTTCTGTCAAGGCGATGAGGCTGATAGCTTTCTTGAGGCTTCAGAGGTGGCGAAGTGTGTGGAATGGGTTTTAGACGCCAGGGAAGGGGCAGTAATATCTGACATTACTTTAAGACCTCAGCTTCATAGGATAAAAAGAAAGAACGTAAGTTACTGAGGCTTACGTTCTTTTGCTTTACCTGTTATAGATTCTATCTTTATTTTCCATATACCTGTTCTTGCCAGGCTTCTTTCTATGGCGCCAGTAAAGTTTTCCATGTTTTTAGGGGCATATTTTTCACACAGAAGTTTCAGAGCATGTATTTTTTCAGAATCTTCTGTTATCTCAAAGGCTTTGCCGCGTATTATTGCAGATTCATATTCTGTTGAAAATTCTTCCGGCAAAAGATTGGTATTTCCCACGCAGGATATGCATACGTTGGGATTGGAATTTAGACAGTCTATTTTAAATCCAACTTTAGCCGTATGAAAATATATTTCATTATTTTCTCTTACAGTACTTATGGGGACGCAATAGGGCAGACCGTCTTTATCTACCATTGAAATAACTGACCATTCACATTTGTCCAAAACGGAAATTGCAAAATCTTTGGATCTTTCCCTGTCTTTTCTTCTCATATTATCTCCTTTTATAGTCTATGCTCTTCTGTTAAAAAGTACCTGCATATTGGTTCCGTAGAAAATATCGTCTTTATTGCTTATAAGCTTACAAAATTCCTCAAATCTATCCCATGTCTGGTTTATGTCAAATTCATAACTATGTCCCCAAATATAAAACAGCATGGGACTGTCAGGTTTAAGTGATAAAAATTTTTCCGCTAATTCAAACATTTTTTCCATTTCCATATGATAAACGGTAGGATCCAAACGGAATAAATTTTTCTGTGGATCAAAACTGTAGCTTGAGGTTATTGTCCTGGCATATTTAACGCCTGTATTGTTTTTTATTATCTCAGCCACATGGTCGTTATTATTTTCACCGCCGCAGGGATAAGCCATTCCATGAACTGTATACCCGGCATATTTGCTTAAGTTGAGTCTGTCTTCTTCTACCTGCTTTATTATTTCTTCGTCTTTGAGGGTGGTAAGATTAGGGTGTGTAAGGGTATGTACCGCTATTTCGTGACCCCTGTATATTTCTTCTACCTCTCCGGGAGCGTTTTTAGTATGGTTTATTTCTTTTCCTTCGATAATTAATGAATTTCTTTTTCCTAGAAGCAGGGAATTTATATTAAACGTAGCTTTAAGATTATATTTGTTAAAGATTTCTATAAGCCTTTTGTCTTGAGTTACGCCATCGTCATAACTGAATGTTATTGCTTTCATTTTTCCGTTAAACATATTAAGCTCCATGTTCTATAACTATATTTTCTTAAACAGGATTATCTCTGGATCTGAACCGCCTTCTCCGTATTCGCAGACTAAAAGATAATTGTCACCTGCCACCAGTCCGTAACAGCGTTCGCCGCTTTTTTTACAAATTTCAGCGCCATAATATATTTTATCATCATCCCAGAGCTTTACTGTCTGTCCGCTCGGAAGCTTGTATTTTAAATTTATAAAATCTCCCTTCAGTTCATTAAGTTGGGTTACTTCTGCCATGTCTTCTATGCCTAACTCGTTGAATTTTTTGATAAGTTCTTCTTTTTGCATATTATGTACTCCTTTTTGAAATATCAGTGAATTTAAATATATTATACTATTTTGTAGAAAGATTCGCAATTAAAAGCCAGAGTATTTATTAAAACAGTAGAATAATTGATTTTATGTTGTATTCTCTGATATATGATCATGCGTTTATCATCATGCGTTGTCCTGGTTTAATATCAGAGGCGGTTATACGTATAATAAAGTTCATGTTATAGAAATGTTTTACCGGTTTCTGTTAATAGTAAAATTAATGGAATGACAGTTTATATAGTTTTTGAAAAAATGAGTTCTAAAGGTTCGTCTCCCAAGGTTAATCCGCCTATAGCTCTATATCCCAGTTTTACATAGAAATGCTGAGCAATTTCTGTCTGCAAGGAGGATGTAAGTACAATTTGATATCCTAGAGAATGCATTTCTTTTTCCCAAAATCCTACTAAAGATGTTCCTATGCCTTTTCCTCTGTACTCTTCGAGAATATACAGCATATTCATGAAGGGAATATAATCCCAAAAAAGTCCGTATCTTAACCAACCGATAAATTTGTCATTATCAAAAACGACATATATCTGGTTGCTTTCAATTTTTTGATTTATTATATCGCGGGTGACCCACTTGTCGTTTTGGACTATATATTCTGTATGTGTATGGTCTGCAATATAGATTTGCATAAAGTTTATACCTCTAGTATATTTTTTTAAGAATGCTTTGGTGTTAGTATAACAATTTTATGTTGGTTTTACAAACGATTATTTTATTGAAAATTTGTGTTTTTACCCCGGGGTAAAAAAGTTTGTCCCAGACATTGATATGAAAAAATGGAAAAATATGAGAGTGGTCTGGGCCAAACTTCCAGGCAGAAGCTTGAAAAAGAGAGAAGAGGATATAAGGCGGTGGTAAAAAGAGCAAATTTAGTAAGTGAAAATAGAGTTTTGCTCCGGGGTAAAAAAGTTTGTCCCAGACATAAATATGAAAAAACGGAAAAATGTGAGAGTGGTCTGGGCCAAACTTTTAGGCAGAGGCTTGAAAAAGAGAGAAGAGGATATAAGGCGGCGGTAAAAAGAGCAAATTTAGTAAGTGAAAATAGAGTTTTACCCCGGCGAAAAAAAGTTTGTCCCAGACATTGATATGAAAAGATGGAAAATATGAGAGTGGTCTGGGCCAAACTTAAGAAACAATGTGATTCTATTTATATGTTAGCAAATTGTATGCTAGAAGTTACAGCGTTATGATGCTATTCGGGTTACGGATCTATATACTTACCTTTTACATAAAATACTCCATCTGTCAAAGGCTTTTCCAAAGCAGGCTTTCTCAATACCCCACGGCGTATAAGTTCTTCAATTACGTATCCAATGATCTGAAATATATAGCAAGAAACCCATTGATTGATTTGGTCGTTAAGCCGTGCCGGGACAAACTTCTCAAAATTTTTCCGGACAGCCATAATCCACTCGGCAAGTAAATCATCAAGACTTTCGTCTCCTATATCGAACAGAGAAATGAACATTTCAAACTGTTTTTCCGAAAAACACGCAAAATTCAGCTTATAATCATCATTCGATTTAATGATAAGATTATTTTGAATGAGCCTTGCCGCATCCTCATCTGGCAAAGTATCCTTTTTTATGATACCATTCTTACTATTTTGCAGAATACCGTTAGAACAAAGCCAACAAATTCCTTTATTGTGGTAAATATTGCTGTCGAAATATTTGGAAATCCAATAATAATATATATGTAACTGGATTTCGTTTTTGCTTTTACTGTCATTCCCCGCAATATTGCAGCCAGTGTTATATTCTGCAAGATTTTCATTTTCATCTACAGTTTCTTCTACAATAAACCAACCGTACCCACCGTCTTTGCGAGGTGGAAATGGTCCGCTTTCAAGATTCAGACGTTCGCTTTTGAGTCCCCTGATTTTTCGCCTTAATATATATGGAATTAGAATATGCCCCAGGCGGTCCATGCCAAAATCGTGCCCATAGAAATCAAGATTATCTACAGCGGGATCTCCGTTACGCAATAATACCTCAAATTTATCGGCAATATCTTTCACTAACGGTTCAGAAATGCCTTCTGTATCTTTTCTGTCTTTCAATCTAAAAACAATAAAGTTTGTAGAGTATTTATTACCTGTTTTAAAAATGGCATCACCATATAAAAGACGAGGAAGCTCGTCCTCAATATACATAGCCGGAATCCCTGTACTTATACTGATTTCTTCAACTGTCAGCGGTTTTTCATAAGCAGCCTGGCAAATGGCTCTGGAAAATTGCGTGTGCAGATACTTGTCAGGATCCATAGAGCCGTTACAGCAAGTGGTGTTCCAGTTGATTCTTTTATAAACTTTGTTCATAATATCTTCTCCTATTCTATCTCTGATTTTTTGACGTCCAACATTCAAACGCCATTTGATTGTAGTTTCTGGGAGTAAATATTTCTTAGACAAACTTCGAATCGGAGTTTCACCAATATAATAATCGATGAATATATCCCTATATTCGGAAGAGAGTGTATGAAGATACCGGAATACAGTCTCAAATTTCTGCCGAGTAACCTTCTCATCCAGATAGCAATAATCTGTGTCCGCCATATCAAAAATCCTGTCATCTCCAGATAGAATCATTTGTTTTTTATTACGCGTATCGATAAATCTCGCGTAGCGGTTATGAACGATACGCCAGACCCAGGCGTCCAGAGACTCTATTTTGTACTTTTTCATTCCGTCCAGAATATGGCAAATAATTTCACTTGACAGATCTTCTGCATCATAACGATTAATAAGTTTTTTACAGCAAAATCGAAATATCGGTTCGATATATGGAATGATCCTGTTTTCGTCCAAGTTTTCGTCTCCCTTCTATTGCAAGTAATCATGATTACATTTTTATAGTGCTGAAAAATTTATATTGGATAGGTGTGTTTTGTAAAAAAATTCGAACCCGTCTTTAATTTCGAAAGTAAAAGAAAAAATTAGGATTTTTGTTTGTAAGTAGCGACCAATTTTGATGCCAACTGCGTATCCTAAAGCTTTTTATTAAAAGCTTTAGGAATAATTAAAAGTTGTACACAACGGTAAAAAAATAGTTCAAATTGCGAACAATCTTGCCTGAGTCAAACAAATCTATGATTTTTGATTTTGTCATCCATTCAGTTTTCAAAACTTCATTTGTTGTTGCTTGTTCCAACACAACATCGTCATCACATTCAAAGAGACATACATCCAGAATGTCATTAAATTTTACGCCATTCAAAGTTCGTC
>CASDQQ010000009.1 GCA_949282945.1 uncultured Eubacteriales bacterium
ATTATTATGGATTGTATGTAAATCAGAGACCGTCTGTCTTTTGATATATGGCAGATACAGATTCAAAGCTGTGCGGAAAAGGTAGACAGTGGTTTGGGGGGTTGACGTTTATGGAGTACCTCCGGGGATGCAGAAAAGCTAAGTAATTGCAAAAGAATAAAAAATATAGTAGATACGGGATGTAAAAGGCGGTGAATTGATTGTATAACCCACGGCTTGAAACTTTTATCCGCGTGGCAGACGCGGGCAGCTTCAATAAGGCGGCGGAGGAATCTCATATTACTCCGACGGCAGTTATCAAGCAAATCAATCTGCTTGAGGCTGATCTGGGCATACAAATTTTTGAGAGAACACATAGAGGGCTTGCCTTGACGAAAGCGGGAATATCCTTATATAAAGACGCGAAATATATCATTGGGTATTGCAGGGATTCTGTAACAAGGGCAAAAAACGCTATGCAGGACGATACCAACATCATTCGTATAGGAACCTCGCCCATGACGCCGGCTCAGATTCTTGTGGAGTTGTGGCCGAAAATCCACGCGCTGTGTCCCGAGATCAAATTTCAGCTCATACCTTTTGAAAATACGCCGGAAAACGCCAGAGAAATCCTTGCTAATCTTGGCCAGAATATTGATGTGGTAGCGGGCATTTTTGATGAAACAATGCTTAACGTGCGACAATGTTCAGGGTTTGAAATTTCAAGAGAACCTCTTTGCTGCGCGGTTTCCATCCATCACCGTCTTGCTGACAAAAACAAACTGGAGGTTCAGGATCTGTACGGGGAAAATCTGATGCTCATGCACCGTGGTTGGAGTCATTATGTAGACAGGCTTCGTGACGATATCTGGAAAAATCATGATCAGATAAATATTATCGACTTTGATTTTTATGATGTAGGCGTATTTAATCGCTGTGAAAACAGCAACGATATATTGATGGCGGTGGGAGCATGGGCTAATGTGCATCCACTGCTCAAAGTCATTCCGGTGCGGTGGGAGCATACGATACCTTACGGACTGCTTCATTCAAAAACGCCGTCCAGAACGGTAAAATATTTTCTTTCTGCGGTACAGAAGGTAATAAGCTAATAAAATATCAATTATAACCTTTAGGTATAAACCGGTGAACAAATCGAGACTTCTTACGAGGTCTCGGTTTTTTTATAATACAAATGTGAAGAACAATACGGTTAAGGGGTGGGAGGTATGATGAAAAGAATTATCATGATAGGCATTGCGGCCATTCTGTTTACTGCGGGCTTAAGTTCCTGTAAAAGAACAGCTCTGCCGAACAATGATAATGAAACGATCAATATAGCAGATACAGATCAGACTGATCAAGTAACACAGAATACGGAAACAGGCCAAAGCTCAAGGAATCCATACACCGTTGATACAAAAATATCGGAGGTTATAAATGATCCGGCCTTTAAAGATTACGGCAGGCTGATCTTTCCGGTGGATAGCGGATATTACGGCGGTGATACGCTTGGAGAACTTAGGTTAACATGGTACAGCAATATAGACCCTGATAAAACAGTAGAGATAGCCAATTATCTAAAGACTCATGCCGAGGCGGGAGACACGATATTTTACGATATTTACACAGAAGATGAAAAGGCGGACGATCCGGATAAAAAAGATACGGGACTGTTCTTTTTTAAAGGGAATCCAGGAGAGAAATTTGCCGTGTGCAACGCGGGCGGTGGCTTCGCTTATGTAGGGGCCATGCATGACAGCTTTCCTCATGCCCTGGAATTGTCAAAAAGAGGATATAACGCGTTTGTGCTGATCTACCGTCCGGGTGCCCAAACAGCCTGTGAAGATCTGGCCAGAGCTATCAGCTTTATATTTGAGCATGCGGAGGAGCTTCAAGTGGATACGGAGTGTTATTCCCTCTGGGGAGGTTCAGCCGGTGCGAGAATGGCGGCGTGGCTCGGTTCCTACGGACCAAAAACGTTTGGAGGAAATGATTTGCCGAGAGCCGGCACGATAATCATGCAGTATACAGGCCACAGCGATTATACGGAGAACGATCCTCCTACCTATGTTTGTGTGGGTGAGAATGACGGTATTGCAAGTTGGAGGACTATGGAAAACAGAATCAATAATCTGAAAGCTCTGGGAATAGATGCGGAATTTCATAAATACCCAGGCCTCGGCCACGGATTCGGCCTTGGAACAGGAACGGTCGCTGAGGGATGGATAAATGACGCCGTGGCTTTTTGGGAAAAACAGATGAACGGAGATTAGATAGAGCAGGAGGTATTTTTTATGAAAGATGTAGTCTTATGGACGGGCGCGGGACAGATTGGAATGGCTATTGCCAGAAGAGTGGGATACGGTAAAAAGATAGTTGTAGGTGACAAAAATTTAAAAAACGCACAGGCAGCAGCCCAAATTATGAATCAGTCGGGTTTTGACGTAGTTCCCGTAGAAATGGATTTGGGAAGCCGAAGATCAATTAAAGATTTGATCTGTGAAGCACAAACTTACGGTGAAATTTCCATGCTGATAAATTCCGCCGGAGTTTCGCCAAGTCAGGCTCCCATAGAAACAATACTTAAAGTAGACCTGTACGGCACCGCCGTGTTACTGGAGGAGGTAGGGAAGATTATCAGATCGGGAGGAACAGGCGTTACTATCTCCAGTCAGTCAGGACACAGAATGAGGCAGCTTACTGCTGAGGAAGACAAACTGCTTGCATGTACGCCACCTGAGGAACTTTTAGATCTTGATATCTTGCAGCCGGAAAATATCCTAGATACTCTGCACGCATATCAGCTGGCAAAACGCTGTAATGAAAAGAGGGTCATGGCCGAATCGGTAAAGTGGGGAGAAAGAGGAGCGAGGATTAATTCTATCTCTCCGGGAATTATCGTAACACATTTGGCAATAGATGAGTTTAACGGACCCAGAGGCAATTTTTATAAGAATATGTTTGCGAAGTGTCCCGCGGGCAGACCGGGAACGGCGGACGAAGTCGCAAACGTCGCGGAACTTTTGATGAGCGATAAGGGTTCGTTTATTACCGGAGCGGATTTTTTGATTGACGGAGGGGCGACGGCAAGCTATTTTTACGGTCCGCTGAATCCGCAGAAATAACGCAGTGATATAAGGAGTAAGAAATATGAACAACTTTATTTTTGAAAATTCTACAAAAGCCTTTTTTGGGAAAGGATGTGTAAAAGAATATCTGACCTGCTTAGCGGGCCATTATGGAAATAATGTTATGATTGCCTATGGCGGCGGTTCAATAAAGAAAAATGGTATCTATGACGAAGTGTTAGAAAGTCTCAAAAAAGCTAGAAAAAACATTGTTGAGTTTTCAGGCATTATGGCGAATCCCACATATAAAAAAGTGCTAGAAGGGGCGAAACTGGCAAAAGAAAATAACGTGGATCTGATACTTGGCATCGGCGGAGGCTCCGTTATCGACTGCTGCAAAGCGATATCCCTGGCGGCGGTTTATGAAGGCGATGCCTGGCAGGATTTCTGGATGAGAGCCGGAATAATAGATTTTGAACCTCTTCCTCTCGGCGTGATCGTAACCGTTGCCGGAACGGGCAGCGAAATGAACGGCGGAGCAGTGATTACCAATGAAGAAGCGAAAATCAAAACAGGCCGCGATTATCCAAGATGCAATCCCAAATTCGCCATGCTTGATCCCACTTATACCTACAGTGTGCCAAAGCGGCAAATGGTATCGGGAAGTTTTGATATTCTCTCTCATATTATGGAAATCTACTTCAGCGAGCCGGACGGAGACAATGTATCAGATGACATAGCCGAGGCTTTGATGAAAAATGTAATACGTAATCTCCGCGCGGCAATAAAAAATCCACAGGACTATACTGCAAGGAGCAATCTTATGTGGGACGCGACAATGGCGGAAAACCGTATCATCAAACTTGGCAAACGGACGGACTTTGAATGTCATCAGATGGAGCATCAGCTAGGCGCTTATACAAACTGCAATCATGGGGAGGGGCTCGCAGTGCTGCATCCCGTTTATTACCGCCATATCTATAAAGACGGTCTTTCCAAATTTAAAAAGTTTGCGGTCAACGTGTGGAATATATCGCCTGACGGCAAAACTGACCAGGAAGTAGCCCGCCAGGGCGTAGAGGCGTTAGCCGGCTTTATTAAAGAAATCGGAATGCCTACTACGCTGAGGGAACTGGGAATAGATGAAACCGTAGATTTAAAAGCCATCGCGGATTCTTGCAATATTGTTCCCGGAAGCTACAGACAGATGACGCATAAAGAAATTCTTGAAATATTTAATCAATGTTTATAAATTTGAAAGGAGAAAAACAATGAAAAAATTAACCGCATTATTTATTAGCTTCATACTCATGTTTAGTTTTGCCGCTTGCGGCAATCAACCCACAGAAAATAACCCGTCCCCGGAACCTACCGGGCAGAACTCTGATACTACGCAGCCTTCTGATTCTTCTGAGGACACTTCCCCAGAACCGGGTACGAATGGAGAAAAAACACTTATAGTATATTTTTCCTGGTCTTCGTCGGGCAATACAGAAAAAATGGCGAACACAATTAAAGAGCAAACCGGCGGCGAGCTTTATGAAATAGTTCCGCTGAACGCGTATCCCACCGATTATAACGAGTGTACGGAAGTGGCACTGGAAGAAAGGGACAATAATTCCAGGCCGGCGATAAAAGATCTGCCCGGATCAATAGAGGAATACGACCGTATTTTTATCGGGTACCCTATATGGTGGCACACTGCCCCTATGATCATCGGGACCTTCCTGGAAAGCTACGATCTAACAGGCGTGGATATTTACCCGTTCACACAGTCCGCTTCCATGAATACTGAGCAGTTTGAAAACTCAATGGAATTTGTGCGCCAGTGCGCAAAAGGTGCGAACGTTCACGACGGATTATTCGCTTCCGCGTCCAACACAGAGGCAATCAGCGCGTATTTGACCGATAACGGTCTGACTGAATAAAAGAGGAATGGCTGCCTATGTATTCAAAAATAATCGTTTTACTTTTAGCAGGAATTTTAACGGCGACTTTTACAGGCTGTGCTGATAATAATGAAGCGGTCGGCTCAACAGAAGTATCTGTTACCGGAAATCCGAACGCTTCGGCTTTAAAAGAAACGGCCGACTCCGTTCAATCCGCCGGAAATGGATTTGTAACAGAAGGAACACAAAATTACCGGGGATTTATCATTGACAATATACTTCATTCTGAAAATGACGGTGACATTCATTACAATGTCTATATACCGGATAGCTATGACGGAAGTAAGCCGTACGCGCTGTATTTTACTCTTCCGGGATATGAAGGCTTGTATTTTCAGGGAGTCGCTCAAAATTTAAAATCGGAGGAGTTTGGATTTGAAGCACAAAAATATAACGATGAAATGATTATTGTGGCTCCGCAGCTGAGCGATTGGGGAGAGACCTCCGCTGATCAGACGATTGCTCTTGTTGAGTATTTTTTACAAAATTATAATATTGACGGATCAAAAGTTTATGCAAACGGATATTCCGGAGGCGGAGAAACCATGTCGATCGTAGTTGGCAAACGGCCGGAATTATTTGCGGCATATCTTCATGTGAGTTCAAAGTGGGACGGGGAATATGATCCTGTTGCCGGGAGCCGCCTGCCTGTATATTTTGCCATTGGTGAAAATGACGAATACTACGGCTCACAGCCTACAAAGGACGCTTACCAAAGGCTGCGTGAGCTTTATATCGAGCAGGGGCTTACTGATGATGAAATTGCCGATTTGCTTGTATTGGATATTAAAAATAAGGATTATTTCACACAAATAGGCGCGCCCAACGAGCATGGCGGAGGAGGATTCTTCGCTTATGATGAAAAGATTATGGGATGGCTGTTCAGTAAATAATGAAAGGAGGAATATAATGAAAAAAATAATTTCCATGTTTTTAGCAGTTGTGTTTGTATTGAGTTTATCCGCGTGTGGAAGCAGGGAGGGAAACAGCAATACTTCCCAAACGTCTGATCCCAATTATACAGGCGCGCCGGACGGCGGAAAATACTCACGTATTTTAATTGCCTATTTTTCCATACCGGAGGATATAGATACCACAGACGCAGTGGCGGGTGCCAGCATAGTAGTAAAGGATGGTGAGAAAATGGGCAACACCGAATATGTTGCCAGGCTGATACAGGAAACGATAGGCGGAGATCTGTTCCGCATTGAAACGGTACAGAATTATCCTCTTGACCATGACGAATTAGTAGATCAGGCGGCGGATGAGCAGGATGAAAACAAAAGACCTGAGCTTGCCTCTCATGTAGAGAACTTTGAACAATATGAAACGGTAATTTTAGGATTCCCGAACTGGTGGGCGGAGATGCCTATGCCTGTTTATACGTTCCTTGAAGAGTATGATTTCGGGGCCAAAACGATCATACCTTTCGTCACGCACGGCGGCAGCGGTTTTTCGGGTACGAGAAATACAATTTCAGAGCTGCAGCCAGGGGCTCATGTGAGCGATAATACGCTTTCGCTCTCCCGAAATGATGTGTCGGACTGTGAGGAAGAAGTTATTGCCTGGGCAAAAAGCCTTGGTTTAAATGCTTTGGAACCTACTCCGGAAAACAGCGGCGATACAGTTTTAAGCGCGGCGGCCGATCCTGAAAATCAGCAGTCCCTGTATCTGTGGGAAGAGGGAAATATGCCGGCTACCACGGAATATACACAGAACAACGGAAGCTATGCGGATGATCCCGATTTTCGTCCCTATATAGTGACCTTTCCCGTACCTGAGGGTACTGCGGTCAAAGGAGCTGTCCTGATCAATGCCGGGGGTGCTTTCCAGTTTCGCAGCGACGAAAATGAAGGTACTCCGGTCGCCCAGGAACTCAGTAAACTGGGTTATCAGAGCTTTGTAGTTAATTACAGGCTGAGACCGTATACACAGGAAGAGGGCGCGCTGGATTTAGCCCGCGCGGTACGGTTCGTTCGTAAAAACGCGGAAATTTACGGTATTGACGATAAGGATATTGCTGTTATGGGCTTTTCAGCGGGAGGTATCCTTGCGGGTGAAATGCTGCTCAACTTTGACGGTACGGTCAATGGAACGGCGCTTGATCCGGACTACGAGCCTGATGAGCTTGACACCATTTCCGCCGACGCGGGAGCGGACGGCATGATATATTCTTTTTACGGACGTCTTAGCGTTGCCTCCACAGATTCGGAAAAGTTCGCGTCCTCAGACCTTCCTCCAACATATTTCTGCTATGGGACCAGGGATCCATTTGTAGGAGAGTTTGAAGAATGTATCGACGCGCTGATAAAAGCCGGCGTAACTGTAGAGACCAATGTGTTGGACGGCAGGCCTCATGGTTACGGATATACGGAAGATTGGATTCCGGACTACGACCAATGGCTTTCTGACATATTTAAAAACAATTAGTGTAAAATAATAGGGAGGAAGCATGAAGTATAGAATTTTAGGAAAAGATCTGAAAGTATCCGCCGTGGGTCTGGGATGTATGGGTATGAGCCACGCGTACGGAGCGCCGGCTAACAAAAAAGAAATGTCCGAATTGTTGGCTTTTGCTGTGGACTACGGATATACATTTTTCGATACCGCCGAGGTCTATGGAACTCCGGAAAAACCTCACGACAATGAAGAATTGATAGGAGCGGCGCTAAGGACGTACAGAAACAAAATTATACTTGCAACCAAATTTGGTATTCATTTTGATAAAAACAGCTCTCAGGTCAACAAGTCATTGGAGCCGGATTCACGCCCCGATACAATACGCGCGTCTGTAGAAAGCTCTCTCAGACGGCTCGGCACCGATCATATCGATCTGTACTATCAGCACCGTGTGGATCCGAAAGTCCCTGTCGAGGAAGTGGCGGGCGTAATGGCGGAACTGATAAAGGAAGGGAAAATAACTCACTGGGGACTTTCAGAGGCAAATGAGGCTATTATCCGACGCGCCCATGCCGTTTGTCCTGTTACTGCGATCCAAAACCGGTATTCTATGATGGCGCGATGGCATGAAGGGTTATTTCCTCTGCTAGAGGAGCTTGATATTGGTTTTGTAGCTTTTTCACCATTGGCAAACGGTTTTTTATCCGCAAAATACGGAAAAGATACAAAGTTTGATCCTGTTAATGATTATCGCAGCATTATGCCTCAGTTTACAGGAGCCTCAGTTGAACAAAACAGAGAACTTCTTGAGTTGCTTCGTGAGATAGCGGATGAGAAAAAAGCGACTCCAGCACAGATTTCTCTTTCATGGATGCCTTGCAAAAAGCCGTATATCGTGCCTATACCAGGAACAAGAAAGAAAGACCGTCTGAAAGAAAACGCTAAAGCCGCTGATGTACGGCTTACGGATGAGGAAGTCAAAGCTTTGAATGAAGCATTGAACACTATGAAAATGTCAGATGTATTCGGCGGATCAAAAATTGTAAATAATGATTATTAAGGAGGAAATAATTATGAGAAAGAATTTTGGAAAGAAAACCTGGATGTATCCCCTGCCTGTACTGATCATAGGTACTTATGATGAAAACGGAAAGGCCAATGCAATGAATGCGGCCTGGGGCGGAATTTATGATACAAATCACGTAGTACTTTGTCTCAGCGCGAGTCATAAAACTACAAAGAATATCAAAGCGAAAGGCGCTTTTACTATAAGTTTTGCAGACGCTTCCCATGTAACGGAAGCTGATTATGTTGGCATAGCTTCCGCTAACGATACGGCGGATAAAATGGAGCGCGCCGGTTTTCATACTACGAAAAGCGAATATGTGGACGCTCCGGTTATTGACGAGCTGCCTATGACTTTAGAATGCAGGCTTGTAAAATTCAATGAAGATGGAAATATTATAGGAGAAATTGTTAATGTCAGTGCGGACGAGCGAGTTTTAGGCGACGACGGCCTTGTTGACTCTGAAAAACTTCAGGCGATTTCCTATGATCCTGTCCACAACGTATATCTGAAGACTGGCGAAAAGGTTGGAAACGCGTTCAAAGACGGAAGGGTCCTTAAATAATAAGCACACACCTTTAGGTTAAAACTGATGAACAAATTGAGACTTCTGTCTGCAGAAAAGACAGTCTAAAATAAAAGTAGAAAACAATAAACGGAGGTTGATGATTATGGAGTATATAACACTGAATAATGGAATAAAAATGCCGCTCGAGGGCTTTGGAGTTTTTCAGGTTCCAGATTCGCAAATATGTGAGCAGGCAGTCTTAGACGCTATCGCAAGCGGCTATCGCTTGATTGATACAGCCGCGGCATATATGAACGAAGAAGCGGTGGGAAATGCAATCAAAAAATGCGGAGTTCCCAGAAGTGAACTGTTTATTACAACTAAGCTCTGGGTACAGGACGCTAATTATGAAAGCGCTAAAATGGCATTTGAAGCTTCTCTCAAAAAATTGGGAACAGAATATCTGGATTTATATTTGATCCATCAGCCTGTCGGGGATTATTACGGAGCTTACCGGGCGATGGAAGAACTGTACAAAGAAGGATTGATCCGGGCAATCGGGGTATGCAACTTTTATCCTCATGTACTTGCTGATTTCTGTGAAACGGTAGAAGTGATTCCCGCAGTAAATCAAGTTGAGCTGCATCCGTTTTTCCAACAGGAAGACGCATTGGCTCTTATGAAAGAATACGGCATTGTGCCGGAGGCATGGGGACCGTTTGCGGAGGGAAATCACGGGATTTTCACACACCCTGTGCTGACGGCTGTAGGCCAGAAGTACGGAAAATCCGCGGCGCAGGTAGCATTGCGGTGGAATGTGCAGCGCGGCGTTGTGGTAATTCCAAAATCTATCCATAAAAACCGCATGGAGCAGAATATAGATATTTGGGACTTTACCTTAGAAAATAAAGATATGGAAGAAATTGCAAAGCTTGATATTGGGCGCAGTGAAATTGTGGACCATTATGATCCCAAGTTCGTAAAAATGCTGCACAGCATGAAAATTCACGAATAAGGAACGCCAGGGCGTACCGTTGCGCATAGCCGTGAGGTACGCCTTTTTTCAATATACAGGAAAGGACAAAACGGATATGAAAAGAATAGCTTCAATTTTATTGGCATTGGTACTTATCATTAGTTTTACCGCGTGCGGCAATAGTTCTGATGAAAAGGCAGACGGATCGGATAGCATAAATAACGTAACACAGGGAAATCAAAATATCGCAAATAGCGACGGGAAAATTCTGATAGCTTATTTTGCAGAAGCAGAGAACAGCGAAGTAGACGCGGTAGCTTCTCCGAGCGTCGTAACGATCGACGGGAAAACCGTAGGCCGTATGCGCGCTTTGGCGGATATGATACAAAATGAGACCGGCGGAGATCTTTTTTCTATTCAGACTTCTGTTGATTATCCCGCCGATATCGGAGATCTAATCGATTATGCCGCGGAGGAACAGAATAATAACGTTCGTCCGGAATTGACTTCTCATATCAAAAATCTTGATGAATATGATATGATTTTTGTAGGCTATCCGAATTGGTGGTATGATATGCCGATGGTCATGTACAGCTTTTTTGATGAATACGATTTTTCCGGAAAAACTATCATACCTTTTAATTCTCACAATGGAAGCCGTTTTTCAAGCACGATTGGGACTATCGCCGAGTTGGAGCCAAACGCGACGGTTATAACGGACGGATTTACTGTCAATGAACGGGATGTTGAGGATTCTGCGGACGATATTGCAAAGTGGTTGGAAGGATTAGGATATTAAATAAAAGGAGGCTTCAAGATGAAAGTTCTTTTGATAAACGGCAGCCCTCGCCCGAAAGGAAACACATATGTCGCGCTGCGTGAAATGGAGAAAATTTTCTTGGAAGAAGAAATCGAAACAGAGATAATTCATATCGGAAATAAAAATATCAGGGGGTGTATCGACTGCCGTATGTGCGCAAAGAACGGAAAGTGTGTGTTTGAAGACATGGTGAACGACGTTGCTCCTAAATTTGAAGCGTGCGACGGAATGGTGGTTGGAAGTCCGGTTTACTATGCTTCCGCCAATGCTACGTTGGTAGCCTTTTTAACGAGGCTGTTTTTCAGCACACATTTTGATAAGACTATGAAAGTCGGCGCCAGTGTGGTGGCAGCCAGACGAGGCGGATTATCTTCCGCCTTTGATGAATTGAATAAATTTTTTACTATTTCAGGTATGCCGGTGGCTTCCGGTCAATACTGGAACAGCGTTCACGGACGGGAGGCCGGCGAGGCTGAGCAGGATATCGAAGGAATGCAGGGAATGCGTACTCTTGCGAGAAATATGGCGTTTCTCATGAAAAGTATCGCGTTGGGAAAAGAAGCATACGGTCTTCCGGAAAAAGAACCGTTCAGGCCTATGAATTTTATACGGTAGATTGAAAGGAGGCGTCTGCATGAAGCCTAAAATGGTCGCGAAAATATCTGTCGATATCGGAATGACGATCCTGCTGATTTTTCTTATGACATATGAACTTATCGGACAGGAAGCGCATGAGTGGCTTGGAATCGGAATATTTGTACTTTTTGTAATACATCATGTCTTAAACGGTAAATGGAGCCGGAATATTCTGAAAGGTAAATATAATATGATGCGCATTATGCAGACAATTCTCGCCGTTTTGGTACTGATATCTATGTTGGGTTCTATGGTCAGCGGTATCGTTCTTTCCCGTCATGCGTTTTCGTTTCTTCCTATAACAGGCGGAAGGTCATGGGCAAGAACTCTTCATATGGTCTGCGCATACTGGGGATTTGTTTTGATGTCTCTTCATCTTGGACTTCACTGGAGCATTATGCTTGGCATGGCGAAAAAATTTATAAAGAGACCTTCTGCCAAAAGAGCATGGATATTACGGGCAGCCGCTTTGCTGATTGCAGGATATGGAGTATACGCTTTTATCTCGCGGGATATCGGAAACTATATGCTTTTAAAAAATCAGTTTGTATTCTTTGATTTTGACGAGCCGCTGATTTTGTTTCTGATCGATTACGCGGCGGTCATGGGACTGTTTATTTTTGCCGGATATTACATATCGCTTATATCCAAATGGCTTGGAAAATCTAAGGCGAGGGACAAAATATGAAACGAGGTATTTTGACGGTTATTTTATTCTGCTTTATAGTATCGTGCGCGGCTTGTGCCGATGATAATGGAAATACTTTAGATGAGGCGACTTCCGAGTTTTTTGCAATGAATACTTACATATCTGTGACTGTATACGGAAAAGACGCGGACAACACTGTAAAGTCCGCCAGAGATAGGATCACAGAACTTGAGCGCTTATGGTCGGTCACAGATGAAAACAGTGAAATATACGCTGTCAACCACAGTGACGGAAAGATGATAACTGTCAGTGAGGATACGGCGGAGTTGATTGCTTTTGCACTTCGTATGGCGGAAAGGACAAACGGAGCATTGGAGCCTACCATTTATCCTGTGCTGAGGGCATGGGGCTTTACTACCGGCGAAAACAGGGTGCCGCAGGAAAGCGAAATTAAGGAATTGCTCAATATGGTCGGTTATGATAAAGTGCGGCAAAATGGGAACGAAATACAGATCCTCAATAATATGATGCTAGATCTGGGAGCCGTAGGCAAGGGATACGCGGGCGACGAGATTGCGGAGCTGCTAAAAGAAAACGGTATAACATCCGCGCTGATCGATCTTGGAGGCAATATCCAGCTGCTTGGAACAAAGCCCGACGGGAGTAATTGGAGGATCGGCTTAAAAGATCCTGAAGGCGCGGGGAACGTGGGAATTTTAAGTGTGTCAGACTGCGCCATTGTTACCTCCGGCAATTATGAAAGGTATTTTACTGCTAGCGACGGTACAGTATATGGACATATTATCGATCCTGTCACCGGTTATCCTGTAAATAATGATTTACTTTCGGTTACGGTTATCGCAAAAGAAGGAAAAATTTGCGACGCTCTATCAACTTCGCTGTTTGTTATGGGAGTCCAAAAAGCGGAGGCTCATTGGAGGCAGTATCAGGATTTTGACATGATACTGATAACTAAAAGCGGCGAGATACATATTACTGAGGGAATAAAAGACAACTTTTCCCTTGACGTAAATCACGGCAATATGAAAGTCGGTGTGATAGAAGTATGAAAAATAAAGTGTTGATAGGAATTTGTATTGCCATATTTTTGATCGGTGTGATCGGAAGCGCGCTTGTTCTGTTCGCTCCGCACGGCACAAAAGTAAATATTGTACAGGACGGCGCAGTACTATATACCTTTGATCTGTCAGTTACTGAAGATCAAACCCTTGAGATTGAATATAACGGCAGGACCAATATTGTTCAGATTGAAAATGGAAAAATCCGTGTTGTGGAGGCGGACTGTCCGGACAAGACCTGTATTCGTATGGGATGGCTGGAAACCGGATCGTTGCCGATAGTCTGCCTGCCGAATCATTTGAGTATAGAATTTGCCGATGAAAGAGAAGATTTGGACGCGGTAATAAAATAAGGTGGATCGAGATGAATGTAAAAAAACTGGCGGAGCTTTCAATACTGACAGGTATCGCACTGATAATTTTTGTGGTAGAACTGCAAATACCAAATCCATTCCCCATACCTGGAATAAAGCTTGGGCTTGCGAATATTATAACGGTTTACGCACTGTATCACTACCGTGCGAAAGAAGTAATGACAATGGTTTTTATAAGAATATTCCTTGCTTCTGTGTTGGGCGGCAATATGATGGCTTTTATCTACAGCTTTTTTGGGAGTGTTTTCTGCCTTACGGGAATGCTTTTACTGAAAAGATTTATTGACGAAAAACACCTTTGGATTGCCAGTGTGTTCGGAGCGGTGCTCCATAATATGGGACAGATCACCGCAGCGATATTTATTATGGGAACAGGCGTTATAGTTTATCTGCCGTTTCTCCTCGTATCGGGGTGTATTGCCGGAGCTTTCACAGGTTGGATCGCTCAGATCGCGGTACATAGGATAAAAGGGAACGATGCTAAACAAAAATAATTAACATATCTGCTTGATTTTTCCTACTGTATTCATCTATTTTATTAGGATATCTTACAGATATAATTTAAATAGTGCTATAATATAAAAGAACAAAATTTTTGCATGATTTTGTAAAAACATGCAAATAAATGTGCTGCTAAAAACCGGTCAATCTGCAAATAATGAGATTGGATCGGAGGTAAATTTATGAGCGGCACCAGAAAGACAGTAAGCATATTTTTCTTATTTGCGTCAATTGCTACGACAATTTTAATGTACAGCTTAACTACAGAAGAGGAAACAACAATTTCGGCAATGCAGGTCAAATATCCGGTTTTAGGTATTATTTGGGCGGTTGCGGCGGCTTTCGCGGTGTTCTTTAATATGGAATGGCTGTTAAAAGAAAGCGAAATAAAAAGTAAATGTTTCAGAGCTCTTGTTATAACCGGGTCTTTTTCTGTGCTGCTTACTCCTTTTACGTTAGAAGAAAGTCCCATAGGTTTTTCACTGCCATTTATTAATCTGCACAGATTTAGCGCTGTATTTTTTGCGGCGGTTTCCTATATTGCTTTGCTTACGGTACTTATTTCCAGAAGGAGCTTAAATAGAAAAATATATTCTCTGCTGTCAGCAGTACTGATTGCCATAGTACTCATTAACCTTTGCGGGATTTTTGCCATGGACGGATATGTTTCAGCTTTTATGGAAATGGTATTAATGCTGGCGGGGCTTGCAGCTCTGTTATTCATGAACTTTGCCCCGAAAAAAAAGAGCGAAGACGTCAGGTCTTAAATACAGCGTGATTTTTCAGAAATGTGTCCGATATTTGGCGTCTATTTCCATATCTTTATAATAATATTTTCTATCATGCTCCCCTATTTCCCTGAGAACTCTGCACGGATTGCCAACCGCCACGACATTGGCGGGAATATCCTTTGTAACCACGCTTCCGGCTCCTATTACAGAGTTATCTCCTATGGAGACCCCGGGAACGATAACCGCGCCCGCCCCAATCCACACATTATTTCCTATACGGACGGGAATGTTGTATTGCAGGCATTTTTCACGGAGGGACGGCAGTATAGGGTGGCCTGCCGTAGCAACCGTGACGTTGGGGGCGAACATGACTTTGTCGCCTATAAAAATATCGCCGTCATCCACGAGCGTAAGGTTAAAATTGGCGTATACGCCGTTGCCCAGGTGTACGTGACGGCCGCCCCAGTTGGCGCGGAACGGAGGTTCGATATAGCAGCCCTCCCCAAGCTCCGCAAACATTTTTTTCATTAGTTCCATACGTTTATCTGTTTCGGAAGGCCGGGTAGCGTTAAATTCATAGAGCAGCTCAAGACACCGGCTTTGCTCTGTAAGAAGTTCCTCATCCGTAGGGTCGTATATCATGCTATTTTTCATTCTTTCTTTAACAGTCATGGGAAAATTCCTTTCAAATTAAAAGATATTTTTGTTAAATATATAATAGCAGTTTTGGACGGTGTTTTCAAAATTATCTTGCCAAAATTATCATTAAAATATAGAATCATTAACATGGAATTGAATGATTATGTAAGACCGATATGTATCGGTAAGGTAAAAATTGAAAACAATGTTTTTTTAGCCCCAATGGCGGGAGTAACCGACGACGTATTCAGACGGATCTGTAAAGAACAGGGGGCAGGATTGGTATACTCCGAGATGATAAGCGCTAAAGGAATGCACTATAACAATGCAAGGACCTATGATCTTTTGGAAATAACAGAGGGTACGAGACCCGCGGCAGTACAGATATTTGGCTCGGAGCCGGAAATAATAGGGGAAATATGTGAAAAACTAAATGAAATAGAAAGTGTGGACATAATAGACATAAACATGGGCTGCCCGGCGCCTAAAATAGTAAAAAACGGAGAGGGGAGCGCCCTTACTTTAAAGCCTGGACTTGCGGGTGAAATAATAAATAGAGCTGTAAGATCATCTAAAAAACCGGTTACCGTGAAATTCAGAAGAGGATTTTTCAACGGGCAGGAAAACGCCGTGGAGATAGCTTTGGCGGCTGAGGAAAACGGAGCATCGGCAGTATGCGTGCACGGCCGTTACAGAGAACAGTTTTACAGCGGTAAGTCGGACAGAGATATAATACGAAAAGTCAAAGAATGTGTTAAAATACCTGTAATAGGAAACGGAGATATAGTTGACGGCAAATCTGCTCTTAAAATGTTCGAATATACTGGCTGCGATGCGATAGCTATAGGGAGAGGGGCGGAAGGCAATCCGTGGATCTTTTCAGAGATAGTAAGAGGAGAGAAAAATACCCGCGAAAAAGAGAAGATAAAAGCTATGATAATAAAACATATGGACATGCTCGTCAACCTTAAGGGGGAAAATACCGGAGTCAAGGAAATGAGAAAGCATATTGCATGGTATATAAAAGGTATGCCGGGCGCGGCGGGGATAAGAAATGATGTCTTTAAAATGACAGGTAAAAATGAAATTGTTGAATACATAAAAGCTATTTGATATAATAACAAAGTCTGTCAAGGGCCTGGAACAAAGGTCTAAGACCTGGATGTGAAAATATATATCAACTAAAATACGGGAGGTATCAAGAATGTCAGGACATTCAAAATGGGCGAATATCAAGAATAAAAAAGAAAAATCGGACGCTAAAAAAGGAAAGATTTTTACTAAAATAGGCAGAGAAATAGCTATTGCGGTTAAAATGGGAGGCCCTGACCCCTCGAGTAATTCCAGACTTGCGGATATGATTGCAAAAGCAAAGGCAAACAATATGCCTAACGATAATATTACAAGGAGTATAAAGAAAGCTGCGGGAGACGTAGATACATCCAACTATGAAGATATAGTTTATGAAGGATACGGACCGTGCGGAGTTGCGGTAATAGTTGAGGCTACTACTGATAACCGCAACAGAACGGCGGGAGATATAAGGCATTTTTTCGATAAATTCGGGGGCAATTTGGGAACGCAGGGGTGCGTGTCTTTTATGTTTGATAAAAAGGGAGTAATAGTTATCGAGGCTGAAAATGTAAAGGACGCCGACGAGCTTATGATGGACGCTCTTGACGCGGGAGCGGACGATTTCAGCTCGGACGCTGAAATGTGCGAGATACTTACAACTCCGGAGAATTTTTCAGCTGTAAGGCAGTCGCTTGAAGATAAAGGATATGTTTTTGCGTCCGCGGAAATAGAAATGGTGCCGCAGACTACTACTAAAATAGATGATCCCGAGCAGGCGATCCTTATGGAAAAACTCATCGATAATCTTGAGGATAATGATGATGTTATGGAAGTATATCATAATTGGGACAACGGAGAAGCATAATATACAATATAGAATTATATTGTGAGGTGCTAAACATGAAGAAAAAACTTCAGGTGATTATTGATTGGGTGTTTGTTTTAACAGGTTCCGCAATAGGAGCGTTTTCTATGAACCTGTTTTTGATCCCATATCAGATAGCTCCGGGAGGGGCAAGCGGACTTTCTCTTGTTATAAATCATGTTATAAACGGCGTTATATCTACAGGTATATTAATAATTATAATTAATATACCTTTATTTGTTATAAGCTTTAAAACTTTTGGAAAGAAATTTGTATTTAAAAGCATAGCGGCAACCTTGATTTTTTCTACTTTGGTAGATGTTTTAAAACCTGCGGCGGAAAGTCTTGGACAAAGGTGGTTTCTTTTTCAGGAGGGAACTGGTAATACGGATTTGTTGCTTTTTGCGGTATACGGCGGGGTGATGCTGGGAGTAGGATTTGGCCTTGTAATAAGGGCGGGCGCTTCTACGGGAGGCTCTGACCTTGGGGCGCAGCTTTTGAACAGGGTGTTTCCCGGTATAACTACAGGAACATGGATGCTGTTTCTTGACGCCATAGTGGTTATACTGGCTGCGGTGGCTTTCAAAAATGTAATATATTCTCTTTATTCTATAATCGTCATATGGATATGCTCCTCGGTGATCGATGTGATCGTTGGAGGAATCAATCACGCGAAAGCGGTATATATTATATCGGATGAACATGAAAAAATAAAAGAGAAAATTTTATTTGGGCTGAAAAGAGGCGTTACTACTCTTGTGGGCAGGGGCGCGTACAGCGGTGCGGAAAAAAATGTTTTGCTTTGTGTTGTACAGCATTCTCAGGTCCATGAACTTAAAAGAATAGTTTCCGAGGTTGATAATAAAGCTTTTATCGTTCTGAGCGACGCTAAAGAGGTCCTGGGAGAAGGTTTTAGGAGGGAAAAACAGTGAAGCTTAAAAAATATGAAGTCATAGGAGCCGTTTTTACTGCTATAGTAGGCTCGCTTCTCCATTTTACCTATGAATGGTCAGGAAATAATCCTGTGGTAGGAGCTATAAGCGCTGTAAATGAAAGTACGTGGGAGCATTTAAAACTGTTTGTTGTTCCCATGATAATTTTTTCCTGCTTTGAATTTATAATTTTTAGAAAAATGCATAAAAATTTTGTTCCGGTAAAGCTTTTGTCTATACTTATAGGAATGAGTACGATAACAGTAGCTTTTTATACTTATAAGGGGGTACTGGGATATAATTTCCTGGCCGCGGATATAGGAACATTTATTTTAGGGATTACTGCGGCTTATGTGTTTAGCTTTAAAAGGCTAAAAAGCGGAAAGTTTTCTTCAAGGTCTGCCAACATTGCGGGAATCGCAGGAACAGTTGTTTTAGTTGCCTGTATAGTTTTATTTACTTTTTATCCTCCTCATATAGGGCTGTTTAAAGATCCTGTTTCAGATTTTTACGGAATCAGGTAAGCATATTTTTCATGAATTCGGGCAAAAACCTGTATATCTTGGATGAAACTGAATCCAGATCATTTTTGCTGAGCCCTTTTATTTTGGCCATTACCACAAAATATACAAATACTCCAACTAACGCGGAAATACCTGTTAATACCAGGTTTGCCGCATATCCGGAGAAAATGCCAGGTAAAAATCTTTTTGGCAAATAGTAAACGATGCAAACGGCGGCCGACATATACAGGGAAGCGGCTATAGGCTTCCATATAAGTTTGGGTATACTTAAACGAATACGCTCTTTTTGATTTATCATGTATTGGTTTATGAGTACTACCGCCGTCATTGAAATAAATGTGCCTATGATAGCTCCATATATTCTTATAGAGGGTATGGCTATGAGGATATAGTTTGCTGCAATTTTGATTACTACTCCAACCGCTAAAGAAAATACGGCGTAATACAGCCTGTTAAGGCTTTGTAAAATAGATGTCTGTATTTGGGATGTGGCGAGAAGTATCAAAGTAAGTGCTCCATAAAGTAAAAGCTCTGACCCGCTTCCGTATTTAAGGATCTGAAAAATTCCTCCGTGAAGTATGGCCATTCCAAAAGCGAAGGGAACCGAAATAAGATAGCATAGCCTAAAGCTGTAGTTTATTTTGTCAGAGGCTGTTTTTCTGTCGCGCACGGCAAGGGAAGAGGTAACCGCCGGGAGCATTGCAACGGCGAGCGCTATTATAAGGGATACAGGAACATTTATGAGCTGCTGGCTCTTTGAAAGGTAACCGTAAAGTACGCTTGAATTTTGCTCCGACAACCCTGACGCTATAAGTCTTCCTTTTGTATTCCATGCGTCTATAAGATTTCCTCCGTATTGAACGGCTGAGCAGATAGTGATAGGAACACTGTATTTTATAATGGTAGTTATAAGCTGTTTATAAGTATAAGGAGATCTTACCGAATCGCCGGTAACGGCAAAGCCGTTTTTTACGTATCTATTGAAAATTGCTATTATTACTATCAGAGCGGCCAGAGCCCCTGCGGAAGTTCCGATAGATCCTCCGGCAACTCCGGCTTCTATACTGCTTTTTATCCAAAGAGAAGCGAATGTGATAGAGAAAATTATATGTACTATTTGTTCTATTATTTGGGTCACAGCAGTAGGGTTCATTTGCTGTCTTCCCTGAAAATAGCCTCTGTATGCAGAAAGGACGGAGGTTATGAAAACACATGGTGAAAGTACTAATATACCGAGCCACGCTTTTTCAGTGTGCATTGCCGACGCAATAAGTTTTGAACAGGCGGCCATTATTACGGAAAGGATAAAACCGATAAGTATCAAAAGAGAACGCGCTATTTTAAAGCTTCTTAAGGCCGCTCTGTGATAGCTTTTACCGGAAAGCTCAGAAACAAATTTTGAAATTGCCACCGGGACTCCTGAGTTGGCTATTATATATATAAAGGAAAAAACCTGATAAGTTATAGAATATATTCCGTAACCCTCGTCTCCCAGTATGTTAAGCATGAAAGGCACAAAAAGAAGGGATATTAATTTTACGACTATTCCCGCAAAAGAAAGAACCGCAAAGCCCTTTCCTATACTCTTTTCGTTGGACACAAATGTTTACCCCCTTTATTATTTTTGTATTATATAACGATGTGGAATAAATTGCAAAACTTATGTGTACTAAGTGCTGATAAAAGGATAAAGGACTTGTAGTATTGATTAAAATGTTAGTATTTAGTGGTTTGTGTTGGCGGTATGTGCTCTGCTTTGGGTTTGGGCCAGACGAGATTGCGTGAAAGTAGAAAACTTGCGTGTGGGGTCTGGGCCAAACCATAAGGAATTTGTGTAGGAAGGGATAAAATCAGGGTAATTTGGTGTGTTGCAGAGAGGTTTGGGCCAGACGAGATTGCGTGGAAGAGGAAAAATTGTGTGTGGGGTCTGGGCCAAACCATAAGGAAATTGTGTAGGAAGGGATGAAATCAGGGTGATTTGGAGTGTTGCGGGACAGTTTGGGCCAGACGAGATTTCGTGGAAGTGGGAAACTTGTGTGTGAGGTCTGGGCCAAACCATAAGGAAATTGTGCAGGAAAGGATAAAATCAGGGTGATTTGGAGTGTTGCGGGGCGGTTTGGGCCAGACAGGATTGCGTAGAAGTAGAAAAATTGTGTGTGAGGTCTGGTCCAAACCTAAAGGAAATCGTGTGTGTTGGGATAAAATCAGGTTTATTTGGATTGTTGCTTTGAGGTTTGGGCCAGACAGAATTGCGTGAAAGTGGAAAACTTGCATGTGGGGTCTGGGCCAAACCTAAAGGAAATCGTGTAGGAAAGGATAAAACCAAGGCAATTTGGTGCGTTGTGGGGAGGTTTGGGCCAGACGAGATTGCGTGAAAGTGGGAAACTTGCATGTGAGGTCTGGGCCAAACCCTGCCACACCCTGATATAAATAAACAGGAAACTTGGCGAATTTTGCCGTCGAACGATTTTGCTGTACACAGGGGCCTCATTTTGTTAAATTAAGAT
>CASDQQ010000010.1 GCA_949282945.1 uncultured Eubacteriales bacterium
AACCGGGAAAGAGCTGCCCAACGGAGATTTTGGAGACACTGGCCAAATATAACGCGGAGGGACGGCCGATCTGGAAGCCGATGCATATGCAGCCGATCTTTCGGATGAATGGATTTATTACCCGGGAAGGAAACGGCCGGGGAAGGACGAATGCGTATATCGCAGGCGGAGCGGCAGGGAAAGACGGGAAGCCATTGGATGTAGGAATGGACATTTTCCAGAGGGGCTTATGTTTGCCGAGTGACAATAAGATGACGGCGGAGGAGCAGGAACAGGTGATTGAGATTGTGAAACGGTGTTTTGAGTGATAATGAGGGGAGAAAAAATTTATGCGTAAACCATGCGGTCCATACGAACGGTTTTTTAAACGGCCGATAGATATTCTTTGCGCATTGGCGGCTCTTCTTGTGTTTGGGTGGTTGTATATTCTCATCGCTGTTTTGGTTCGGATTAAATTGGGGAAGCCGGTACTCTTTACACAAGATCGACCGGGCAAAAATGAAAGGATCTTTAAACTATATAAATTTCGTACCATGACAGATCAAAGAGACCGCAATGGCAATTTGCTGCCTGATGATGTACGGTTGACGAAGTTTGGAAGATTATTGCGTTCTACCAGCTTAGATGAATTACCAGAGGCATTTAATATTTTAAAAGGTGATATGAGCGTGGTAGGGCCGAGACCTCTTTTGGTGGAATATCTTCCGTATTATACAGAAGAGGAACATCATAGGCACGATGTCAGACCAGGGCTTACAGGGCTTGCTCAAATTAATGGAAGAAATGCAGGAACGTGGGAACAAAAATTTTCTTATGATTTGCAATATTTAGATAAATGCACGCTGGTTGGAGATGTTTTAATTATTCTTAAAACTGTTTTAAAAACAGTAAAACGCTCAGACATTTTAGTTGGCAGTGAGATACCAGCTGGCAGACTTGACATTGCAAGAGAAGGGAGGGTATAGACAGATGTATCGATATGAAGATTTGATATTGAGAAAATTTCGGTTTGAGGATATTCCCATGAAAATTGAATGGATTAATAACTCTAAAAACAATGTTCATTTGGGATATGATTTACCGTTAGATTATGATAAGACCTGCCAATGGTATGAAAGAATTAAGAATCAAAGAGATCGTTTTGATGCAGTGGTAGAGTACATGGGAAAACCAGTAGGACTTTTCGGACTGCTTCATATAGACTATAAGAATAAGAAGGCAGAAGACTATAGTTTAATTGGAGATTTATCGCTGAAAGGAAAAGGAATAGGTACACGAGCTGGTTTTTTAAATGTTTTATATGCGTTTTATAACCTTGGCTTAAATAAAGTGTATGGAACGATTGAAACGGACAATATTGCTTCAATTACAAGGTGTAGACGTTCTGGCTGGCATGTAGAAGGATATTTGCATGAAGATCGATGGAGAGATGGAAAACCGATTGACAGCTATTATGTAGCAATCTATAAAAATCAATTTGTAATTCCGGATGGAATATATTGGGAAGATGAGACATCAGCAGGATATAATTAGTGATTTAGGAAAAAAATTGCCAATTCATGGATATGAGACTTTTCTATATTATCTCAAGGATAGTGAGAAATTATACCAAAATAGGATTTATATAAAGCGCGACGATTTAATACCTGTTTCGTTTGGGGGAAATAAAGCCAGGAAAGCACAGCTTTTTTTTGCGGAAATTGATCGGGGGAAATATGACTGTGTTGTTACGTATGGAAGCGGCAGCTCTAACCATTGTCGAGTAGTATCCAATATGGCTGCGTCAAGGAATATGAAGTGCTATATCATTTCGCCTGAAGAAGCATCCGAAGAGACTTATAACAGCAGGATGATGAAACTATTTGGCGCTGAGATTACTGTAGTTCCGGTTGAGCAAGTGCATAACACAATTGAAAAGAGGCTGGCTGATTTAAGAAAGAAGGGATCTTACCCATATTTTATTGCGGGCGGGGGACATGGAAATATTGGGACTCAAGCGTATGTAAATAGCTATGAAGAAATCCGACAGTATGAAAAGGAGCAAAATGTCCATTTTGACTATATATTTTTTGCCTCTGGTACTGGAACAACGCAAGCCGGTCTAGTGTGCGGACAGTTGATAAATAGAGACGACAGGAAAATTATCGGTATTAGTATAGCGCGAAAAAATCCAAGGGGACGAGCTGTGGTTATAGACAGTATTTTTGAGTATCTGAAAGAGAAAAGTCAGAAAATAAGGGAAGAGGATATACAGAGAAATACGATCTTTATAGATGATTATATCAGCGGTGGATATGGAAAAGAGAGAA
>CASDQQ010000011.1 GCA_949282945.1 uncultured Eubacteriales bacterium
TTTCTCACGTTTCCTCTGTAGTAAACTGCCTTACAAGACCTATTCCGCACTCAGGATATGATATAAGAAAAATGCTTTCAGACAAACATACAGCTCCAGGCCTTGATACCGCTTTACATGTACAAAAAGCCATTTTTTCTAATGACTTAAAGACTTTAGCTTTACTTGATAAAGCCGAAAAACAGCTTAACATAACTCTAAAAGAAAACGTATGTGTATCACTGGCTCAATTAGCCCTGACAGGTAAGGATCTGGATCTTTTGGGGATAAAAAACGGCAAAGAAAAAGGCACCGTTCTAAAACAGCTTTTAGAAGCGGTGCTCGTCAATCCCCGATTAAACAACCGAAGCTCCCTCAGCGAAATTGTTCTAAAAATACGCTCATCCTCCTGAGAGCTTCCTTAAGTTTTTCAGCGGACTCTGCATAGCAGGTCCTTACAAAGCCTTCTCCGCAATCTCCGAAAGCGGTCCCAGGAACTACCAGGACCCTCTGTTCTTTTAAAAGCCTCTCGGCAAACTCGTCGGAAGAAAGGCCGGTACTCTTTATACAGGGAAACAGATAAAAAGCTCCTTCCGGCTCAAAACACTCAAGGCCCATCTTTCTATAGCCGTTAAGCATTATCCTCCTGCGCTGATTATACTCGTCTCTCATAACACGTATGGAATCATCGCCGTTTTTAAGAGCTTCCACCGCCGCTTTCTGAGAAGTTGTAGGCGCGCACATTATGGCGTACTGATGTATTTTGTTCATAGCCTTTATAATATCTTTGTGGGCCAGTACATAGCCAAGCCTCCATCCCGTCATAGAATACGCCTTAGAAAATCCGTTTACTACAATGGTCCTGTCCCTCATTTCAGGAAATTCCGCTATAGATACATGTTCCCTGCCGTAAGTAAGCTCCGCGTAAATCTCATCGGAAATAACCATTATATCCTTGTCCTTAAGTACATCGACTATCTTGGCAAGATCTTCACGAGTCATAATAGCTCCCGTAGGATTATTGGGGAAAGCTATGATCACTACTTTTGTCTTAGGGGTTATAGCTGATTCAAGAAGCTCGGGCGTAAGCTTGAACCTGTCCTCCTGTCTTAAAGACAGCGGAACAGGATCGGCCCCCGTGAAAATAGTACACCCCTTATAAGCAACAAAAGACGGCTCCGGAATTATAACTTCATCCCCCGGCCCTGTCAGGGCTCTCAAAGCCAGATCGATACCTTCGCTGCCGCCCACAGTAACAAGTATTTCACCGTCAAAACTGTAAGAAAGGTTATACTTTCGCTTAACATAATTGGATATTTCCTGTCTTAGCTCTATGTAACCGGCATTAGCGGAATATTTTGTAAGTCCTCTTTCAAGGGAATATATTCCCGCTTCCCTGATGTTCCACGGAGTCTGAAAATCCGGTTCGCCTACTCCCAGAGAGATCGCGTCCTCCATTTCATTAAGTAGATCAAAATATTTTCTTATCCCCGACGGCGGACAGTCCCTGACATTTTTCCTTATCATCTGCTGGATATTCATAGGAAGATTGCCTCCCTCTCATCCGTTTCCCCCTTAGAGAAAATGCGTCCTTTTTCTTTATATTTTTTAAGCACAAAATGAGTGGACGTACTTAATACAGATTCAAGGGGAGCCAACTTATGCGCCACAAACATGGCCACCTCTTTTAATGTTCTGCCTTCTATTATGACCATTAGATCAAATCCTCCTGACATAAGATAGCAGTTTGTGACCTCCGGAAACTTATATATTCTTTCAGCTACTCTGTCAAAGCCTTCGAGCCTCTGGGGCGTTACTTTGGCCTCAATAAGCGCCGTCACATTTTCTTTTTCTGTTTTTTCCCAGTTTATCATGGTAGTATAGCCTACTATGACGCCCTGTTCTTCATATTCTTTGATCTGTTTTTCCAGATCCTCTTTTGAAATGCCAAGCCTGATGGCCATCTCCTCAGTGGTCAGCCTGCTGTCCTTTTCTAGCAGCTCTAATAGTTCCAGCATATTACCCCTCCTCAGTTTCATCTGTTTTTTCTTCTAGCTCAGCGGATATTTTCTCAAGATGCTCGTAATCGAGCTGTTTTACGGCGACATTTATATCTGAGCTAAGATTTTTAATTACATTTTCAAAATATTTTTCAAGCTCCGTACTGAAGGTCTGCACGGAAAGCCTGATAGTTCTTATAGCTTCTTTACGTTCTACAATAAGTTCTTTCAGCGCTTCATTTTCAATTTCATAAACATGCCTCTCCATAGCAATACTATTTTTGGCCTGTTCTAACAGATCATCCGCGTTTTTCTGCGCTTCTATATAAGCGTCCGCAATCTGTTTTTTGCTGTTTTCAAGATTTTCCGCTTCCACTTCCAGACTACGCTTCTTAGCCTCATACTGTTCCTTAACAAGCTCTATCTGTTCTTTGAGCTCTCTGTTTTCCTCTTCAAGGCTCTTAACTTTATCCTGTACCTTCTTTTTAGAATAACCGAACATAGACGTTTTAAATAATTTATCGGTCTTCGCCATATTGCCGCCTCCTTTAGATTGTATTAAATTATGCTTATAACATTTTATTTTGTCAAGTTAACGCGTCTTTTATTTTTTCCGGGGCAAAAATACCCTTTTCTGTTATGATCGCTGTGATAAGATCTCTCTCCGTTACATCAAAGGCCGGGTTAAATGTCTTTATCCCCTCGGGAGCCATAGGTTTTTCATACCACAGATGAGTTATTTCCTTTCCGTCCCGCTCCTCTATGGGTATATCCTTTCCCTCCAGTGTGTTTAGATCGATAGTTGAAGAGGGCGCGCATACATAAAAAGGTATTTTATATCTTCTAGCGGCGGCCGCCACCATGGACGTCCCTATCTTATTTGCTATATCTCCGTTTGCGGCCACTCTGTCGCAGCCGACTATGACCGCGTCTATAAGCCCTTTTTTCATTACCGCTCCCGCCATATCGTCACATATGAGGGTAACGTCTATACCCTCGTTTGCAAGTTCAAAGGCCGTAAGCCTTGCCCCCTGTAAAAGCGGTCTTGTTTCGTCGGCAAATACTTTAAAATTATATCCTCTTTCATTTCCTATATATATCGGCGCCGTAGCGGTGCCGTATTTAGACGCCGCTAGCGCGCCTGCGTTGCAGTGAGTGAGTATTCCAGAATTTTTCTTAAGCAGAGTAAGGCCGTATTCCCCTATCTTTCTGCAGGAAGCTATATCCTCTTCCTGTATTTTCAAAGCCTCTTCACACAGTACTTTTTTTATATTTTTTACGGGAAGTTCTTTATTCTCCACAGCCCGCTCTTCCATACGCTCAAGAGCCCAAAACAGGTTTCTTGCCGTAGGTCTCGAGGCTTCCAGATATTTTTTGCCATCAGAAAACTTTCGCAGAAATATTTCCGTGTCTTCTTCATTTATGTCGTTTGCATAAACGTAGATTCCCATTGCCGCGGCCACGCCTATTGCAGGCGCTCCTCTTACCTTAAGCTTATATATAGCGTCGTAAATATCTTCTATCCTTCTTATATTCAAATATTCTTCCTTGCCAGGAAGCTGCGTTTGATCCAGTATGACCACACAATTATTTTCTATGTCAAGTCTTACAGTTTCCAATTTGTACACCTCCTCTTACATATTGACAGCCTGGCCCCCTGCTTGTCAATCAAAAGTCAACGATTATTTGTTATCTGTTTAAGCCAATAAAGATATATAAAACCTGTCCATATAACTTGCATACGGACAGGTTTTAAATCAATTTTTTCTTTATTTCTTTATCACTTCAAAACCTCAAAAGAATTCATACAGTCCTCAACAACATCAGAAAGGTCACTGTCCGACACTTCGGTAAAAGTTATAGAAATAGTAGAATCCGGCATATCTAAAGAATAGGCATACTGCTTCATGGATATGCCCTGCATATTTATAGTATAGACCATTTCTATAGCGGGAACTCCGTCTATTTTATTTTTTTCAAACTTAACAAAATTAACCTCGTTAAAAAGGCTGCTGTAAAGCTGTTCAAATGTTTCCTGCGTATATGTATCAAAAAGTTCATCTTTTGCCGCCTTTGTAACGGCAATATTATTTGAGTCTTCGGGATAGCTGTCCGGAACTATATTCACAACACCTTCCATAACCTCTCCCTCTTTCCAATCATCCGGTATGGCAAATTTAAACTCCCCGTCGTCATCGGTATACACATTGCTTCCCGATACTTTTCCCGATTTAAATTCTACCGTCTTTTCTCCTTCTGTACATGAAACAAAGGCGATCGCCAACGCAAATACAATTGCCGCGGCCAACACTGCCCTTAAAGTCTTTTTCATAATTTAAGTCCTCCCTAAATAATTTTAATTTATAAACATATAATACATCAGTTTATAAGAAAAGCCAACTCAAATCGACCAATTTCCGTTTTTAAAGATCAATATATTTTTCCCCTCCCCGGTAAATGCCGTAATCTGCAAATCTTCCGTACCTATCATAAAATCCACATGTATCATTGAGTCATTGATCCCTGCTTTCAGAGCATCCTCTTTTGACATATCCTCATATCCGGGCAGGGCATTTGAAAAACCGCTCCCAAGGGCTATATGGCAGCTTGCGTTTTCATCAAAAAGAGTTTCGTAAAAAAGTATTCCAGTATCGGCTATAGGTGAATTGAAGGGTATAAGCGCCAATTCCCCTATATACGAGGCCCCTTCGTCCATGGATATCATTTTTTCCAAAGCTTCCCGGCCCTTTTCAGCCACTGCTGAGCAAACCTTTCCGTTTTTAAAATCAATATAAAAATCTTTAATTATATGCCCCTGCCACGAAAGGGGTTTAGAAGCCACTACACGACCCTCGGCCATCCCTCTCATGGGAGTTGTAAAAATTTCCTCCGTCGGCAGATTGGGATTAAAGAAAACCCCGTTGAGAGCTGTTTCTCCTCCGCCCATCCATTTTGCCCTCGGTATAAGACCAACCTTAAGATCTGTTCCCAAACCGTTTTTATAATGAAGATACTTTATATCCATGGAATTAAGCTTGGCGCACCTGTCCTCAAAAGTTCTGTTATGTATTTTCCACCGTTCCTCCGCATCGTTTTCGCCGTCAATATAAACGGTTTTTAAAATAGCTTCCCACAGCTTTTCTACGGCAGTCTCCGCGCTTTCCCCTGGAAAAACCTTGGCCGCCCATTTTTCTGACGGCACAGCCGCAACTGTCCATTGGTGTTTATTTTCCATAGCGTCGTAATATTTTTTTAGCACCTTATAGATATTCACCTGAGATATCTGCATTTTATCCTTGTCGATATGGCTGAGCCCGTCCGGGTCTTCCGATAAAATGCTTATTCTGCACGGGTTTTCATCAACCCAGTACTGCATTTTCTCTTCTCTCCATTTAGGGACCAAGGAAAGAGCCTCTACTGTCTGATACCTGTTGTTAAGTATGGTAATATCCTGAGAGCGCCACTCCGGGCTTACCCAACCGGCTCCCGCCTCATATGCCTCCTCCGTAAGATAATTTACAAACTCATATTGATCTACAGCAGCGTTTATAACTACGCCCTGGCCTTTTTGCACATTCGCCCCGGTACGTACGATAAGACGGGCATATTTTTTAATGATATCTCTGTCCATAAATAACCCTCGCTTTTTATTTTAATAGCTTTAATATGACGTTATGCCGAGGTTTTGTCAATGCCTTTCTTTATTTTGCCGACGAACAAAAAAATAACCTTTTAATATAATATAATATATATTAAATTGCCTATGGAGGTTTTTATGGAAAACGATATCTCTGTTCTCCGAGCTGAAAGA
>CASDQQ010000012.1 GCA_949282945.1 uncultured Eubacteriales bacterium
GAAGCCGAAAAAGGACGGAAGCCCTGTGGTACTGCACCCGGATTTTACAGTTAAAGCGGGCAGGAAGGAAATTTACATAGAAATACTGGGAATGCTTGAAAATGAAGAATACGCGGCAAGTTGGGAATACCGGGCCGCGGCGTACAGGATAAACGGAATAAGGCTTGGAGAGAACCTGGCGGCGCTGAGTTTTCCAAATGGAGAGAACGGAAGATCGCAGGAAATAGACTGTCCTAAACTCAAAAAGCATCTTAAAGAGATAATAAATGGAATAGTGCCCGGGGATGTTGAGAACTGCGGAATAAATAATATAAATAACTGAAAATATGGAGCATAAGCGAGGAAAATATATTGACAGGAAAAAATTTTTCTAATATAATATGTTCAGACATTTGAACATAAAAATAAAAATGAAATAAAAATCAATATGCGTCAGGATGAAAGGTAAGTGTAAAATGAACAACAATATAGACCACTCGTCACATGTACCTCTACATATTCAGGTTGAAAATTATTTGAGAGAAATGATTGAAGAAAAAGAGTACAAAGATGGGAAAATGCTTCCTAGCGAGCAGGAGTTTTCCAGAATGTTCGGAGTAAGCAGAAATACTTTTAGAGCGGCTATGGAAAGATTGGTCAGAGATGAATTAGTAGTAAGAAAAAAGGGCGTGGGGTCTTTTGTCAATAAAGAAAGAATATCTACCACCCTTTCAAAATGGGAGAGTTTTTCTGACGAAATGAACCAAAAAGGAATAAAATTCCAACTTATAACAAAAAAAATAACATGGGAAAAGGTTTTTGGAAAATTGGCGGAAGAACTTTCTGTAGCTGACGGAACGAAAGTCTGCAAACTTGAAAGGGTTACCGGTATAGGCGGAGAACCTGTGGTAGTTTCAATCAGTTATTTTCATCCCAGAACGGGTATAAAAGAGACAGAAGAATTTAATGGCAAGCTGTATGAAATTTTAGAAGGTACGTATAGTTGTGTGCCACAGGTATCCAATGAGGAAATATCCGCCATACAATGTGACAAGCCTCTTTCCGTTAAATTAAATTATGAAACTTCACTGCCGGTTTTAGTTAGAAAAAGAAAAGTACTGGGGATAGGAGAAAAACTTTTGGAACTTAACTATGCATATTATAGAGCCGATAAATTTGTTTATACAATTCAAATAAAAAAGGAGTAGACATTTATGGTTACAGCAGCTATAGATCTGGGCGGAACAAATATCAAAATGGGTCTTGTGGAAAGCGGAGAGGTAAAGCGCCAGACAATAATATCCTCAAATTCTGAAAAAACACTTTCGGAGAGACTGGAAAGAATAAAGATTTCAATAGAAGAAATTATGAAAAATACCAAAGCAGACGCTATAGGCTTTTCATTTCCGGGCATTGTAGATCCTTATAAAAAGAAGATTCTTACAACAGTAGGAAAATTTGAAGATGCAACAGAACTGGATCTGGAAAAGTGGTGCGCGGATAATTTCGGACTTCCGATGGTAATAGATAACGACGCTAACGCGGCATTAATGGGAGAAGTTGCGTACGGAGAAGGAAAAGGATTTGAAAACGCAGTTATGATGATTTTAGGAACCGGAGTTGGGACGGCGGCGTATATGGACGGAAAGCTTGTAAGAGGAAAACACTTTCAGGCCGGATGTATAGGAGGACATTTTAAAATAGATATAGACGGAAGGAACTGCGGCTGTGGAGGGAAAGGATGCATAGAGGCTTACGCAGGAACATGGGCTTTAAAAAATGTGGTTTCAGAAGATGAACTCTTTCCGGCAAGCGGACTTTCTAAAGAGGAAAAAATAGATTTTATGGCGTTGGAAAAATGGTATAAGAGAAAAGACCCGTTGGCGGAGAAGGTCTTTCACGAGTGTATAAAAATGTTTTCTACATGCGCGATAAACCTTGTACATGCTTATGACCCTGAGGTAGTTATAGTGAGCGGAGGGGTCATGAATTTCAGGGATATATTAGCTCCTCTGAAAAGCAGCATAGAAAAAAATATTTTTACGCCTTGGGGAATTCCCGAAATAAGGTGTTCAGTAAACAATCAGCAGTCGGTCCTGAAAGGACTTCACAGATTTGCAGAATTAAGCATATAGAAAGGATACAAGTAATTATGAATTATGACAAATCACCGTCGATCAAATTAAAAAATATGTCGGGACATGTTTTTACAGGATATGAAAAGATATGTGAAGAAATAAACAGAAAAATAAACGGTATGAAAAAGGCCGTTATTGCAGTAGACTGTTATCATGGGGTTTATGACAAAGAAATTTTGCCCGCTTTACAAAAAGGACTTTCTCCGGTAAAAGTAATAGATACCAGAAACATTATGAAAGATGAAAAATATATAGAAGATATGCTTGAAAGGAATATCACTGACGACAGGGTATTCGGGACTATGTGCCTTTACAATCTGGACTTTTTTATAGATGGAGAAAAAGCTGAAAAAGCCAGGAAAGAAGTTGAATGTACTGAAAACGGAGTAGTACTGGTATACGGGGTAGGAGCAAGCCTTGTAAGCGAATACAGCCTTTTGGTATATGCCGATATGGCAAGGTGGGAAATCCAAATGCGGTTCAGGAAAAACAAAGTGGCAAATTTCTGTGCTTCGAATTTTGAGGAAGATCCTACAAGAAAATATAAAAGAGCTTTTTTTGTAGACTGGAGAGTAATAGACAGGCACAAAAAGAAACTTTACGAAAAAATAGACTATTTGCTTGATACCAATATAGAGGGAAATCCAAAAATGATCACGGGTGACGCTTTTAGAGAAGGAATGAAAAAAGCCGTTTCGCAGCCCTTTAGAGTTGTTCCTTATTTTGATCCGGGAGTATGGGGCGGACAGTGGATGAAAAAAGTCTGTGGGCTAGATCCAAATCAGAAGAATTTTGCGTGGTGTTTTGACTGTGTTCCGGAAGAAAACAGCCTCTTTTTAGAAATTGACGGAATAAAGGTTGAAATGCCTTCAATAAATCTTGTGTTTTATCGTCCAATAGAATTACTTGGAGACAGAGTACACGCCAGGTTCGGAACTGAATTTCCAATAAGGTTTGACTTCCTTGATACTATAGACGGCGGAAACCTCAGCTTACAGGTACATCCGCTAACAGAATATATTCAGGAAACATTTGGAATGCACTATACGCAGGACGAAAGCTACTATCTGTTGGACGCTTTGGAGGATGCGAGCGTGTAGTGGGGAGTAAAGAGCGGAATTGACAAAGAAGAATTCGCGAAAGATCTGGAAGATTCCAAAACAAGCGGATATTTTGAGGCGGAAAAATATGTAAATAAAATTCCGGCCAAAAAACACGATCATTTCCTGATTCCGGCCGGAACAGTTCACTGCTCCGGAAAAAACGCCATGGTCCTGGAAATAAGCGCTACTCCATATATTTTTACCTTTAAACTTTGGGACTGGGGAAGACTGGGGCTTGATGGAAAACCAAGACCGATACATACTGAGCATGGACTAAAAAATATACAGTTTAACAGAGATACCCAGTGGATCATGGAAAACGTTGTAGGACGGGTGGATCTCATAGGAGAAGGAGACGGTTGGAAGGAAGAGCGCACAGGGCTTCATGAAAGAGAATTTATAGAAACAAGAAGACACTGGTTTACAAAACCTGTAAAGCATGATACATGCGGAGGAGTCAACGTTCTTAATTTGGTTGAAGGAAGCGCTGTGCTAGTAGAAAGCCCTAACGGAGCCTTTGAGCCGTTTGAGGTACATTATGCGGAAACCTTTATAATCCCGGCTTCAGTTGGAGAATACATCATATCTCCTTTGGAGCAGGATAAAAACAGCATTTACGGTACGATTAAAGCATATGTAAGAGTTTAAAAAAGGAGGTTATTATGGCTTTTAAAATTTTTATGGTATACCATTCTCATATTGATATAGGATATACCGAAAGACAGGAAAAAATGACCGTATATCAATCGGATTTTATAAATCAGGCGGTCAACTACGCAATATCTGAAAAACAGGAGGGCAGAGCAGGCGACCATAAATTTAAATTTACGGCTGAAGGTTTTTGGGCTGTAGAGAAATTTTTGGAAAAATATGGCGAAGAAGGGCTCGAAAGACTTAAAGCCGCAGTGAAAAGTGGAATGTTCGAACTTACCGGGTGCTATTTCCATATGGCGGAACTTTTAAATTATGACAATATCAAACATAGTCTTAACTATGTGCAGGATTTTTCACGTAAAAATAATTTTCCTCAGGTAAAAGCCGCCATGGCTTCAGATATAAACGGTTTTTCATGGGGATTTTCCGACGCGCTTTATGAAAGCGGAGTAAGATATCTTGCCACAAATATAAACACTCACCATGGAGGAGCTCCTTTTGGAAAGCCCATGGTTCCTTTTTACTGGGAAACGCCTCTTGGAAGAAAAATTCTTGTGTGGAACGGTCTTACCTATCATAAGGCTAATCTTTTAGGGCTTATACCCGGATTGACTCCCATAGGAGATCCCGGGATTCCAGGAATGCTTGTAGAAGAGAGCGGATTTATAGATGTTTGTAATACCGATTATGCACATAAGCGGATTTTTGCAATGGTTGACGGATTTAAGAAAAACGGATATCCATACGATTTTACAGCTATAATGGGTTCCGCGCTCTATACAGACAACAGCCCCTGCGGTGACGAGCATTGTGAGCTTATAAAAGAGTGGAATGAAAAATACGGCGATGAAATTGAAATAGTGACATCCACATTAGAAGAATTTTTTGAATATATGGAAAGTAATCTGAAAAATATTGAAACATACAGAGGAGACTGGAACGACTGGTGGACAGACGGAGTGCTTTCTACCCCTAATGAAACAAAGCTTTTCAGAAATGCTCAGAGAGTTCAGGAACTAATAAAGAAGCTTGATCCGGATATGAAGATAATATCTGAAGACGAGCACGAGGCAATATCCAACAAGCTTATAACCTATTCTGAACATACATGGGGACATTCAGCTTCATATTCCGACCCGTGCAGGCTTTTAGTAGCTCAACTTGACGCGAGAAAAGCCAAACTTGCCTTTGACGCTGATGTACTTGCCTGCACTGCGTGGGATAAGCTTTCGCGCGTTTTGGGAGAAGGAGAATTTAAACACAGAAGGCCTTTTGAATATACAGTAATAAATCCTTCCGATCAAAAAAGAAACGAAGCTGTGTGCCTTTACACAGATTTTTGGGAGGACGGCCTGTTCCAAAGCGGCGAATATAAAGTAGTCGATGAAAAAGGTAATGAACTTGCGTTCCAAAGAACCTATGCATTGAGAGGCGCCGTTATATTCTGTAATGTGGAGCTTGAGCCTAAAGAGACAAAGATTCTTAAAATAGTTTTTGAAAAAGGCAATAGCATTAACCAAAGCAGACTTGACCGTGATAAATGTACATATGAAAATGATTTCTTTAAACTTAGTTACGGAGAAAATGGAATATATTCCATTATACACAAAGGGAGCGGAGAAGAACTTATAGATACGAAGGACTATCTTTTCGGCGCGCCGGTATATCAGGTATTTTATAATGGAAACAGAGGAGATGCGGCCGGTTTCGGCTACGGAAAAAGGAAAAAGCCGCTAGATACCATTTATAAAGGAAGGATAAATAATTTCTTTGTAAAGGAGAGCGGAGATATATTTACTCAATTCAGGGCTGAAATAGAAATAGAAGGGGCAAAGAGAGTAAACGTAGAATATTTTGTATACAATAATTCTTCCAAGATAGATGTAAGAGTTGAAATGGCCAAAGAGCTTGTTATGGATCCAGAGGGCATGTACGTAGCGTTTCCTTTTAAAATAAAGAATGGATGTTGGATGCTTGATAAAGCCGGAGCATATTTTGCGCCAGGAGAACAGCTGCCATCTACATGCTGCGATTATTATCCCGTATGCAGAGGCGTGGTACTTTCAGGAGATAATTTGGGCATAAGTGTAAATACTCTTGATACGCCGCTTATAGCCATAGGCAGAA
>CASDQQ010000013.1 GCA_949282945.1 uncultured Eubacteriales bacterium
TTATCGAAAGCATAGCCGAAACAGGTGTTATCGCTCCGATTATCGCAAGACCGGCTGAAAACGGTAAATATGAGATTGTCAGCGGACACCGCAGGAAATATGCCTGTGAGTATCTCGGTATAAAGAGTGTTCCGACGATTAATCGAGTAGGAGGCGGGGGAGTATCCCAAAGTTTGTGTAAACCTTCAAACTGATGTAAGATAAAATTACTCAGTTTGGAGGTTTTACTTATGGCAAGAAAAAATGAGAGCCCACAAAAAGCAGCAATGAGGGAAATGATGCGTGATTATCTGAAAAATAATGATATCAGCATCAAAAATGGTACGGATGTGAACTCTGTCATGCGTGACATGATGTCCGTTCTTCTGGAAGGTGTTCTGGATGAGGAGCTTGACGAAGAACTCGGTTATTCCAAATACGATTATCGGAACAAAGATACGGATAACAGCCGTAACGGACATTCTCAAAAGACTATGCATACCAGCTATGGGGATATGGATGTTGCCATTCCGCGTGACCGCAACGGTGAATTTGAACCGCAGCTGATCAAAAAGTACCAAAATACCGTGACACAGGACATGGAGGAAAAAATTCTCTCCATGTATGCAAAGGGTATGACCACCGGTGACATAGAGTCCCACATGAAAGAACTCTATGACATGGATATCTCCGACAGCACCATCAGCCGAATCACGGACAAAGTACTTCCTATCGTGAAAGAATGGCAGGAACGTCCCCTGGAAGAAGTATATGCAGTTGTTTTTATGGATGCCATTCACTATCACGTGCGCAGCGAAGGACGTATCGTGAAGCGTGCCGTATACATAGCATTAGGGATTGATATGAATGGAAAAAAAGACGTTCTGGGCATGTATGTTGGCGAGAATGAAAGCGCTAAGTTCTGGCTTTCCATTATGAATGGATTAAAGAACCGGGGTGTGGAAGATATCCTGATCGCGTGTGTGGATGGGCTCAGCGGTTTTCCACAGGCAATCGAAGCGGTTTACCCCAAAACGGAAATACAGCAGTGTATCATCCATCAAATACGCAATTCCACAAAGTTTGTCTCATATAAAGATATCAAAAAATTGATGGCTGACCTGAAGCTAGTTTATGCTGCTCCAACAGAAGAAACCGCGTTAAACGAGCTAGAATTGTTTAAGGATAAGTGGGACTGCAAGTATCCGAAAATCTACAAATCATGGCAGGATAATTGGGCAACCTTATCGACCTATTTCAAGTATCCGGAGGCAGTTCGGCGTCTCATTTATACAACGAATGCCATAGAGGGGTTCAACCGTCAGCTCCGCAAAGTGACCAAATCCAAAACGGTATTTCCATCTGATGACAGCCTGTTAAAAATGCTGTATCTGGCAACTATGGACATCACTAGGAAATGGACTGGACACCGACAGGACTGGGGACAGATCCACTCCCAGCTTGAAATATACTTTGAAGAACGCTTATCCGGAAAGAATTTGTAAAAACGCCTAAAATAATACAGGCTTTATTGACATGCAGAAAAATCCTTGTATAATGCAGATGTGGGCAGAACCCAGAAAATCGGCTCTGCCCATTCGTAACGATTCACAAATCTTATATCAGTTTTTGATGTTTACACAAAACTTGAAACGGTCTCATGTCCGCACCCCCGACTCAAAACTCAACTATGTTTATCCTAGCTATAGTTTGTCCCAGACATTATCCTCGCTTTTCTCATTTTCCCGCTAGCGTTGTCTGGGACAAACCTCAGCTCCGCCCCCTTGCCGAAACAGACAACTTTTTTGCAAAGGTTTCATATCCCCTACATAAACATATACTATCACTATATCTGTCAAGAACCTCCCAGAAAAATACACTGGCATAGCCGGGAGTTTTATTGTACGAGATACAACGCAAAAGGATCCGGAATATCCATCCCGGATCCTTTAACTATTCATACTTTTATTTACTGATTAGAAGGAGAAGCTGTTGCCTGGGCAATACTTGCGGAAAGAGCATCCTCATATCTCTCAACTTTGATTGCATCAGTCCATTCCTCCAGAAGCTCATAAAATCTTTCATTTTGAGCCTCTGCCAAAAGATCAGCCTCTATCTCATCTTTGACTTCGTCATATGCAATTTCCCCTGGTGTAACGATAGAATCAAACCTTATTATATGAGCTCCCGCAGTTGTATATACCGGTTCAGATATATCTCCCACATTTTCAAGAGCCATTCCGGCTTCAGAAAATTCTTCATAATAAGTTGTACTTTCTGCCGAAAGCAGATATCCATTTTCTTTATAAGGTTCATTTTCCATTCCAGGATCCTTTCCATACTCTTCAATAAGTTTGTCAAAATCCTCTCCTGCGTCGACCTTCTGTTTAACAGTTGCTAACTCCTCGGCAATTTCTGGTTTAGCTTCTTCAAGGGCGTCATCATACTCTTTTTTAGCAGTCTCGTATTCTGTTTTTGCCGTCTCATAAGCTTCAACAGCGCTTTCATACTCAGTTTGCGCTGTAGCCTTCGCTTCGTCATCCTCTGCTTTTTCTATATCCTCTTCGGCGCTGTCCATAGTATCTTTAGCAGTATTCATAGAGGTCTCTTTAGTATACATGGTCTGGTAAAGAGTCCCCAAAGACTCCATTTTCTCATCAGAAAATTTAATCAATATATGTTTTACATATCTAAGCCCTTCAGGAACATACGTTATAGTAGAATAATTCATTCCGTACTGAGCCATATATGTAATATTCTGTGATACGGCATCTTCATACGCTGTTATATCAGAGTCAAATTTTTCCTTCTGTTCTGCAAGCAAAGAGTCGTATTTTTCTTTAACCGCGCTTTCTTCAACTGTAACATCCTTTGTCTGGTCCTTGTAAAGCTTGTTTCCTATAACATAGTTATCTCTCACATAGCTTTCATACTTTTCAATATATGTTTTTCCGTCAAATCTTTCAAAAGTATATTTCTGACTTTCCTGAAGATATTCTTCAAAAGCTTTCTCAGCGTCTTCTGTATAATCCTTTGTCTCTATAGTCTCATCCGGAACGCCGTTTTCCGAATCCTCAGTTTTAAGCTGAGAAATATAATATTCTATATTACTTTCATAAACATTTTCCCAAATCTCATCTGCTTCTTTCTGCTCTTCTTCTGTAAGTGTATAAAATCCCAATTCTGCGGCTTTAATCCTGGCAGCTTCCTGCTGAATAAGTATATCGAGACACTGTTCCCTGTAAGAGGCCAGAGTTTCCTTATCCAAAAATGATACATAATATCCCAACTGAGCATTTAAAAGCTCTTCTACCTCTCCCCTTTTGATCTCTACATCATTCACCTTCGCCACGATTCCGTCCAAAGCTGATTCCGTCTTTTTACAGCCTGTAAAAGAAAAAATCATGACTACAGCTAAAATAATTCCTGCAATTCTTTTCATTAAAACAAAACCTCCCAGTAAAAACCTATGTTATCTGTAAAAACCTTTTTCTATGCAAAGCTTAGCTCTTTCAGCCGTTTTATTGTCGCTGTTAAGCGCATTTGCCATAAATTCCGGATGAGACTCTATAAAATTTTTCATTGCAATATCCGGATTCTCCAGGTACTCTTTCACCATAACACATTGAGCGTGACTAATGCAACCAAGCTTTTCAGCCTTAACAAAAAGTTCAAAATTAATTCCACAAAGCGAATTAGATTTAACGCCAAGTTTTTCAAGTAACGCGGAGCCTCCCTGATTTCGGTCTACAACAACCAGACTTTCCGTAATCTTGCCGTTTACAGACTTTATAGCAGGTATCCATGCTCTTTCATAACTGGAAGCTTCAGTAATCAAGTCGGCTATATGCAGTACAGACGCTCCATTTATATCTTTAATCTCATTTACATTTTTCCCATCATAAAGTACCATGGACAAGTCTTTGAAAATTGTTATATGTTCTTTGCCCAAAATTTTCGCCACAGGGATCGAAAAAAACCAGTCTCTTCTCTCTCCGCCGGAAATATACCCAATATTTTCAATATCTATATTATTTTGAACATAGGACACCATATCGTCGATAAGCCCCTTAAATATAGGATCTGAGTTATAATTTTCCATAATTTCGCCATTAAGCTTTTCATGAAGCAGCGATACGTCTACTTTGTTTTCATCTATAATTTTCAAAAGATTTACGGCCTTCTCTTCGCTTCCATATAAAAAGTGAGTATTAACATAAAAAGGTCCAAGTTTTCCTGAAGTATACCAAAAAGGTTTATCCTCAGGCGAGATCCTCAGCGCCTTTGTTTCAAATAAGCTTTCTACAAGTCCGTTGTACATTATTTTTCCTCCATATATCATATATAATAAAATTTATCAATAAAGCTCAAGTTTTCCCACGATATCGCCTATTGACTTATAACCGTATTTTTCCAGATATCGCTCTATGCCTTCTTCAACCTTTACGCAGGCGTCAGGCTCTACCAGATTGGCCGTCCCCACCATAACCGCGGAGGCTCCGGCGAGCAGAAATTCCACCGCGTCCTCTCCTGAGGAAATTCCTCCCATACCAATAACAGGAATTTTTACATTTCTATAGACCTCGCTCACCATGCGGACAGCCACAGGTTTTACACAAGGCCCTGAGAGACCTCCAGTATTATTTGCCAGTATGGGCCTTTTAGTATGTATGTCCACAGCCATTCCCAAAAGGGTATTTATAAGCGATACACAGTCCGCTCCGCCTGCTTCTGCCGCCTTTGCCGTTTCAACTATACTCGTCACATTAGGCGTAAGTTTTACTATGAGAGTTTTTTTGTAAAGCCTTCTCATTTTCGATGTGACTTCCTCTATAAGGCATGCAGAAACCCCGAAGGACACTCCTCCTTCCTTAACATTAGGACATGAAACATTTACTTCTATGGCGCTTACCTCGTCCACTGAATTTATTATTTCCGCCATTTTGCAGTAATCTTCGACAGTATTTCCTGCAACATTGGCGATTATTGCCGTATCGTAGCCTTTAAGCCACGGAATTTCATCCTTTATAAAGCTTTCTACGCCTGGGTTTTGAAGTCCAACGCTGTTTAATATCCCGCCCGGCGTTTCCGCGATCCTCGGCGACTTATTTCCCTTTCTTGGGGCTAAAGTAAGTCCCTTTACAGAAATACCTCCAAGCTTATTCAGATCCATAAACGGAAGAAACTGGCCTCCAAAGCCGAAGGTCCCGGACGCTGCTATGACCGGATTTTTCATTTTCAGCCCTGCTATATTCACTGACATATCAATCATCAAAAATAACCTCCCTGCTGTTAAAAACGGGACCATTGTAGCAAACATGACTGTGTTCCCAGTCGTCTCCATATTTTGTTTTGCAGGCGCATACTAAACACGCGCCTATTCCACATCCCATACGTTCTTCCAAAGATATCTCACAGTTTACTCCGTATTTTTCCGCTATCCTAGCTACCTTTTTAAGCATTGGAAGAGGGCCGCAGGCATATATCATATCCTTTTTTCCCTCCTTCAGGATATCCTCCAAAATATCTGTGGTAAAGCCCCTTACTCCGTAACTGCCGTCATCCGTAGCAATCAAAAGTCTTGAAGCTGCGGATTCAAATTCTTTTTCCATAACGGTAAGCTCTTTATTTCTGAATCCTAAAATAACCGTTATATCACTACATTTACTTTTAAGGCTCCTGGAAAGCTCATAAAGAGGAAAAATCCCTATACCGCCTCCCACTATTACCGCGTTCTCCACCGGTTCAAGAGAAAAAGTTCCCCAACCCAAAGGCGCGATCATATCTATTATATCTCCGGTTTTTTTTTCTGAGAGAAACTTCGTACCTTTTCCTTTTACCTGGAATACTATTGTTATTGTCTTTTCATCCCTGTTTATTTCACATATGCTTATGGGTCTTCTCAAATAAGCATCCAGTCCTTCTTTACATTTTATATTTACAAACTGTCCGGGTTTTGCATTTTCCGCTGTATAGGGAGAGAAAATTACCATTTTAAAAATACCCGGGGCAATTTGTTCCACATTTATTATCTCTTCTTTTAACAATGCCGGCATATCAACTATTCACCTTTCACTGAAATTACCCGCCTACAGCGGAATTTAAATCCTCTTTCATTCTTATCGCCTCTGCTCTTGCTGCCTCCGCGTAAGAATTTTCGTTATATTTACTTTCCCAACGCTCTGATTTATACGCGCATATTATACTCCTTGAGGCATTTACGATGGCTCCCAGTCCATCGGAGTTAAAGTTTACCGCGGCGTCCTTTGCGGTGCCTCCCTGAGCCCCATAGCCAGGAACAAGTATATATGCCTTTTTCATTATTTTTCTCAGGGCCTCAGCCTGCTCGGGATATGTCGCGCCAACAACCGCTCCCACGCTGCTGTAACCGTACTCGCCTACGGTATCATTTCCCCAAAGGTCTACAAGTTCCGCAACTTCCTCATATATGCGTTTTCCTTTTTCAGTTTTCAAATCCTGAAGCTGTCCTGATGATTTATTGGAAGTCTTTACAAGTACGAATATTCCCTTTAGATCTGATATACAATCCGCTATAAACGGCTTTATGCCATCTTCTCCCAAATATGGATTTACAGTAAGCGCGTCAGCTCCAAAGGCTGTCTCAAACAAATCCCCGCAAACCTTTGTGCGTCCTAAAAACGCTTTGGAATAGGCCTCTGACGTAGTGCCTATATCGTTTCTCTTTCCGTCAGCAATTACAAGAAGTCCCTTTTCGGACGCGTATTTACAGGTTTGTTCGAAAGCCTCTATACCATATTTTCCATACATTTCATAATATGCAAGCTGAGGCTTCACAGCCGGAACAATATCATAAACAGCGTCTATGATGCCTTTATTAAATTCTTCTATCGACTTTGCGCAGCCTTGCAGAGTTTTTCCGAAATTTTCAAAATTCTTGCTTACAATATTTTCAGGTATATAATCCATCTTAGGATCAAGTCCTACTACCGTAGGATTATTTTTAGCCTTTATACTATCTATCAGTCTGTCTACAAATATTTTTCCCATAAAAACCTCCTACATAAGCATTCCATCGCGGACAACTATATTTCCGTCAACTATCGTATATTTAACAGCCCCTTTAACAGAGTACCCGTCAAAGGGCGAATTTTTACTTTTAGACTCAAACTTGGATATATCGACCGTATATTCCTTGTTAGCGTCAAATATTGTTATATCGCACATTTTTCCCACCGATATGTCTCCTTTGGCAAGGCCTAGCATCTTCGCGGGATTAATTGTCATTTTTTCTATTATAGCTTCCAAAGACATGTGTCCCTTATGATAAAGATTTGTAATTGCCAAAGGCAGCGCTGTCTCAAAGCCCACCATACCGTTTGCAGCATATCCGAACTCAAGATTTTTTTCATCTTTATGATGGGGCGCGTGATCAGTAGCTATTATATCTATAGTACCGTCTTTAAGTCCTTCTATTACGGCATCCACATCCTCTTGTCTTCTAAGAGGCGGATTTACCTTTGCCAAAGTGTTAAATCCCAGGCAAGAGTCGTCGGTGAGGGAAAAATAGTGAGGACAGGTCTCGCACGTAACCTTAACTCCTCTTTTTTTAGCGTCTCTTATAAGCTGTATCCCAAGTTTAGTACTTACATGGGCTATATGGATAGGTACCCCCGTATACTCCGAAAGTATAAGGTCCCTTGCTATCATAGTTTCCTCGGCGGCGGAAGGAATACCTTTAAGTCCCATTATCGTGGAATTGTACCCTTCGTTCATAACTCCCTCTTCAACTAAAGACATGTCTTCACAGTGAGAAATTACAGTTATATCAAACATGGACGAGTATATAAGAGCCTTTTTCATAAGGCCTGAAGAAACTACCGGCTTTCCGTCATCCGATATTCCCACGGCTCCGGCAAATTTTAGCTCTCCTATTTCTGAAAGCAATTCTCCTTTCAGTCCTTTTGATATGGCGCCTATTGGAAAAACATGTACGTATCCTTCTCTGGCCGCCTTGTCTTTTATATAATTTACCACGGTCTCGTTATCTATCACAGGATTTGTGTTAGGCATGCACGCCACCGACGTAAAACCTCCCTTTGCGGCGCTTTTTGTACCTGTTTCAATGTCTTCTTTATATTCAAAGCCAGGATCCCTCAAATGGCAGTGGGCGTCTATAAGCCCGGGAACGACGTAAAGCCCTTCGGCGTCTATAACTTCGGCTCCCAAAATATCAGCGTTTTCCTCAACTGAAGCTACAATTCCATCCTCTATCACTATGTCGGTCACTTTATTAAGTCCAGATTTAATATCTATAACATGGCCGTTTTTTATAACCGTACGCATATTTACTGTTCCTCCCTTGTAAGCAAGTATAAAATCGCCATTCTTATTGCCACGCCGTTTGTGACCTGTTCGTTTATCACAGAATCATCCGAGTCTATTACAGAACTTGTAAATTCCAGTCCTCTGTTTACAGGTCCCGGATGCATTACAAGCCGGTTTTTATTGGCAAGCATAAGTCTTTTATCATCAATACCGAAAAATCTGGAATACTCTCTTTCCGAAGGGAATAATCCTTTTTTCTGACGTTCGAGCTGAATCCTCAGTCCCATGACCACGTCCGCGTCTATCAAAGCCTCCTGGACCGTAGTAAAAACCTTAGCCCCCATTTTTCCTATCTCCGGCGGCATAATGGTAGCTGGACCGGCTACAGTGACCTCGGCGCCCAATTTTGTAAGTCCCCATATGTTGCTTCTCGCAACTCTGCTGTGGTATATATCTCCTATTATGGAGACTTTAAGCCCTTCCAGTTTTCCGAATTTTTCCCGCATGGTAAACATATCAAGGAGCGCCTGGGTAGGATGCTCGTTCATACCGTCCCCCGCGTTTATGACAGAAGCTTCTACATGTTTTGCCAAAAGATGCGGAGCCCCGGACATGTTATGTCTCATTATTATGACGTCCGTTCCCATCATATCTATAGTTTTTCCGGTATCAATCAGAGTCTCTCCCTTTGCCACGCTGCTTCCAGAAGCAGATATATTCGCCGCGGTAGCCCCAAGATATTTTGAAGCCAGTTCAAAAGACAACCTTGTTCTAGTACTATTTTCGTAAAAAAGCGTTATAATGGATTTCCCTCTGAGGTGCGGAGCGTTTTTTGCTTTTGAAGTAAGTATCATCTTCATGGTTTTCGCCGTATCCAGTATAAGTTCTATTTCTTCCTTTGTAACATCTTTAAGGCCCAAAAGGTCTTTTGAATTAAGCATCGACATTTTTATTCCTCCATATCGCCAAGCTCTGCCGCGTCTTCTCCGTCTATTTCCTTAAATTTCACGTATACTATTTCATTCAGAGATGTGGGAACGTTTTTCCCTACAAAATCCGGCCTTATCGGAAGCTCCCTATGGCCCCTGTCCACCATTACCGCAAGCTGTATTGCTTTGGGCCTGGATATATCAAACAATGCGTCTATGGCGGCTCTGCTCGTCCTCCCGGAAAATATCACGTCGTCCACAAGCACCACCGTCTTATTTTCTATCACAAAATCTATATAGGTTCCGTTTATGACCGGATGCTCAGAAAGCAGGCTCAGATCGTCTCTGTAAAAAGTTATATCAAGCACACCGACGTTAACCTTTTTATTTTCCACTTCCCGGATTTTTTCCGCAAGCCTTTTGGCAAATGGAACCCCTCTTCTTTGTATGCCTATAAGGACCAGATTCTCAACGCCCTTATTTTTCTCTATTATCTCGTGGGCAAGTCTCGATATGGCCCTCGAGATGGCCTGCTCGTCCATTAACAAAGCTTTGCTCTTTCCCATTTCATATACCTCCCGGATTCTTGAACATATAAAAAAAGCTTCTGACCGTGCGGTCGGAAGCATAATAAATTCACCCGAAAAAATTTCAGTCAGAACTCACTTGTTACCTTCAAGCCTCACGGGGCTTTTTTAAAGGTCAATTTACTGTTATTGAGTTTATCATTTTACAATATACTTTGTCAAATACAAAGAAACAATTTTACATCTTCCCGATCATTTCTCCTAAACGCAGTACATCCCTGTTATATACTTCTTTAAGAGCCCGGTTATATATTATACTTGCGGGATGATAAAGGGGATAAAGCTTATATGTATTTTCACCTATATAGATCATTCTGCTTTTTCCATGGTATTCTCCTATAGTAATCGAACCTGACAAATCATTAAGCACCGCTTTTAAAGGCACGTTGCCCAAAGTAACGATATATTCCGGGGCCACAATCTCTATTTCCCTTAAAAGAAAGGGTATTCCCGCTCTGATTTCCTCTGGCCTGGCAGGCCTGTTGCTTTCACTCAGTATCTTTCCGGTTTCTTCTGATACTTTAAATTTTGAAAGCTTATATTTGATAACGTTTGTTATATATATTTTTTCGCGTTTAAGTCCTATAAATGATAAAAACTCCTCCAGATTCTTTCCAGCTTTTCCAACGAAAGGTTTCCCCTGAGCAACCTCCTCCTTTCCCGGGGCTTCGCCTATCAGCATAATGCGCGCCGACACATCTCCGTCTCCTTTTACAAATCGGTTTTCCGGGAAACCCGCTTTATATTCATTAAAGAGCTCCTGTAGTTTATTAATTTTTTCCGTCAAGGAAAGCCCTCACTTTCATCATATCGTCAAAAAGCATTTTTTTCTTGGCATTTCCTCCCTGAGCATCATGTAAAATAGCGGCCGGATGAAATGTAGCCATAAACCTAACGCCCTTTTTGTCCACCCACTGACCATGCTCTCTTGTAATTTTAATATTCGGGTCTACAAGGCTTTTAGCGGCGATCCTTCCTAAGCATATAACCGCTTCCGGCTTTATAAGGGCAAATTGATTTCTCAGATACGGCATACACGCGGCTGCCTCCTCAGGCAGGGGATCTCTGTTCATTGGCGGCCTGCACTTAACTATATTTGCTATATAGTATTCTTCTTCTTTGATCCGGCAGGCCTGAAGCACAAGATCCAAAAGCTTTCCCGCGGGGCCTACAAATGGTTTCCCCTGAAGATCCTCCTGTTCCCCGGGACCCTCTCCCACAAATAATATCCTGGCGGTTTCAGTTCCTCTGCCCACTACCACGTTATGTCTTGTATCGCAAAGCCCGCAGCCCCTGCAATCTTTTAAAATCTTTTTAAGCTCCTCCCAATTATACATAAATATCACCTTTATCCTTTTTGATCTGGCATAAAGCCTCTTCTATAATTTTAGCGGCCGTTAGTGAATGCTCCCAGGGAACAAGCCCAGACTGAAGCAATCCTTTTTCCATACATTCGCAGGCCTCCTCCACTTCATAAATAAATTTATTTTCAAAAGTCCTTTCTTCGACCTTCTCATGATTTCCGCTCTTTGAAAAACGTATCTCCGCATTTTCGGCGGAATAAAAATCCGGAATATATATCTCTCCTTCTGTACCTATTACGACTCCCATCCTAGGCCGCCTGGATATAAAAGAATTATACATAGACCCAAGCCTGCCTTCCCCGTAATCAAGCAAAACTCCAGATTCTTCATCCACACCTGTATTTCCCATAAATCCCAAAGCTTTTAAAGATCTGACTCCAATCCCCATAAAATCTAAAATGAACATGAGAGAATATATCCCTATGTCATAAAGCGCGCCCCCTCCTAGCTTTGCGTTTAAAAGTCTCCACTGTTCGTTTCTTTCCGCGATAAAGGAAAAATCAGCTCTGACCTGCATGATTTCTCCTATAACACCCTGGGATATCTTTTCTCTGAGAGTCTTATAAAGAGGCAAAAACCTTGTCCACATAGCTTCCATGAGAAAGATGTTATGGTCTTTCGCGGCTTTTATCATCAATTCGGCCTCCTTCGCTGAAACACACAAAGGTTTTTCGCACACAACATGCTTTCCTGCTTCTATAGCAGAAATTACAGCATTAAAATGCAGGCTGTTTACATTTGAAACATATACGGCGTCAACACTTTTATCGGAAAACATTTCCCCGTAGCTGCCATAAGCCTTATCTATACCATATTTTTTCTGAAGTATCCTGGCCCTTCCTATATCTCTTGACGCTACGGCATATATACAACTGCTTTCAGTATGCTGTACAGCTTGTATAAATCTTTCTGATATTCTGCTTGCCGAAACGATTCCCCAATTTATCATAACAATACCCTCCTTAAGCTTCTTTTCTAACGGAAAATACCCAGTGGGGCATGTCCATTCCATAATAATGTTTTATAAGCTCTCCCCTTTTTTTCATGCCGTTTCTCAAGGCCACATTGATAGACGGCTTATTATTCTCCCTGATTATGGAAAAGATCTCGTCCATCCCAAGTATGTCAAAAGCATATTTTCTGCATCCTTCCGCCGCCTCTAAAGCATATCCTTTATGCCAGAAAGCCTTTTGAAAAAGATATCCTATCTCCGGAACTTTTTTCCCGTCCCAGTCCTGTATAGTAATGCCGCATTGTCCGATAAGCTCCCCGGTATCCTTTAAGATCACCGCCCAAAGTCCGAATCCGTCTTTTGCATACCTGTCAACATTTCTCTGTATCCACTCTTTTACCTCCTGGTCGCTGAAAGCATGTTCATAAGCATACATGACATCTTCATCCTTCAGTATTTTACACAATTCGTCAAAATCTTTCATGCTCATTTTTCTAAGACGCAGTCTCCCGGTTTCAAGAATTTCTTCGTTTTCGTCTTTTTCCCTGATATTCATAATGATAACTCCTCCTATTATCAGTAATATTCCAAGAGCCTTATAAACTCCCATACTTTCCCCAAGCATCGCCACGCCTAAAGCCGCCGCCACAGCAGGCTCCACGGTAGCAAGTACTGAAGCTCTTCCGTTATCCGTTCTTTCAAGTCCCTTAGTATAAAGAACAAAAGGTACTACACAGCAAAGTCCTCCTATACCCAAAGCCCCTATGAAAGCGTCAAAGGAAAACAAAACTTCCGTTTTCCCAAATATGCCGCTTAGTGGAACCGCTCCTAAAGCCGCAAAAAGAAATGTATAAAAAGATATGGTAACACTGTCATACCCTCTGTTAATGGCAAAACGCCCAAATATACTATAAAGAGCGTACCCTATCCCTGAAGCCACTCCAAATATAATCCCCGCGGCATCTATATTAGAGACCCCGGAAGTCATTATCCCCGTTACAAATATACAGCCTGCAAAAGTCAGCAAAAGTGCCGCGGACTTTTTACCGGTAAATTTTTCTTTAAAGATGATTGCTGACATAACGGCTACAAAAGCCGGCGCCGTATACAAAAGTATGGCCGCCGTGGAAAGATCTGTCCTTTCTATACAGGTAAAATAGCACCAATTAAAAAATGTCAGACTTAAAAGCCCTGTACCTGCAAAACACCACAAATCCTTTGCCTTAACCTTAAAAAGGCTTCTGTCTTTAAAAAGCATTATGATTCCCAGTATCAAAGCCGCTGTAACCACCCTTACAGCCACAGCCTGCATCTGAGAAAGCCCCACCATGGAAAGCATATTGAAAAATATGCCTATTCCTCCCCACAGGCTTCCGGCTATCAATATGTAAACAGCTGATATTCTGCTTTTGGACAACAATTTACCCCCTGAATATTTTTTAATAATTATACTATTTTTCAAAAGCCATTTCGACAAATTTAATATATTTTTCAGTTATTATCCTTTTTTCATTTTCTGTATAATAGGAATGTCCGGATTTTTTAAGTATAAGCTTGTCAAAATTCTGGTTTCCATTAATATATTTTGCTCCCTTTATTCCTACAAGCTCGTCCTTTTCTGAAAAGACCGCCAAGGCAGGCAGTTCAAGTTTACCAACGATTTTTCTGACCTTTCCTGCTTTAGCTAAAAGCTCCCCGTATCTCGGAAGCCAGAGAAAATACTCAAAGATTTTCGTTTTTCCAACACTATAGGCTTCTTTCATAGCGGTCAATCTTTCGTCTCCTTTATCATATTTACCAAAGGCTATTTTAATACTGCTTACAGCGCTTTGCAGTTTCGGTCTTATACAAAACGGAGGCGCGAGCAAAAATATTCCCTTTATTTTTTCTTTCCTCTCCACATTTGAACAGATAGACCAGACAGCGAGAAGGCATCCCATGGAGTGCCCTACTATCACTACTTTGCTATAATTATCGACTATATATTTAAGTTTTTCGTCCACATACTCCTGCCAGATTTTCATGCTGCTTTTCGCAAAATCCCTTCCTGTCGCTCCGTGCCCCGGAAGAAGCAGGTTGAAAACGGAATATCTTTTTTCAGTGATTTTCACAAGATCCCTAAACTGGTCCGGACTGCCTAATATACCGTGTATAAACAGTACCGCCTTATCCATGTTTTCTTTTTCTTTTATATATTCCCGATGAGCGTTTTCCATATCCAACCTCCTAAGTTTATGTGTTTTTTATTATAGCATGTTCAATGGAATATATAACCTCCATGCAAGAATCCATACAGGATTTCAGGCAGTTAAGCGCGTGCAGTTCCTTACAGGCCTCATTAAAAACTCCTGCTCCGCGCCTGATACTCTCCAAAGCATTAAAATACCGGGCCTCTCCCTCTAATATAAGTTTCTCAGAATCGTTCATATATTTTATCAACGGCGGTTTTCCTTTTCGAGAAAACTCTTTCAAAAAGCAATTTATGTTTTTACAGCATGCAACCACGGTATTTTTTATTTCATATGAAGGCTTTTTTAAAAGTCTGAAACCTCCCGGAAGTTCTGTATATAGCTCTGCAGCGCAGTCCTGGACCGCAAAGAGCAGTTGGCGCAGCCTTTTATTTATGTAAAGTATATCCTCCCTGTCCATAGGAGTTATAAAAGCCTTTGAAAGGTCTGAAAATATTTTTTCCCACTCTTTTAAGGCCCCGGTTCTGATATAAAACAGCTTATCAAAATCAAAAGAGGATTTTTCAAAAAAATCCGCCGATTCCAAAATATATCCAGAAAGTAATACGCATCCTCTGAAATAGTCCTTCATAAAGCTTCCTCTGCAAAAAAAATGCTCCGGCACTATATTTTATGCCGGAGAAATTTTTTAATTACAACCGCAGTATACTAAAGCGCGTTATTTTGAGAACATTATTTTCTCACTTTCAAACATTTTAGTAAGTATATAAGTGAATATTATCATATACACTATGTTGCTTATAACTGTTATTATCACATTTATACTGCTGTATGAAAAAGAAAATATTCCACTCATACACTGTACGCTGTTATACAGAGGTATCAAATAGTAAAAAGCTTCAGTCTTTACGCTCCCGAACATTGCCGACACCCCTAAGAGCATTGATATGATCATAAGAGGAAGTACCGCTGTAGTAGCTTCTTTTATAGTTTTAGCAAAAGCTGAAACTATAGAAATAAGACTTATGAGCACCAATATGGTGGATATTATCACCAAAAACAGCATTATAAAATCTGTTACGCCGTATACCGAAACATCCATGGTCCCCGCAGCTCCCATCAGATTGGGCAATGATAAAAACGTACCTAAAAAGCTAGATATTCCGCTCAAAAGCGCTATCACTCCAAGACTGAAAATTTTTCCTGCAGCTAACTGGTTTCTTTTTATTGGCGTTACCAACAAAGTGGCTATTGTTCCCCGCTCTTTTTCTCCCGCAATGGATTCTGGCGCTATGGCCATACAGCCGCTGAACAAAAATATCATCATGAGCATAGGCAGCATCATAGCGAATGTCTGTCCCACAGTGTCTTGTTCTGTGGCAAGATCATATGTGTTGTCCTCAGTATCTGACAGATTGTTTATGTCAAACTTATTGGCCAAAAGGCTCTCATACTGGGATAATACCTCCGACATCATCTGAAAGCTTTCGAAAGAGTTCATATTAGCCGAGTTATAGTATATCTCTATATTAGGAGCTTTTCCGCCTTCGGCAGAATCATATTCCCCTACTAACTCATCAAAATTCTCCGGAAACAAAATAAGCAGATCTGTATCTTGTTCTTCTATCTGACTTTTAATATCCTCAGCATCTCTGGCCTCAGCAGCAATTATCTCTATCTCTGCCGACTGGGTAAAGTTTCCCACCGATGCCGGAAGATTAACAGCATATATGCTCGATTTATACTCATCATCCACGGTATACATATCAGTCAGAGCGCTTCCCATAAAAGAATATATTATATATATAAGCAGGCCCGGCATAAGTATGGTGGTAAAACATAATCTTTTGTCTTTGAAAAATCTGGCAAATTCTTTTTTCATTATAGTCAATATATTTTTCATGCTTCTTCACCTACCGTTTCCGCATATATATCAAAAAATCTGTCCTCAAGGGATTTTCCTTTCGTAACATTTGGGATAGTGTCGCAGACCACCATCTTTCCATTTATGATTATCCCGACTCTGTCGCATATTTTTTCCACAAGGCTGAAAATGTGAGTGGATACGATCACTGTTTTTCCCTCTGCTTTAAGCTCAAGCAAAAAATCTGTTACGGTTTTGGCCGTAAGTACGTCTAATCCATTGGTAGGCTCGTCAAAAATTATTATGTCCGGGTCATGAACTATGGACACCACTAGCGATACCTTCTGCTTCATTCCTGTAGACAGATTGGCTACCTTTACTTCAGCAAAACTGCTTATCCCAAACTTATCAAAAAGTCTTTTTTTCCTTTCTTCCCTTACGCTCTCCTCAACCCCATGCAGTTCAGAGAAAAAATCATACAAATAATTGGGAGTAAAAAATTCTTCAAGCTTTAGCTCACTTGTTAAAAAAGCGATTTTACCTCTTACATGATCCGCCTGATTTAAAATACTGAAGCCGTCTATAACAGCATCTCCGGCATCAGGTTTTATCAATGTGGCAAGCATTCTGAGAGTTGTGGTCTTTCCCGCTCCGTTAGGTCCCAACAATCCGAAGATTTCTCCCCTGTAAGCGGAAAATGATAAATCATCTACAGCAACTCTGATCTTTTGATTTGACTTTTCGATCTTCTGTTGCTTGGCGGACAATCTGAAGCTTTTTTTCAAACCGTTGGCTTTTAAAATTTCCTCCATTTACAACTTCCCCCTTTAGTAAATATTCAAGGCTTTTGCCTTCGTATATTATATCATATTAAAGGAGACTTTTAAAATTCTCTAGCCCACTTCGACTGGCTATGTCAAAAATAAAAATGACTTGTAGTATAAGAATATACCGGTTTTTGCTCTCTGTAAAAATATATTCTTTTTTATACAAAGCTGTCTCGAATTTTTTGTTTCACGGTTATTTTTTCATTGCCCTTTTCATCGAGCCAATACTGTCTTCCTCCGTTGACAGAGTCCAGATAAGGATTTTTCCCTCAAGAGAAATCAATATTTCTTTAAAATTTTCTTTTCGGAGATATTTCACCCAAAGCGTAAGTTTCTTTTATTAGTTCTTTTAGCATGACATCCCTATCACTTTAGATAAAACCATATAGCTCGTTCTGCTTCAAATGGAATTTATTTTAATTATTTTGTTTATTTGCACTTTATCTGTTTTATCGAATTTATCTATGTAATATAATTCATCAATTACAGTATCACCGAAAAAATGTGCATCACGACAAATTATTTTATTTGCTCTTAAATTTTCAGCATTGATTTTATCACACTTTATTTCATCACAAAAAACAAAGGGCATTGTCGAAGAAGTTTTCTTTTTAAAGAAAGATATATTTACGTTGTTTATTTTATTATCGTCTTTTTTTATGACTAAAATTGATGTTTCAATTTTATCGCTATGACAATCTGAATCGAAACAGATATCGAGTAAGTTTTTTGAAAAAATACTTTTACACACAAAACCTCCTGAAATATTTAATACTTCACATTTAACATCTCCTTTGGTTTTGATCATACCGTTAATTTGTATCTCTTTGCTATAAATATTTTCATCACATTCAAGCATACCAAAAGAATATATTTTATTGCTTTTAAATGATTTTTTTGCATAGAGCTTTCCTGAAACAGTAATGTTATCGTATTCCTTATCATTTATAGTTACTTGACCTTTTATATCTAAGTTCATAATTACCTCCTAATATTTTATTTAATTATATAGAATATTTTTTAGCTTGCATAGTAAATATTTTAAAATATTCGCCTTTTAAGTTATTAAATTATCGTGATTTCTTTATTCAAATATTTCCCCGTTCTAATGGATAAATTTTATTTATAAATTATACTATAAATAATCTATGTGAATCTTTTATTATTTTGGAAAATGCAAAAAAATAATTTTGTCTAAATCCACTCAAACCGTAAAGATCAAAGAACGATATCTTTTTCAGTGCTACTTTATGGCATGTGCTACAAATTTAGATGCCAATCTAAGCGACTTCTTTATTCCTAAAATGAACGACGGTATTGTTCTTCAATCAGATTGATCTTATGCTTTAGCAAAGCATTTAAGCTGTCCAAATTAAAACGTAGATAATCTTAGGGTATCCTTCGTTTCTGATATCATTCCCTATTTATCTAATATTAGTACATATATTATATAAATCATTTTGCTACCTGTCAATATAAAAAGCAAAAATTTCAAAACCTTACATTTTACATAAAACTATAGACAAACATTCTAACAAATACGGAGCGTAATTGCTAAATATTACCATGCTAAACTAAAATTCATCTTACGTGAAACTTCTCGATTGCACACAACAAATAATTAGTATAGCTTTATCAGTTTATATATCTTTCGCTTTTGAATTTCAAGATAGTCCATATTAAACAATACCATAGTCCATAATCAAGGCATACCTGCCTATAAGAAATTTGATTTCCTGATCCTTTGCAGTTACTGGCAAAAATAGCAAAGTCATATTAATCACCGTATTCTTTTCACTATATATGCCCATCATCCATGATAAAGGAGGGTGGACAAAACGAAAATGGCAGATTTTGCAAGTTTTTTTCGTAAAATCTGCCCTGTAAAAATATGGGGTCGACAGTTCAAGTCCCCACAAGTACCCATTTTGGGCACTTGCATCTATTTTCACTGCATTTTTAGACACGAAAAACCCCCGAAACCACTGTGGTTTTGGGGGTTTTTCGTGCTAGCATCTACTTTGTCAGCACAACTTGGTTGCGGAGATGGGATTTGAACCACATGACCTTCGGGTTATGAGCCCGACGAGCTACCAGACTGCTCCACTCCGCGACGATTAAATGGTGCCGGAGACCGGGGTCGAACCGGTACGAGAAATTAATCTCACAGGATTTTAAGTCCTGGGCGTCTGCCTGTTCCGCCACTCCGGCATAAGCAACTCGAAGCGACTTATTTATATTAGCACCTAAATTAAGTATTGTCAATATGTTTTGGAAATAATACAGTGTAGGTTTTGTAGAGTTACAATTGATGTGAGACCAAGAGAGTAGAAAAAAGCGATTGAGTTCGTTAAAATAAAATCACTACAACCATACTCTAACGAAAGGACTCAATCACTATGAACATAGTAACAGAAGTAAAACAGAAAAACAAGCGGTATCTGCCCCATGAGTTGACCACAAAGGTCAATTCTGTAAAATTGTACCGACAGACAAAGGATATTGACTTTGTACTACGCCGGTATCATATCTCCAAAGCATCGCTCATGAGGTGGAACAAGCATTATGACGGCACCGGGGAATCGTTGATGCCAAAATCCCACAGGCCTCACAGGCAGCACCCAAACGCCCATACCGAGGAAGAACTGACCTGGATTCGAAACTATCATCGCCGTAACCCAAACATCAGCGTCTGCGAGTTATACGGTAAGCTGCGGCAGGAAAAGGCGTACAGCCGACACCCCGGCTCTTTATATCGCGTGTTTGTCCGATTGGGATATCGCAAGAAAGTGGAATCTACCAAGAAGAAATCAAAACACTTTGGGCATTATTACACACCAACGGAATTGGGTAAAAAATGGCAAATGGATGTAAAATATGTACCAACGGCCTGCTATGTGGGCACAGATGGTGAGAAATTCTACCAATATACAATGATAGAAGAAGCAAGCAGAGAACGATTCATCTACGCTTACAGGGAAAACAGCAGCTATAGCACAGTAGATTTTGTTCAAAGAGCTATTATGTACTTCGGCTATACTCCTAAACTGATCCAAACGGATAACGGCAGCGAGTTTAACTACACGCAAAAGACAAAGCGTACCCATCCACTGGATATACTCTGCGAGCAGCTGCACATCACACATAAAACAATTCGACCTGCAACACCCTGGCACAACGGTAAGGTAGAACGCAGCCACAGAAACGACCAGGAACGGTTTTACAACCACATGAAGTTTTACTCATATGGAGATTTACAACACCAGATGAAGCGGTATTTGAGCAGATCCAACAGAATTCCAATGTCAGTTTTAGGTTGGAAAACGCCCATACAGAAGCGAGAGGAACTAGAAGCCGCCCGATTTTGCTGACGAATGGAGGGTTCCCCTTCCCTTCGTCAGCAAAACCGATCGTGTAAGACTGAACTCTTTCTCTTTTTTCAGTCTCACATCATTGACAAATATACAGCAGTAATAAAAAATGAAAAAGAAGCTGATTATACTGCAGCTAACCCGGGCACTACTGCCAAACCGTCAGGTTCTGAAACTTTGATAAGTGAGGCTAAGGCAAAGGAAACCGCCCTTTCTCATGCGGGAGTAAAGGTCTCCGATATAATTACTTATAAATCGGAGCTTGATAAGGATGACGGATTATATGTTTATGAAATAGAGTTTAAGGCGGGCGGTTATGAATATGATTATGATATAAACGCGGTGACCGGAGAAGTCATAAAGCATGAAAAGGAAATTGACGATGACAGCTCCGTTAATACGGGTACGACAACAGGATCTGAAGCTTTAATAGGCGAAGATAAGGCAAAAGAAACCGCTCTTTCTCATGCGGGAGTAAAGGCTTCTGATATAAATAATTATAAAGTGGAGCTTGACAGGGACGACGGACTGTCTGTATATGAAATAGAGTTTGAAGCTGGCGCCTACGAATATGATTATGAAATAAACGCGAAAACGGGAGCCATTATAAAGAGCGAAAAGGAACACAGAGATTGATCCTGATTTAATATAGTTAGAAACTGTTATCAAAAAGTACGGAGAAAATATTTTCTCCGTACTTTTTTGAATAAATCTTATGAAAAAGGAAAAATTAATATAAAAAAACAAGGAGATATATGCAAAATGATCGAGGAAGATACTATAAGACTTTTGCGCGAATGCGACGCAGGAATAAAAATGGGAACGGAGGCTATTGACAGAGTATATGATTATGTAAGCAATGAGGATTTTAAAGACTGTCTTATAAAGTGCAAAAATGAACATGAAAAACTGAAAAAGGAAATACGCAAACTGCTTGATAAATATAATGACGAAGGGAAAGACCCAAATCCAATAGCTAAAGGCATGTCGTGGGTAAAAACAAATGTTGAGCTTATAATAAACGAGTCTGACGGGATGATCGCCGGGTTAATAACAGACGGGTGCAATATGGGGGTAAAATCTTTAAATAAATACTTGAATCAATATAAAGCCGCCGACGAAGTATCAAAGGACATTACAAAGAGGTTAATAAATCAGGAAGAAAAACTAGCAGTAGATATTAGACAGTTTTTATAAATACTTCAAGAAATATCTATAAAATAAATGGATTAAAGCGCAAAGCGATAGATAAATAAATCTGCCCATGCTAAAATGGTAATAATGGTAAAAACTTTGTTAAAAGGGCGGGAAAATATAGACAGAGGACTTCCGATTATTTGTATGGGGCAGTACAGGCCTCCGGAATGGGGATTAATCACCGGATATACAACGGACGGGAAATTTTTCGGAAGGAGCTATTTTGACGAACTGGAAAGCTTTAGCGGAGGATTTGAAAAATATCTGATAGGAGAAGAAGCATATAACATATTGATAAAAGATATAAGAGCTGCTGTTTATATTACACTTGTAAATATAGCGTTCCGTAGGGAGGCAGATCCAGACTTTTGCCTAAGTTATATATTTTTCCCGTAATAATATCGGTTCCCTGAGCGGCGTTAGCGTCAAAATTCGCCGTATAAGCTTTTTCATCCGCGTTTATCGCGACTAATATGCGTTCGCCTTCCCACATGCGTTCAAATATAAGTTGGCGGTTTGTAATATGCAGATTACGGTAACTCCCAAAGCACAGAGCTTTGCTTGCCTTATGCAGTTCCGCAAGCTTAGATATCCACTTTGTAAGCTCATTTGATTGAGGAATTTCAATATCGGGGCGGAGCGCGTCGTCGCTTCCCGGGGACTTATTTCCGCCGATACCCCATTCGCTGCCGTAATATATAGAAGGAACTCCAGGCATACTGAATAAAAGACCATAAGCGGGATATAGATGATTTTTATCGTTTAAAATACTTGCTATTCTATCCACGTCATGATTGTCCAGAAAACAAAGAAAATGTTTGCCTTTATAAAGCGTCCAATATTCCGGCCCGAATTGTCTTTGAAGACTATGGGCTATTTCAAACATGTTCAAGCTGTTAAAACTTGAGTAAAGCCCCTTATAACATTCGTAATTTGTGACTGAGTAGCACATTTCATCATTTGCCAGGCGGTTATAGTCTCCATGAAGAGTTTCGCCCATGAGTATAAAATCCTGTTTGAGATTTTGAGTAAATTGCCTTAAACGTTTGATAAAATCCTGATCAAGGCAATAGGCTACGTCAAGACGAAGACCGTCTATGCCGAAGGTCTCTGTCCAAAAGCGAACCGCTTCAAAAATATGGTTTATTACATCAGTGTTTTGAAGGTTTAGCTTTACTAGCTCGTTATGGCCCTCCCAACCTTCGTACCAAAAACCGTCATTATAGTTTGTATTTCCGTCAAAGCTTATATTGAACCAATTTTTATAATTACTGTCCCATTTCTTTTCACATACATCTTTAAAAGCAAAAAAACCTCTTCCTACATGGTTGAATACGCCGTCAAGCATAACCTTCATACCGGATGAATGTATAGCGGAACAGAGAGCTTCAAAATCTTTGTTTGTACCAAGGCGGCAATCTAAATTAAAGAAGTCTCTCGTATCATATCCGTGGCGGTCGCTTTGAAATACCGGATTAAAAAGTACGGTATTTGCTCCAGTGTCTTTTATATGCTGTATCCAGTTAAATATACGATGGATACGGTGTTCTGTAACACCGTCGTTCTCTTTTGGAGAACCGCACAAACCTAAAGGATAGATATGATATACTACAGCTTCATCAAACCACATAAAAAGGACCTCCATTTTAAATTTATTTGAGCGCCGAGAAATTCAGCATATTATGCTAAAAAATATAAAGTAACAGAGAGATTTTGTCAATTTTGGAAAATATATTTTTATTTATCTGATTTTGTGCTAAAATATATGAAAAATCATAAAAATATGGAGGAAATATGACGGAGGCCGGATTGATACTGGAAGGCGGCGGCATGAGAGGAGTTTACACCGCCGGTGTTTTGGATTTTTTCATAGATAAAAATATCACTTTTAAAAGTGTATATGGAGTTTCGGCCGGGTCGTGCCATGGATGCAGTTATATTTCAAAACAAAGAGGCAGAGCGTTCAGAGTAAATGTAGACTATCTAAAAGATAAGCGTTACTGCAGCATGTACAGTTTGATTACTACCGGGGATTTGTTCGGGGCCAGAATGTGTTACGATATAATACCAAATAAGCTTGATCCGTATGACTACGATATGTTTAACAAATATACCGGGGATTTTTTTGCCGTAGTTACAAACTGTGAAAGCGGAGAAGCGGAATATATTAAAATTAAAGATATGAAAAAGGATATATGGGCGGTCAGAGCCTCAAGTTCTCTGCCGATAGTTTCACGGTTTGTGGAAAATGACGGCAAAAAATATCTTGACGGAGGAATAAAAGACGCTCTTCCAATAGAAAGATCGATAATGGACGGAAATATTAAGAATGTGGTAGTTCTGACAAGGTGCGCAGGGTATGTAAAGGAGCCTATGAAATTTATGCCGGTTTTTAGGATTAAGTACAGAAAGTATCCCAATTTGGTAAAGACTATAGAAAACAGGCACATTGAATATAATAAGGCTATTGAATTTATAGCCAGAGAAAAAGCCGCGCAAAGAGCTTTTATTATACAGCCTTCTTCAAATCCCAATATAGGAAGGGTCGAAAAGAACAGAAAGAAACTTACAGCATTGTATGAAATGGGATACAGGGATGCAGAAAGCAGTTATGAAGATCTGAAAGAATTTATAAAATGAATAAAGAGGAATAATAAATATGAAACAGAATTTTTGGAAAAGCATGTCTATAATTTTTTTGGCGGTCGCCGTGTCGTTCGGGTCTTCGTGCGGAAATAAGGAGGAAAACTACCCGGAAAGCAAATATAAAAATATGTATCAGGAAACACAGGCGACTGAAATAATGACAGAGGGAGTAACGTGGCCGGAAGGACAGGCGCTTCCTACATTTGCGCCTATAGCGGGGAAGCTTGACGTTATAGATGTAAGTGCAAGGTCAGCCAATGTGCAGACAATGTTGGTAACCCTACAGGGAATAGTAAACCGTAAAACACCCAGAATATTTTTATGGCACGGTTCCGACGATCTGGAAAAATGGCCGGAAGAGTTTGGGTTTGAATATGAAATTACGAAAAATGAAAAGGATATTGTAGAGAAATACAAGTCTGAAATAAAAGGTCTGATAGTATGGGACAGGAGAAACGACTATACCTTAAACCTTGCTACGACTCTCGCGGGACTAAATGACGCTATGGTGGTTACTGAAAAACAGGCTGAAACATATACGGCCGAGCCATTTAATTTTCCGATAATAGAAAATCTTTGCGGAGTTTTTGAAGATAAGTATGAAATGTA
>CASDQQ010000014.1 GCA_949282945.1 uncultured Eubacteriales bacterium
CTCTTGTGGATGAATATATTTATTTTTACAACAATGAGCGAATACAGCTCAAGACAGGACAAACCCCGATGGAAGTCCGTTATGCTTATGCTGCATAACAGGTGTCCACAAAAAATGTCTACTTGACAGGGGGCGTGTCACAGGTCTGTACCACTATTTGAACACGGCGAAAAATAACTATCGTGAATATCTGAAAGATGAAACGGTCAGGCTCAAGAAATATTTTTATGTGCTTCGTCCTTTGCTTGCATGTAAGTGGATATTGGCTGAAGGCACGCCTCCGCCTATGCTTTTCAGCACGCTAGAGGATAAGTATTTGGAGGAGACTGTAAAGCCTGACGTTAAGACACTTTTGAAACTAAAAATAAACATGTCGGAAATCGGTAAAGGCAAACGTCTGGACAAAGTAAACGAATATATTGAACGCAGTATCGAGGATATTGAAGAAAAGATTAAATTATTGCCAACCACCGATGAAAATGGATGGGATGAATTGAACGAAGTATTTTTGTCTCTTTTGTAATCTAAGTTTATTGCATATAGGTAGAATGTGGTTCTGTTTTATTGTAATCCTTAGTAGGAATCGTGATATGGCGTGATGTGAGCTATATACTCTTTAAAAATGGTATAGTTGGGTATGACCAATGAGGTGAAGGTAAAACTGTCACCTTTTCTTAGATGAGGAAAAACGTTTTGAAAACTTAAAATTTTGCATTATAATAATGATGATAATGCAAAGTTCAGCTTTAAGGGACAACTGATGATATAGGATAATGTCAGAATGAAAATCCCGGAAGCAAAAATGCTATGGAAAGAAGTCAATATATGAATTACAAATTTGCATATAGAGAGGTTTTAACATGATATGTTAATATTGCGGTTGACATCGTTTCGATTGTATTCAATATCTTTGTTATAGTATATTTAGCTTCTCCTTGTAAGAAATAACAAGAGGAAGAAGCGGAACAAATAAGGAGAAGAAAAAATGAGCAATATTATTGCAATTACAGATAGATTGCTTTTGCGCGTAATTGAAGACGGTGACCAGGACCTTATTTTTCAGCTATCTCGGGAATCTTTGCTACTGTCGAACTTGCCGCAGGACGAAGAGTGTATGGCGCTGTATCGAAAGGTCGGATGGGAAGAAGTTAATACTCCGGAGATATTTACTGTGATGTTGTTTTTGAAAGAAACCAATGAGTTTGTTGGAAAGGTATGTATGCAGTTCACCGACAAGCCGACTCCGGAGATAGGCATTGATATTCTCGAGGCACATCAGAATAAGGGATATGGTCCGGAGTCTATTGTGGCTTTCTGCAACTGGTATTCTGCTGAACACAATCTTAGTGAGGTAAAGGTGCGTATAAGTAAGGAAAATGGACACAGCACTCATGTTTTTGAGAAGCTTGGAGCTGAGTACATAACAGATGCTTCGTATTTCCCTGAGAACGTAATAGACATGATGAAACAAATGCTTCCGAATGTAGACATGTCGGAGTTTTTGGATAACAGTGTGAAAGAGTATCTTTTGCACCTTCCCATTAAACGAGAGAAATAACTATGGCAAGAATGACCAGATGATTGGAATAGCATTTAAGGTTGAATTTACTTCTGACTAAGTAGGGGTAAAAGAACCGACCGATATCATTACTTGCAGAAATTATTAAACAGAAAGTTATGAAGGATTATTAAAGCTTAATTAAAAGAGCTATTACGGCGTATTTCTAATCATTCGGAAGCCTTAGCCAAGATTGATAAAGGTGGGGAATATGGTTAGAAAAATGGTCAATCCTGATCTATTACAGTGTAATAGACGATGAAGGGTTCATGTCATATCTGTATCTAGCGGAGGCTCATGGGAGTTGGCGGATTCTACTGATATGATATGAAGAACCCTCTATGAGTGTGGAAAAGGTCATCTTTCAAAGGAAGAACATGATGGCTTTACTGAGAAAATATGAAAACAGCAGGAAAATGCGGAGGAGTAGAAAGGATACTATATCTTTATCTTTCAAAATCCGAATACTGTTTGGTCATGCAACGTTCTAATATCCCTTTGACTGAAAGAGGATAAGTCTAAAATGTTTGATGATTCTGTTATTAAGGGTACACTAGAGCTTATTTATATAGGTAAAATTGAGGCATCGTTTTCATACATAGGATTACATTTGCATTTATTTTGTCAATTCACCTTCTTACAACATATTTTTTCGATATTTCCCCAAACCTCTTGAAGAAACCGGACGTTTAAAGTAAAATAATATATAACTATCTTATAGATAATGCAGTTTGGAGGATAATGATATGTTTGATAATATATTACTGTTGTTACCGCTTCCGGGAAGAGATTATCCCGTGGGATATCTGATTTCCGCAATATTCCTGATCATAGCTATAGTACTTTTTGTACTGTCTATTTTTATGAAGGATAATTCGGAAGACGAGTACGATGATGACTATGAAAAAGAATATAGAAAGTCTGAATACGACGGCCGGGAAGAGGATTTTGACAGGTATGGAAGACCAGATGAAACTGCTGCTGCGAACCTTGATGATACGACTGAGCTTAGGAACCTTATATCTGAGATATCAGAAAAGGAGGATCTGGAGACCACAAGGATGTTTAAGCCTGTAAGCGTTATTCCTGAAATAGGGAGACCCGGAGAAGAAGCGGGCGAAGAAGGTTACGATGATACTGAAGACGCTGAAGAGAGAGCCAGTGACGATTATACCGACGAGGAAGGGCTTTCAAAAGAAACTACATTGTGGAACGACGGCAACAGTTTTATAAGAGAACCCATGAACGGAACAGGGTATTTTGAAGAAAATGATAATGCTGAAAATGAAGCAGGCTCGGATACGGATGAAGAAAGAGATGAAGACGCTTCTTTTGAACACCAGTATATCAGGGATGAAGAATCCGACTACGGAGAAGGCCAGGAAGAAAAAGAAGATGAACTGTCATACAGAAAAATCGATGATCATGACGAATATGAAAGGGAGGAAGAAAGGAGCTTCGTAAGAAAAGGACGCGGACCAAAGAGAAGAAAGGCCGACGACTATGAGGACGAAGAAGATGATGAGCCTAAGGTATCCGGAAAATCAGGAATGAGTTTTGCCGACGAAGTGAGAAGACTGATAGAGGAAGAGGAAAGAAAGAATAAAGAAAAAAATAAATAATACAATATATCTTTACAAAAGCTAAAATAATATGATATATTAGACATTAATTTAATAGAAAAAGATTGTGATGGAGAAAAGTAGATATTTTTCGAAGTTTTAAAGAGAAAGACGTTTTAAGCTGAGAGCGTCTGAACAGAGAGCATATTGAAGTTCCCTCCGGAGTCCTGTACTGAACCCTTATTAAGAGGCTGTAGGATACAGCGGGAAGCGCCCGTTACAGCGAAGAGTGTTTACAGGAACATTGGAATTATCTGTGAGAAGATTAGGTGGTACCGCGGAAAGTATTTTCGTCCTTGTCGTGAAAACGGCAAGGACTTTTTTATTACTAATTTGGAGGTTTGATTATGAAACAGCAGTTGGAAGAAATAATGCAGAGGGCAAAAGAAAAGCTTTCTCTGGTTAAGGAAAAATCAGAGCTTGAAGAAATAAGACTGGCTTTTCTTGGGAAAAAGGGAGAGCTTACCGCCATATTAAAAGGAATGGGAGCGCTTAGCGCTGAAGAAAGGCCTAAAATAGGTCAGATAGCCAACCAGGTAAGAGAATATATAGAAGAGGCTATAGAAAGCAAGGGCATAGAACTGTCGGCAAAAGAACTGGAACAAAAATTAAAAGCTGAAAAAGTAGACGTTACGATGCCTTCTAAAAAAACTATGATTGGCGGAAGACATCCGCTTTCTTCCGTAATAGAGGAAATAAGCAGGATATTTATAGGAATGGGCTATGAAATAGCCGAGGGTCCGGAGGTAGAGCTTGATTATTATAATTTTGAAGCTTTGAATACTCCAAAAAACCACCCGGCGAGAGACGCCCAGGACACCTTTTACTTTACGGAAAATATTTTGCTGAGGTCACAGACCTCACCGGTGCAGGCCAGGGTCATGCAGAGCCAGAAGCCGCCTATTAAAATAATATGTCCCGGAAAGGTTTACAGGGCTGACGAGATAGACGCTACTCACTCGCCTGTTTTTCATCAGATAGAAGGCCTGGTAATAGATAAAGGCGTAACTATGGGGGATCTGAAGGGTACTTTGGAACTGTTCGCCAAAAATATTTTCGGAGAGAGTACAAAAATAAGATTAAGACCTCACCATTTCCCATTTACCGAACCAAGCTGCGAGGTGGACGTATCCTGTTGGAGCTGCGGAGGAGAAGGCTGCCGTACTTGTAAAGGAGAAGGCTGGATAGAGATACTTGGCGCCGGAATGGTTCATCCCAACGTTCTTAAAGAGTGCGGAATAGATCCTGAGGTATACAGCGGCTTCGCTTTCGGACTGGGAGTTGAAAGAACGGCAATGGGAAGATTCGGCATAAAGGATCTGAGACTTTTCTATGAGAATGACCTGAGATTCTTGAAACAGTTCTGATATATAACATATAAAGGAGATTTTAAAAATGAAAGCACCTGTAAGTTGGCTTAAAGATTATGTAGATATAGATATTTCCGTAAAAGAGCTTGCGGACAGTATGACAATGACCGGCTCAAAAGTGGAAGAGATCATTGAAGAAGGAAAGGAAATAACCAACGTAGTAGTATGTAAAATAATAGAGATAGAAAAACATCCGGACGCGGATAAACTTGTAGTGACAAAGGCGGATATCGGCGGCGGAAAAATATTGCAGATAGTTACAGGGGCGCCAAACACACAGCTAAACAGTTTTGTGCCGGTTGCCCTTGACGGAGCGACGCTTCCCGGCGGGCATACTATAAAGACCGGTAAACTAAGAGGCGTAGTGTCTGAAGGCATGTTCTGCTCAAGTCAGGAACTTGGAAAAACTCCGGAGGATTTTCCCGGATCTTGTGAATACGGACTACTCATATTAAATGATATAGGATTTAAACCGGAATTCCTTGAGACTAAAAAAGGAACTGACGTAAAGGAACTTTTAGGCATAAATGAAACTGTGATAGATTTTGAGATAACTAACAACAGGCCTGACTGTTTTTCCATAATAGGGTTGGCCAGAGAAGCCGCGGTAACTATGGGAAAGGATTTTTCGGCGCCGAAAATAAAAGAGACGGGGAAAGAAGGCAACCCTGCAGATTACCTAAAGGTTACGGTAGAAGATCCTGAACTTTGTCCCAGATATGTGGCAAGAGTTGTAAAAGATGTAAAGATAGGGCCGTCTCCCAAATGGATGAGAGACCGTCTTAACGCCGCGGGAGTAAGAGCTATAGACAATATAGTGGATATAACCAATTACGTAATGCTCGAATATGGCCAGCCTATGCACGCGTTTGACTATAGAAATATAGAAAACGGGCATATCATAGTAAGGAAAGCCAACGACGGAGAAACGATAACTACTCTTGACAATGAGGAAAGAAATTTGAAATCAACTCATATCGTAATAGGGGATGAGAAAAAGCCTATCGCGGTGGCAGGCGTAATGGGAGGACTTTATTCAGGAATAAATGAGGATACTACTACTATAGTATTTGAATCGGCTGTATTCGACGCCGCTACGGTTAGGCTTGGGGCAAAAGATCTGGCTATGAGAACGGAAGCGTCCACCAGATTTGAAAAAGGACTGGATCTGAATAATTGCGTTCCGGCAATAGACAGAGCCTGCGAGCTTGTGGAGATATTAGGAGCCGGAACTGTTGTCGGCGGATATGTGGATGTTAAGGCAAAGGATAATCTGCCTGTCCAGATAAATTTCAGACCGGAAAGGATCAACGCCTTTTTGGGAACGGAAATTCCAGAAATCAAAATGGTATCTATTTTAGAAATGTTGGGAATGACCGTAAAAGACAATATGATAACAGTGCCTACCTATAGGCCGGATGTAAAAATGGAAGCCGATGTGGCTGAGGAAATCGCGCGTTTTTACGGCTACAACAATATTCAGTCTTCGCTGTTGGCCGGAAAAGCCGCGACTCAGGGACGGAAAAATAAAAGGCAGAGCCTGCTTGACTCTATAAAGGAATTTTTGATTGCCGAGGGAGCTTATGAAGCGCTTACATTCTCTTTTACAAGTCCCAAGGTTTTTGACAAAATGAGACTTTCTGAAGATGACTCAAGAAGAAAAGCTTTGGTTATTTCCAATCCGTTGGGCGAGGATTTCAGCATAATGAGAACATCTATGGTACCTTCAATGCTGCAGATTATTTCCACCAATTACAGCAGGCGTGTGGAAGAGGGAAGGATTTTTGAGGTAGCCTATACTTATCATTCTGATGAAAAACCTCTTAAAAATATACCTGAGCACAGAGAGACTCTTGTAATAGGCGCTTTTGGAAAGAGCGAAGACTTTTTTACCATTAAAGGAATGGCAGAGGAAATTCTTATAGGGCTGAAAATAAGATCTTATGAGTTCGTACCTTTTGAAGAAAGTCCCGTTTATCATCCGGGACGCTGCGCGAAGCTTATGATCAATGGAACTGAAGCGGGTATACTCGGAGAAATACATCCTTTGACCGCTGAAAATTTTGAGTGTCCTGAAAGATGCTACGTTGCAGAAATCCTTGTGGATAAATTAGTGGAAAACGCAGTTACGATGCCGTCTTTTAAGGAATTGCCCAAGTACCCCGCGGTAACCAGAGATTTGGCTGTTATAGTAAATAAGGATGTGCTTTCCGGAGACATAGAGAAAATAATTAAACAAAGAGGCGGTAATCTGCTTGAGAGCTGCGGACTCTTTGACGTATATGAAGGCAGTCAGATGGCCGAAGGTATGAAAAGTATGGCCTACTCTCTTGTTTTCAGGGCCGAGGACAGAACTCTGAACGATGAGGATATACAGAAGATCATAGATAAAATACTTCACGGAATAAGGACCCAGTTAGGCGGAGAGTTAAGATAATATATTGAGTAAAGACGCAGCGGCATAAATGGAGCCGCTGCGTCTTTATATTCCATATGTTAGACTACCGGCTGAGCAGATGCTTTTTGCTATAAGGTTGTCAAAAGGATCCGCTGTAGTTTATAATAAATCTATACAAATAAGATTTAAGGGTATGAAATGTAGTCTGTGAAAAACGCTATGTATTCGAGAAGGTACAGTTATGGATGCAGCGTAGATACACCTATCTTTCACTCGCCAAAGTCGTATCAGGGAGGCTTAACCTTTAACATGGCTGTAAACGATAAAATTCTTAAGCTTTTAACTCCCATAACCGAAGAAGAAAAAAGTATTCTTGAGGGCCATAAATTCGACCGTACCATCTATGCCGACAGCAGCGCTTTTGTTATAGACAGTAAAAAATTTTTAAAGGGCAATAAGCTGATAGAGATAAGGCCTCATACCAGATTTCTGCATTTTCCTGAGCATACTCATAACTATGTGGAAGTTATATATATGTGCAGCGGAAGCACGACCCATATAGTAAACGGCAACAAGATCATACTTAAAGAAGGAGAATTGCTTTTCCTTAACCAGAGCGCGAGACAGGAAATACTGCCCGCAGGAGAAAAGGATATAGCTGTAAATTTTCTTATTTTGCCGGAATTTTTTGAAATGGATATAAGTTCGGCGGGAAAATACGGAGGAATCATTTCAGATTTTCTTATAGGGTGCCTTAGCGATAAGAATAAAAATATCGATTATATACATTTTAATGTAGGGGATATGATATCCGTTAAAAATCTTGTGGAAAATCTTATTTTGACCATAATAGACGATAAACCCAATAAAAGAAGTATAAGGCAGGCTACTTTCAGCCTCCTGCTGCTTGAGCTTTCAAACTGTACCGAGAATATTATAAGGAAGGACGATTACGACCAGGAACTACTTTTTTCGACGCTTAAATATATAGAAGTTAACTATGCTAACGGAATGCTGAAAGAAATAGCCGAAAAACTTGGGTGCGGGGAAAGCCGGCTAAGCAGGCTGCTTAAAAGACTTACCGGTAAAAATTTTAAAGAGCTGATACAGATAAAAAGACTAAGCCAGGCGGCTTATCTGCTGGCGGAAACCGACATGCCTGTTTTGGAGATCGCCGGAAATATAGGTTACGACAATACAAGCTATTTTTTCAGCATATTCAGAAAACAATACGGCATGTCTCCCAAAAAATACAGGGACAAATATAAAAAAGTATATGTTAAGTAGTTTATAAAGAACTTCTTGAATGTAAAAATGCAAATAAAGACTTTTTTTGCGCAAATGGAATACTTATAATATTATACTATTTTGATTTATAATAATGAAAAAATCTCAGAGGTATTTATAATGAAAACACAAGAAGGTTACAATTATGCCCGCAGGCTATATGCGGAAATAGGAGTGGATACAGAAGAAGCTATAAAAAGGCTTCAGGATATTAAAATATCCGTTCAGTGTTGGCAGGGAGATGACGTAAGAGGATTTTTATTTAAAGAAAATCAGCTTTCCGGAGGAATACAGACTACCGGCAACTATCCGGGGAGGGCGGAAACTCCGGATGAACTGAGAGAAGATCTGGAATTTGCCCTTTCAATGATACCCGGAAAGCATAAAGTGAGTTTACACGCCATATATGCTGACACGGACGAAAAGATAGATCTTGACCAACTAGAGCCCAGGCATTTTAAAAAATGGGTGGACTGGGCAAAGAAAAACGAAATAGGCCTGGATTTTAATCCCACATGCTTTTCTCATAAGATGTCTGACAGCGGCTTTACAATCTCTAGCGCGGATGACGACATACGTAGTTTTTGGATAGAACACTGTAAGAGATCCAGAAAGATAGCGGAGTATTTTGGAAGAGAACTGGGGCAGACATGTGTTACGAATTTTTGGTTCCCCGACGGATACAAAGATATACCTGTGGACAGAGAAGCGCCGAGAAGAAGAATGCTCGAAGCTCTTGATGAAATCTTTTCCGAGAAAATAGATGAAAAATATACAATGGAGGCTGTGGAAAGTAAAGTATTCGGAATAGGTGCAGAAAGCTATACTACCGGTTCTAATGAGTTTTGTCTGGGATACGCTGTCTCAAGAGATAAAATGGTTTGTCTTGACGCGGGCCATTTTCACCCTACAGAGGTAATTTCCGACAAGATTTCAAGCGTGCTGCTTTTTACTAAAAAGCTTTTGCTGCATGTAAGCCGTCCGGTAAGATGGGATTCCGACCATGTGGTGATATTGGACGACGAGCTTAATGCCATAGCTCAGTCTTTGGTAAGGACGGGACTTTTAGACCGTACATATATAGGTCTTGATTTTTTTGACGCAAGTATAAATAGAATAGCCGCCTGGGTGATAGGTACAAGAAATATGCAGAAGGCTTTATTAAGGGCTTTTCTTGAACCGTCCGATAAGCTTAAAGCTATTGAGCTTGACGGAGATTATACGAGCAGGCTTGCGCTCACCGAAGAATATAAGTCTTATCCTTTTGGCGCGGTATGGGATTATTTCTGTGAAAAGTCCGGTGTGCCGGTAAGAGAAGAATGGCTTGATAAGGTAAAGAAATCTGAAAAGATATAAAATTTTATGGAGGTTGTTTATGAAAAATAAAATTTTGGCCGCGGTAATTTCCGGGATCATACTTATTTCTGGAAGCTTTGGAAACCTGGAAATTTTCGCTCAGGAGGCGGACGCGGATAAAAATCTGCTTTCAGGCGCCGACATTGAAGCTTCTTCCGTTGTAAACGACGGCTTTTTGCCAGAAAACGCATTTGACGGAGACGTTGAAACGGCATGGAGCAGCGGAAGATTAGCGGAGCCGGAGGAGGCCGGAGAAAAACTCGTGCTTGAGTTTGAAGATGAATACCAGTGGATAGAAGCCTATTTAAGCGAAGCGGTATATGTAGATAAGATCGTTATTTACCCTCGTAAGGACATAGGCAGAACTTTTCCGACGGCTTTTATAGTAGAAGTATCTCCTACGGCAAATGAAAGCGATTACGTTATCGTAGCCGAGGAAAAGGATTATACCTCGGACGGGGTAACGCCGTATGTTATCGAGCTGGAAAATACGGTTCTTGCGAAATCCATAAGATTTACGGGAAGCGAAGTCTTTCCTGAGGTCGAGGGAGAATGGGTATGCTACATGCAGATATCTGAAATGGAAGCCTATTATACAGGAAAGGGCGGCGAATATATAGCGCCTGAGCAGACTGCTACTCCCGAAAAAACGGCTACTCCTGAAAGAACAGAAACTCCGGAGAGGACCCAGACGGCCGTCAGGACTGAAACGACTGTTGGCACGGGCGTAACCCCGGGCGCGCAAAATGATGGAGGTACAGGCGGCCAAAACACAACTATCATTATAGTAGTTGCCGTAATTGCCGCAGTGATAATAGTAGCGGGCATAATTACAATAATAGTAAGGAGAAAAAATAAATGATCAAAAAGACAGCAGTATTTATTTTATGTATAGTTATAGCAATTTCAGGGGTTTCCTGTAAAAGAGGGGACAATGGCGGGAACGAAGATAAAGAAGTGAGCAAATACGAAAATAAATATACCGACTATGTTCATACAGAAATAAATCAGGACAGCATAACCTGGCCGGAAGGACAGATACTCCCCACTTTTCCTCCTTATGCGGACACTATAGACGCCGTGAATATAAACAAAATGGACGAGGTGGACAGAGCTATGTGGACGGCTCTTTGCGGTATCATAAACCGTAAACAGCCAAGAATTATGGTATACACCACAAATGAGAATACTGAAGACTGGTCGGAAGAAATAGGTATAAAGCTTGAGATAACAAAAGACTACGAAGGCATCATTCAAAAATATAAAGATGAAATAAAGGGACTTATCGTCTGGGATGAGGAAGTTCCGGAAACTATAAACTTAGCCACTACCGTAGCGGGTTTTAAGGACGCTATGATAGTAAACGAGGAACAACTGGCAATATATTCTGCAGAGCCGTATAATTTTACTGTATTGGAAGATTACAGAGGTAAATTTTCAGACAGGATGGATGTTTACGAATACATATATGAAGAAATATGGCCTGATTGCACACACAGGCTTATAGCAGGTATAAAAGCGGGATTTGAAAATGGTAATATTTCTGTGGGATGGGAGATAAGAGATCTGATAGCCGGAGCAAATCTTGTGGTGCTTTGGCTTGACCCGACAGTATCGGAAGAAAAAGTACTTCTTGCAAAATTCCTTGCTGACTGTGAGCCCGGGAAATCATATTATATTGGTTGGTGGACTTCTGAGGGAGACGGAGTAGGATTGGGCTCCGACTACGGCGTAGCTACCATACCTGCCGATTATTACTATAACTACAGCTTATATTCCTCCACTTCAAGAGAATTAAATATACCCACCATACCGGCAAAGCCCGAGCTTGAAAATAAGTTTTATATTGCTTTTACTATAAGCGACGGAGATAATTTACAGTATGTACAGCATCATATGAAGGGATCCACTAAGATGTGGGCCTCAAAAAGGAGGGGAACCTATCCAATAAGCTGGACCTGTTCCTCGGCGTTGCTCGACGCAGGACCTCAGCTTCTCAATTGCTTTTATAAGACGGCGACAGACAATGACTGCATAATATCCGGACCATCCGGATTGGGATATTGTTATCCGCTGCAATTCGGTTCAATGATAGGCCAGGAAGATCTGTCTCTGGATAATTACACAAAACTTACCGATTCCTATTTCAGAAGGACCGGATTCAGCGTTATAACCGTATGGAATTTCATTCAACAGGCTCAGGCGACCTATTACGCTAAAAACGTGCGTTCCCTTACCGGTTTTACGGTTCAGGAAAGATATACCGGACAGCCTGCTCAGGAAATAATAGATAACAGGCTTCCGTTAATAACGACCTCTCCAAGATATGACGGCGACGCGGACAGAGTTTTGGACATAATAAAGGATGCCGTTGACGCCTGGGACGGAAACTCGCCGGCCTTTATGATGCCTCAGCTTATATCGTGGAGCTGCGGGGTTCCTGAGGTGATCAAGATAGCTACCGCTCTGGAGAAAGAATACGGCGACAAGGTAGAGTTTGTAAGGGCCGACCACTTGCTCATGCTTTATAGCGAATCGGAAAACATTCCTTATAATATAACTTTACGGGCCCAGAATGTTACAGATTCAGGTCATGACGGGGATTTTGATCCTTTAAAAGCATTTGACGGTTCATTTACCGACCCTAACGGTTGGAAAAGTTCCGCCGAGGGAGAAAAATGGATAACCGTTGATTTGCAGGCCGAATATGAAATATCAAGATATGTACTTAAAAACGCCGGAGCGGCTTATTATTCTCAGGACCTTAATACAAAGGGCTTTAAGATACAGGCAAGTACCGACGGAAATAGTTGGAGCGACATTGACGAGGTTACTGCCAATAAAAGCGATATTGTAGATAAAGATGTTGATAAGTTTACGGCAAGATATGTTAGAGTACTTATTACGAATCCCGGTTCTGACGGAGTTGCCAGGATACAGGAATTTGAATTATATGGCGTAAAGAAATAAGGTTTGGCCGTTAAAGATCCGTCCGAAGATATAAAAACTTCGGGCGGATCTTATTTTACATTAATATTTTACCAATATGTCAATTTGTTTTATGGACCGTATATTTCCCTCATAATAAAATATTTTTCAGCAACTAAGAAAGGAAGGTATATTATGGACTTGGGAAAAAGACGGGAAATAGGAGAAAAAATAAAATATGAACGTAAATACAGAAAGCTGACCCTTAACGAATGCGGAGATCTTCTGGGGGTGTCAGGGTCGTTTTTAGGACTTGTGGAGAGAGGGGAGAGAATGCTGTCTCTTGAAAAGGTCATAATGTTCTGCAACATTTTCGGCGTTGACGCAGATTATATTTTAGGACTGGGAAGCAGTATAAGAGAAAATAAATTCTGCGGGATAAAGGATGATATAATATTCGAACTGGAAAAAATGACTGAAAAAGATTATAATATCCTGCTTTCCATAATTAAAGCTTATAAAAAGAGCAGCAGAGAAGATTTCCCTTACAGAGTGAGAAAATAGGAGTCAAACAGTTCTTTGACGATATGCTTCGTACATTATGATTCCGGCGGCTACCCCTGCGTTCAGAGATGAAATTTTGCCCGACATTGGAATGTTTATTATGAAATCGCATTTTTTAGTAACCAGACTCCCCATACCTTTGCCTTCGCTTCCTATTACTATCGCCAGGGGACCTTTTAGATCGCTTTTATAAAAAGGAGAGGCTCCTTTAAGGTCCGTTCCTGCTATCCAAAGACCTTTGCTCTTAAGATAATCCAGTGTACTGCCGATATTTGATACTCTGGCTACAGGCACATAGTTGAATGCTCCGGCGGAAACCTTCGCGACGGCGGCGGTAATTCCTATAGCTCTGTGCCTTGGAATTATAATACCGTGAACGCCTACCGCGTCCGCGGTACGTAAAATCGATCCTAAGTTGTTGGGATCGCATATTTCATCAAGTATTATTATAAAAGGAGGTTGGTCTAGCTTTGAGGCTTTTTCCAGAATACCGTCAACTGTAGAATAGCTTACGGGAGAGATCATTGCGATAACGCCCTGATGAGATCTTGTACTGCTCATAGCGTCTAAAGTATTCCGGTCCGCTTCTTTGATCAATACAGACCTTTCCCTGGCGATAGCTATTATCTGCTTTATGCTTCCTGACAGTTCACCTTTTAATATAAAAAGCTTATTTATCTCACGGCCTGATCTAAGCGCCTCTAAAACAGCGTTTCTGCCTTCTATCTTATCTTCCTGAAAAGTTCTCTCATCATTTTTCATTATCTTCACCAACTTTTACTATCGACATATTAAGTATTTCTATAAGCCGGTCGATTTCCTTATTTAAAAAAAGATAGCCTATAAGGGATTCAAAGCCCGTGGCATATTTGTATTCGGTTACGTCGGCATTTTTCGGCACCGACGCGGATTTAGCGTTTCTGCCACGCTTCATTATATATTGTTCGCGCTCAGTTAATGTGTTATAAATATTGTGTATAGTTTCCGACTGAGAATGGGCGGAAACATAGGATATAGACATTTTGTGGAGCTTATTTACATTAGTGGAATATTTTGAAGTCAAATAACATCTTATGTAAAGATTGTGTATGGCGTCGCCTATGTATGCCAACACAAGGGGATGCAAAAGATTTGGGTCCCCGTAATCGCCAAAATCGATTTTTTCAAGCATATCTTTGATCTGCAATTCCATAAAATACCTCCAACAATAAATTATACAATAACCTGAGAATAATGAAAAGATTTACTTTTGGCCTGCATAGATGTAAAATAAAGGTAATAATTAGTAAGATTAAAGCAGGAAGGAGCTGGACATATGAAATATTCATTTATAGGCAAGAATATTGCGGTAACAAACAGGCTTAAGGAGAGAGCGGAAGCCAAACTGGGAAAACTTCAGAAGTTTTTCAAGGATGATACAGAGATATTTGTTACAATGAGTTCCCAGAGGAACCTTCAGATTTTTGAAGTTACCATTCCATACGGGGGTGTTGTTTTCAGGGCAGAAACTTCCAGTGACGATATGTTTGCATCTATTGACAAGGCTATAGACATTTTGGAGAGACAGATAAGAAAGAACAAGACCAGACTGGAAAGAAAACTCAGAGAGAACGCTTTTGATCCCAGTAATTTTACGGACAATGACGTTGATGAGGAGGCGGATTTCAGGATAATCAAATCCAAGAGATTTAACGTAAAACCTATGGACATTGAGGAAGCTATCTTACAGATGAATCTTATAGGACATCAGTTTTTTGTGTTTATGAATGCGGCTACGAATCAGATAAACGTTGTTTACAGAAGAAATGACGGAGCGTACGGTTTGATAGAGCCGGAAGAATGATTGTGGAGTAGATGTTTTTATACGGCAACATAAATAGAAGGGCTGAAGACCGCCGGAAACAAGGCGGTCTTTAGTTTGGAACGGGAGGAAAAATGGACTATTTAAACGGACTTAACGACGAACAAATGAAAGCTGTGCTCTGCACTGACGGACCGCTGCTGATCCTTGCCGGGGCGGGAAGCGGAAAAACCAGGGTGCTTACGCACAGGATAGCCTATATGATCAACGATTGCTATATAAGGCCGTCAAACATACTTGCTATTACATTCACTAAAAAAGCCGCTAACGAAATGAAAGAGCGTGTCGAAAAACTTTTGGGAGATATGTCTCTTTCTATGTGGATAGGAACCTTCCATTCCTGTTGCGCAAGGATCCTCAGGATGGACATAGAGGCTGTGGGATATGACAGGAATTTCGTGATATATGACGAAAGCGACGCCCTTGCCGTGATAAAGGACGCTATGAAAACGGTTGGCGTAAGTGAAAAGGATATTACGCCAAAAGCTGTAAAAAGTATAATAAGCAGAGCGAAGGATAGTCTTGAAAGCGAAAAAGACTTTGAGAAAAAATATTTTAGCGATTATAGATACGGGAAAGTTTCCAAAATATATACGGTTTATCAAAATACGCTGAGAAAAAATAACGCCTTGGATTTTGACGATATAATATTTCTTACAGTAAAATTGTTTGAGGAAAACGAGGATATACTGGAGAAATACAGAGACCGTTTTAAATATATAATGGTGGACGAGTATCAGGATACCAACGCGGCGCAGTACAGGCTCATAAGCCTTTTGGCAAAAAAACATCTTAATTTATGTGTTGTAGGAGACGACGACCAAAGTATATATTCCTTCAGAGGCGCGGACATAACAAACATACTTAATTTTGAAAAAGAATTTCCGGAAGCTCAGGTAATAAGACTGGAGCGGAACTATCGATCCACGGGAAATATTTTAGGAAGCGCCAACGCGGTCATAAAGCATAATAAAATGCGTAAAGGGAAATCTCTTTGGACGGAAAACGGAGACGGCGAAAAGGTGTGCCGTTATGAAGGCGAGAATGAACATGCCGAAGCTGCTTTTGTGGTTTCTGAAATTTCAAGAATGGTTGAAGACAACAAATATAAATATTCAGATATAGCTGTCCTTTATAGAATGAATACTCTTTCCCGTATAATAGAGGAAGCTTTCATGAAGTCTTCGATTCCCTATAGAATAATAGGCGGACATAAGTTCTACGACAGAAAGGAGATCAAGGATATAATTTCCTATCTCAAGCTTTTGGAGAATCCAAATGATGATTATGCTTTAAAAAGAGTAATAAATGTTCCTAAAAGAGGGATTGGAGATACGACTTTTGAAAATATAAGGGCCATATCACTTGAAGAGGGGATTCCTGCTTTTGAAATAATACGCAACGCCGGCAGATTTCCTTCTTTAAGCAGGGCGGCCGCAAAGCTTAAAGCTTTTTCAGAAATTATAATAGAAATGATGGAGGAAAAGGAAAACAGCGCTCTTGGAAGCCTTATAGAGAAAATTTATAAAAGTACGGGCATGATAAGGGAGCTTGAAGGGGAAAATACTGACGAGGCTAAGGCGCGTATAGGAAATCTTGAGGAATTCATAAACGTTGCCGTTGAGTTTGAACAAAACTATATTCCTGAAGCGGACGAAGAATTTGGGGAAGAAGAAAAGCCCATACTTTCAGCATTTCTTGAAAGTATAGCGCTCATTTCCGATCTTGACAGTGAAAGCGGGGATGAAAATTATGTGCTGCTTATGACCATGCACAGTTCAAAAGGACTGGAATTTCCGGTGGTGTTTCTTGTAGGCTTTGAAGACAGTATTTTTCCTGGAAACAGGGCTATGGATACTGAGTCGGACCTTGAGGAGGAAAGAAGGCTCTGCTACGTGGCCATTACGAGAGCGAAGGAAAGACTATATATTACAAATGCGTCTCAGAGAATGGTTTTCGGTTCTACCCAATTCAGCAGGCCGTCGAGATTTTTGAAGGAGCTTCCCGCTGAGTTTTTGTATGACAGAAATGAGGCCTATCGTAAAAAGAGAGAGGAATCCCGTTTTAAAAAATCTTTTGGAGATTCTTTTGAAAGTTCTGCAGACATTCCGGGAGGATTTGGCCGTAAGATCGAAAGCGCTCAGGATATCAACAGCAGTTTTCTTGCCGCGCTGTCAAGGAAAAAAGGGGCGGCAACCGGAAACAGGATGAAAAGAAGTCCGGCAGTGGGCGAGGCCTCACCGGCTGTATATGCTGAAGGAGACCGGGTTTCTCATAAAAAATTTGGACTGGGAGTGGTATCCAGGATAACCGGAAGCGGAACGGAGCTCAAAGTAGAAGTTATTTTTGACGACTGCGGGATGAAAAGATTTATGGCACAATACGCCAATTTAGAAAAGATTGATTGACAAAAAAATATCAAAGTTTAATAAAATGTTGCCGATGCAACGTAATGGAGGCAAAATGAATGATAAAATCAACCACAAGAGAATAAATATTTTTGCGGGACATTTCGGAAGCGGAAAGACGGAAATTGCTGTCAACTATGCTTTCTACCTGGCAAAACAAGGGCTGAAAACGGCTATAGTGGATCTTGACATTGTCAATCCGTTTTTCAGGACCAAAGACGCGGAAGAAGCTTTGAAGAAAGCGGGAATAAAGGTTATTACGTCGATGTACGCCAATACCAATGTGGATGTTCCGGCGGTATCTCCTGAGATATACAGTGTCTTTGAGGACAAAAGCTATTACGTGGTACTGGATATAGGGGGAGACGACCTCGGGGCAAAGGCGGTATCAAGGTTCAGGCAGGAAATAACGGAGGACGAATATCAATTCTTTTTTGTGGTAAACGCCATGAGACCCTTTACCGATACCGTTGAAAAAATGGAGCAAATGCTTTTCGAGGTTGAAGAGAGTTCCAGAATAAAGACGACGGGAGTTGTAAACAATACAAATCTGATGAATATTACAACTGCCGACGATTTGTTTGAGGGACGCAGGATGATAGAAAACTTTTGTGAAAGAAATGGTATACCGATAGCTTTTGAAGCCTATATGAAAGAAAATGACATGATTCCTCATAAATATCCCGTTCTTATTCTCGACAAATACGTAAAAGTAGTTTGGGACTAAATTTAAGAAAGGTTGATTTGTTATGAAGAGAGTATTTAAGATCTTTTGTCTTTTAGTTTGTGTGGCTTTGACCGCGTCAATGCTTTTTTCCTGTGTAAATAGGGAAACGAAAAATACTGAGGGCGTGTCGCAAACGCCTGCGGGAACGGCGGGAACAGCTGAAAAAACAAATATAAGGGTAGCGGGCTTAAAAGGACCTACCGGGCTTGGTATGTCAAAGCTTATGTCGGACAGTGAAAAAGGCGAAACAGCGAATGACTATACTTTTAGCCTGAGCACAGAACCTACGGAGATCGTAGCTAAAATAACAACTGGTGAAGTGGATGTGGCGGCTGTGCCCACTAATCTGGCTGCTACGTTATATAATAGAACTAACGGAAATGTGCAGCTTGCCGCTTTAAATACCCTTGGCGTCCTCTATATTATAGAGAACGGGAATGAGATAAACAGTATACAGGATTTGAAAGGAAAAACTGTCTACGCCTCTGGTCTGGGATCTACTCCGGAATATATTTTTAATTTTATTTTGAAAAAGAACGGAATCGATCCGGAAAACGATCTGGAACTGATATACGCGTCGGAACACGCGGAGGTTGTGGCTCTGTGCGCTTCTGATAAAGCTTCTATAGCTCTTTTGCCGGAGCCTAACGTTACTACTGTTCTTAATAAAAACACAAAATTCAGAGTGGCTCTGGACGTTACGGAAGAATATGAAAACGCGTGCGAAAGCGCGGGTATCAAGGATAACTTCCTTGCTATGGGATGTATAGTGGTAAATAAAGAATTTGCCGAGAAAAATAAAGACGCTTTTGAAAAATTCCTTGACGAGTATAAGGCATCCGCGGAATATGTAAATGAAAATATTGATGAAGCGGCTTCTTTTGCGGTAAAATATGAAATAATAGGCTCCGAGGATATTGCTAAAAAGGCTATTCCAAACTGCAATATAACCTATATAGACGGAGAGGAAATGAAAACTGGAATAAAACAGTTTTACAGCGTGCTTTTTGAAGCGCAGCCAAGTTCTGTAGGAGGAAGCTTGCCGGGTGATGATTTCTATTACGAGAAAAAGTAAGATAAATAAATTTTTGATAAGATGCGCCTCAGTGCTGTTTTGGTTTCTGGTATGGCATATCATAAGTGTGTTTGTAGATCAGGAGATACTTTTAGTATCTCCTGTTGAGGTTATAGAGAGAATTGGTGAAATGGCGGTCACCGCTGAATTTTGGAAGATAACGTCAATGTCTCTGCTCAGGATATTTATGGGATTGTTCCTGGGAATAATAGCGGGCGTAGTATTTGCCGCGGCAACACACCACTCGAATTTTCTGTATAATCTTTTATATCCTTTGCTAAGCGCGGTAAAAGCTACTCCGGTAACGTCTTTTATCCTTTTAGCTTTTGTCTGGATACAGTCTCCGTACATACCGGTGTTTATATCCTTTTTGATGGTACTTCCCGTTGTGTGGGGAAATGTGCTTGAAGGAATAAGGAATACCGATACCGGACTTCTTGAAATGGCAAAGGTTATGGGCCTCGGAAAGAAAAAAACGCTGTTTAAAATATATGTACCTTCAGTAAAGCCATATTTTGTAGCGGCCTGCGCTACGGTAACAGGGCTTGCATGGAAAGCAGGCATAGCGGCGGAGGTAATAACCCATCCTGTTTTTGCCATTGGGACAAAAATGTATTATTCAAAAATATATCTTGAAACCAGGGATTTACTGGCCTGGACCCTGTTGGTAATAGTAATAAGCGTGCTTTTTGAAAAAGTTTTTCTCGGGATCATAAAAAGAGACAGGAGAGGTGAGAGAAGTGGCGGTCAGAATAAAAAATCTGTGTAAAAAATACGGAGATAATAAAGTGTTGGAAAATTTTTCGGCGGATTTCCCGGAAACAGGCGCCGTGTGCATATGGGGCGCTTCAGGAATAGGGAAGACTACGCTTACGAACATTATTATGGGCCTTGAAAAGCCTGACAGCGGCGAAATTGAGGGAATAGACACCGATCGTATCTCCTGCGTTTTTCAGGAGGACAGGCTTTTGCCATGGAATACTCTTTATGAAAACGCCTCTATATCTGTAGATCCAAAGGAATGTTCCGGCTTATGTCAGAAATGGATAGAGGCGGTGGAGCTTTGGGAGGACAGAGATAAATATCCTGACGAGCTGTCCGGCGGGATGAAGCGGAGATGCGCTCTGGCAAGAGCTTTGATAAGAGCCGAACATTCCCGCTGCGAAATACTTATCATGGACGAACCTTTTAAAGGCCTTGACGCAGATTTAAAGAATAGGATAATTTCCAAAATTACTCCTCTTTGGGAGAAAATGCTTGCGATCATCATAACTCACGACAGGGAAGAGGCTGAGAGCATTACAGATAAAATAATAAGCTTGGAGGAATGACTATGCTGCTTGACGGAGACTATCAATATCATATTAATTTAAAGGCGGGAGACGTTGGAAAATATGTAATACTTCCCGGGGATCCCGCCCGGTGCGAAAAAATAGCCGCCTATTTTGACGATGCAGAGTTAGTAGGAAAAAACCGTGAGTTTACAACCTATACAGGATATTTATGCGGAGAAAAGGTGAGCGTTGTTTCTACCGGCATAGGCGGACCTTCAGCGGCCATTGCCTTAGAGGAGCTTGTAAAGATTGGAGCCGACACTTTTATAAGGGTTGGAACCTGTGGCGGAATGCAGACGGAAGTGCTTTCCGGAGACGTTGTTATCGCTACCGGAGCAATAAGAATGGAAGGAACCAGCA
>CASDQQ010000015.1 GCA_949282945.1 uncultured Eubacteriales bacterium
CTATTACGGAGCCTTCAAGACCTGCATTATACGCAATCTGCTTAACCGGCTCTTCCAAAGCCTTTATTATAATCTGTATACCGGTCTTTTCATCTCCGGACGCATTTTCAAGGAGTTTTTCAACCTTAGGAAGAATATCTATAAAAGCTGTTCCGCCTCCCGCTACGATACCTTCTTCAACAGCTGCTCTGGTAGCCGCCAATGCATCCTCTATTCTCAGCTTCTTTTCCTTCATTTCAGTTTCAGTAGCCGCACCTACCTGAATAACGGCAACTCCGCCTGAAAGCTTTGCAAGTCTTTCCTGGAGCTTTTCTTTGTCAAATTCAGAAGTAGTTTCTTCTATCTGAGACTTAATAGAAGCAATTCTCTGTTTTATTTCAGCAGAATCTCCCGCTCCGTCCACAATGATAGTATTTTCTTTCTGTACTACTACCTGTCTTGCAGTACCAAGCTGATCTATGGTGGTTTCCTTTAGATCAAGTCCCAATTCTTCGGTTATAACCTGACCTCCGGTCAATATAGCTATATCCTGGAGCATAGCCTTACGCCTGTCCCCAAATCCTGGAGCTTTAACGCCTACGCAGGTAAATGTTCCTCTGAGTTTATTTACTACCAAAGTTGAAAGAGCCTCTCCCTCAATATCTTCAGCTATTATAAGGAGCTTCTTTCCCTGTTGTACGATCTGCTCCAAAAGCGGAAGTATGTCCTGAATATTAGTGATCTTCTTATCAGTGATCAAAATGTACGGATTATCCAAAACAGCTTCCATTTTATCTGTATCAGTTACCATATATGCAGAAATATATCCTCTGTCGAATTGCATACCTTCAACTATTTCAAGGCTTGTTCCCATAGTCTTTGCTTCTTCTACAGTTATAACTCCGTCGTTTGTAACCTTTTCCATAGCGTCCGCGATCAAAGAACCTATGATAGCGTCGTCCGCAGAAATGGTAGCTACTCTTGCTATGTCCTCTTTGCCCTTAACTGTCTCGCTTATTTCACTGATAGCCGTTACCGCTTCGTCTACAGCCTTTTGGATACCCTTTTTCAGTATCATCGGATTAGCTCCGGCAGCAAGATTCTTCAGTCCTTCTCTCACAATAGCCTGAGCAAGCAAAGTGGCGGTAGTAGTTCCGTCTCCGGCAACATCATTGGTTTTTGTAGCTACTTCTTTAACGAGCTGCGCTCCCATATTTTCAAATCTGTCCTCAAGCTCGATTTCTTTAGCTATAGTTACACCGTCGTTTGTTATCAGCGGAGAACCAAATTTCTTGTCCAGAACAACATTTCTTCCTTTAGGTCCCAACGTTACCTTTACTGTATTAGCAAGCTTATTTACTCCTGTTTCAATAGCCTTTCTTGCTTCCTCACTATATTTAATATCTTTAGCCATAATATCTTATCCTCCTGATCAAAAAATACTATTCTACTATCGCAAGAACATCTCCCTGTTTAAGGATGGTGTATTCCTGTCCATCAACCTTTACTTCGGTTCCTGCGTATTTACTCATAATTACCTTATCTCCTACTTTGAGTTCCATAGGTATAAGCTTTCCGTCCTCGGTAGCGCCCGGTCCTACAGCCATAACCTCTGCGATCTGCGGCTTTTCCTTTGCGCTTCCCGGAAGAACAATACCGCTTTTAGTGGTTTCTTCCGATTCAACCATTTTTACTACTACTCTGTCAGCCAAAGGCTTAATTTTCATAACGATTACCTCCTGATATATGGTGTTTTCTAATTTCGTTTTATTAGCACTCAATATTATCGAGTGCTAATATATATAATACTATGTTTCCCGACAATGTCAACACTTTTTTTCTTTTATTTTCTTCTTTTCTCAATTTCTTCAAAAATATCGTTCCATGTTACGCCCTGTTCTACCATTAACACAGAAATATGATACATAAAGTCGGATATCTCATATATAACCTCTTCTTTATTATGCTTCATAGCAGCGATAATTACTTCCGAAGATTCTTCTCCCACCTTTTTGCAGATCTTTTCCACACCTTTAGTAAGCAAATAATTGGTATAAGAATCCTCCTTAGGATTATCCCGCCTGTCCAATATCGTCTGGTAATCTTTTAAAAGAGCGTTCGCCCCTACGCATCCCTCCGCTCCTTTTGTCTCTATGACTCCGTCTTTAGTTATCTCTCTGAAAAAGCATGTCTTTTCTCCTGTATGGCAGGCTGCTCCCTTTTGTTCAACTAAAAGTAAAATAGTATCTCCATCGCAGTCATATTTAATTTTAACTACCTTCTGCATATTTCCCGAATGTTTTCCTTTTACCCATACCTCCTGCCTGCTTCTGCTGAAATATGTAGCGTATCCGCTTTCAAGGGTCATCTGCAAAGTTTCCCTGTTCATATAAGCGAGCATTAAAACTTCTCCTGTAAAAACATCCTGAGTCACACAGGGCACCAGTCCTCTTTCATCAAATTTGATATCATCAAACATTATTTATTCCTCCCAAAAATATATTTTTATGCCAAAATCTCCCAACGGTTTAAATTCTGACAGGTATTCCTCTTTCTTTCATGTAATTTTTCAGATCTCTTATTTCAATTTCCCTGAAATGGAATAGGGATGCCGCCAATACTGCATCTGCTTTACCTTCCACGACCGCCTCGGCGAAATGCTTCATATTTCCGGCCCCGCCTGAAGCTATTACCGGGATTCCCACTAAATCGGATATTTTTCTTGTAAGCTCGATATCATATCCATCCCTTGTTCCATCCCTGTCCATACTGGTGAGCAAAATTTCCCCGGCTCCTAGTTTTTCAGCTTTTTCCGCCCACTTTAAAGCGTCTATCTCTGTATTTATACGTCCACCGTTTAAGAAAACATCCCAACTTCCCCGTTGATGATTTTTCTTACAATCTATAGCCACCACCACGCATTGGCTTCCGAATAAACTTGCCGCTTCCTTTATAAGCATGGGATTTTTAACTGCCGCCGAGTTTACGGACACCTTGTCCGCTCCGGCTTTTAAAATTTCTCTGAAGTCATCAGTGCTTTTTATTCCGCCCCCTACTGTAAACGGGATAAAGACACAATCCGCAACTCGTTTCACAACATCTATAAGTATGCCTCTGTTTTCATGAGAAGCGTTTATATCTAAAAAAGTAAGTTCGTCCGCTCCCGCTTTGTCATAAAAAGCAGCAGCTTCCACCGGATCTCCGGCGTCTATTATATTAACAAAATTTACTCCTTTTACAACTCTTCCTTCTCTTATATCGAGACATGGAATTATTCTCTTCGTCAGCATGTAAGCGCCTCCTTTAGATCTATCCTGCCTGTGTATATGGCTTTCCCCACTATTACGCCGGAAACCCCGGTTTTTTTGAGGTCCAGTATATCTTCTATGCAAGAGACACCCCCTGAGGCTATAACATTTATCGAAAGGGCCTCCGCCATTTCTCTCATAGCATTGAGATTGGGTCCGTTAAGCATGCCGTCCCTTGATATATCTGTATATATTATGTTTTTCACACCTATATCCTGCATTTTTAAGGCAAACTCCACGGCTTTATACCGGCTCTGAGTTTCCCAACCGGATATAGCCACCACGCCGTCCTTCGCGTCTATTCCCACTGCTATTTTTTCACCATATTTTTTTACGGCTTCCTTTACAAGCTCAGGATTTTTTACAGCCGAAGTTCCCAGGATAACTCTTTCCACTCCGCTTTCTATATAATCGGATATTTTTTCCATGGATCTTATGCCGCCGCCTGTCTGCACCTTTAAAGCGGTATTCCCGGCCACCTGCTTTATAACGTGGCTATTTTCTGAACCGCCGTTTCTGGCGCCTTCCAGATCGACCATATGTATATACTCTGAACCCGCCCTTTCAAAGTCCATAGCCGTTTTCAGGGGATCTTCTCCATATATGGTAACATCATCATAACTTCCCTGAGTAAGTCTCACGCACTTTCCACCTATTAGATCTATAGCCGGATAAATTATCATTTTTATTTGACTCCTTTTATATTATAGACAAAATTTTGCCGCCTCAGAAAAATTTCTAAGTATTTTAAGCCCCGTCTCCCCGCTCTTTTCAGGATGGAACTGTACCGCGAAAGTATTTCTCCATTCTATGGCGGCGTCAAAATCAATTCCGTAATTACATGAAGCCGCGGCAAGATCTCTATTTTCTGCTTTGAGATAATATGAATGCACAAAATATACATAAGGTTCTATGTCAAGGCCTTTAAACAGTCTGCTGTCCTCTTTAGCCCTAATACTGTTCCAACCTATCTGCGGTATTTTCATATTAATGCTTTCAGGGAAAAGCCTTATAGCCCCTTTAAAAATACCAAGGCCATCCACTTTTCCGCCCTCTTCACTGAAATCAAAGAGAAGCTGCAGCCCAAGACATATGCCAAGAAACGGCTTTTCACTTTTCACATAGTCTATTATAGCTTTGTCAAGCTCTTTACCTTTAAGCTGTTCCATTACATCTCCGTAAGCGCCCACTCCCGGCAATACCAATGCCTTAGCTTTAATTATATCTTCCGGATCTCCCGATATTTTTACATCCTCTCCGATATATCTGAAAGCCTTCTCAACGCTTCCCAAATTTCCTGCTCCGTAATCCACTACAGTTATCATAAGTTCCCCTTTGTCGACATTACTCCTTCTATTCTTTCATCATACCCTAAAGCCGTGTCTAAAGCTCTTGCAAACGCTTTATATATAGCTTCCGCTATATGGTGGTCATTTTTTCCGTAAAGCACGTTTATATGGAGAGTCATACCTGCGTTAAAAGCTACGGCCCTGAAAAATTCCTCAAACATCTGACACTGCATAGAGCCTATATTATCACACTTAAACTGAGCGTTAAATACCAAAAAAGCTCTTCCGCTCAAATCGATATCCACACAGGCAAGAGCCTCATCCATAGGTATCCTCGCGCTTCCGTACCTTTTTATTCCCGCTTTATCACCGGCAGCCTCTTTTATAGCCTGTCCCAATACTATGCCCACATCCTCAGCCGTGTGGTGAGAATCCACATATATATCGCCCTGAGCTTCTATTTCTACGTCAAAAAAGCCGTGCTTCGCGAACAAAGTAAGCATGTGGTCCAAAAACCCTATTCCGGTATTTATATTTCCGTTTCCCTTGCCGTCAGCGCAAAAAAACGCCGTTATATCGGTCTCCGCCGTTTTTCTGCTTATCTTTGAAACTCTTCCTTTCATATAACGCCTCCCTTAATCATTCTATATCTCCGCCAACGCTTTTATAAAAGCTTCCATTTCCTCCGCCGTACCTATGCTCACTCTCAGCCTGTCTGAAATTCTTTCCTGCTTAAAATATCTTACAAGTATTTTTTTCTCCCTTAACTTTTTAAAGATATACTCCGCATTTTTCTCGGGATTTTTTATAAATATAAAATTCGCCTTCGATGGCAGCACGTCATAGCCCATTTTTAGAAGCTGTTCCGTAGTCTGATCCCTGACTTTGATTATATCAAGCCTGGTTTTTTCAAAGTATTCTCTATCCAGGATAGCTGCTTTAGCTCCAACTTGCGCCAGCAAATCCACGGGATAGGAATTTATGGAATTCTTAACTCTGTTCATTCCTTCTATCAAAACTTTATTCCCCACAGCAAAGCCTACTCTAAGTCCCGCCAACGACCGCGACTTAGAGAGAGTAGATATGACCAAAAGATTGTCGTATCTATTTACAAGAGGCACCGCGCTTTCCCCGCCAAAATCCACATACGCCTCATCCACTATAACGGCCCTTCCTCTGTTGGCCGCCACTATTCCTTCTATCTGATCCCTGCTTAATGCCACAGACGTAGGCGCGTTGGGATTAGCTATTATAACTCCGTTATTAGATATAATATAATCTGACGTGTCTATCGTAAAATCTTCTTTTAATGGTATCTCCAATGCCACTACATCATAAAGAGAACAATAGACCGGATAAAAGCTATAAGAAATATCCGGCATAAGTACATCCTTTTTGCCCATGAAAAATGTCTGAAAAGCGATTGACAGCACTTCATCAGAGCCGTTTCCAACAAAAATATTTTCTTCAGAAAGGCCCATATAATCAGCATAAACTTTTTTCAGTTCACTGCACTCGGGATCCGGATAAAGTCTGAGCTTATCTCCGACAGCTGTCTTTATTGCCTCGATAACAGTCGGGGACGGCGGATAAGGATTTTCGTTAGTATTAAGCTTTATATATACACCGTCTTTCGGCTGTTCTCCAGGCACATATGGTATAAGGCTTTCTGCCTTTTCGCTGAATAAGCTCATTTCTTTTCCCTGTCCCTTCTTACCTTTATACTTTCCGCATGAGCCTCAAGGTTTTCCGCCTCCGCAAACTTTATGACGTCGTCGGCGCTTTTTAAAAGAGCCTCCCTGGTATATGAAATAACGCTTGTCTGCTTTATAAAATCCCATACGTTCAGCGGAGAAGAAAATCTTGCCGTTCCGGTGGTGGGAAGCACATGGTTAGGACCCGCAAAATAATCCCCCAAAGGCTCCGGCGTATAATTTCCGAGAAATACCGCGCCGGCATTTTCTATCTTATCTAAATATTCAAAAGCATCCTCTATGCACAGCTCTAAATGTTCCGGAGCCACGATATTCGCTGCTTCTACGGCCTGTTCCTTATCTCTGGCGATAACGATCGCCCCATAATTATTTATCGAACTTTCCGCAACTTCTTTCCTCGGGAGTAAAGCAAGACGCCTTGCCACCTCTTCAGATACCTTACTGATAAGCTCTTCCTCCGCCGTTATAAGTATGGAAGAAGCCAGTTTGTCATGCTCTGCCTGAGAGAGCATATCCGCGGCCAAAAATTCCGGATCGGCGCTTTTATCCGCCAGTATCAGTATTTCACTTGGACCCGCGATCATATCTATATCACATTCTCCGAATACAAGCTTTGTGGCCGTGGCCACAAAAACATTTCCGGGGCCTGTAATTTTATCCACTCTGTCCACCGTTTCAGTTCCGTAAGCCATGGCGGCTATTGCCTGGGCTCCTCCCATTTTATATATTTTAGTCACTCCGGCAATATCCGCGGCTACCAATATAGCCGGATCTATTACGCCTGTCTTTCCGGGCGGAGTCGCCATAATAATATTTTTTACCCCGGCAACCTTTGCGGGTATGGCATTCATCAAAACGGAAGAGGGCAGCGGCGCAGTTCCGGCAGGCACATATATTCCCACCGTTTTAAGAGGTTTTCTCAAAGTTCCAAGCTTTATACCATCCTTTTTTTCATATATAAAACTTTCGGCCATCTGTTTCTGATGAAATTCGTCTATATTTAAAGCCGCTTTCTTTATTACATCTTTTAGTTCGGAGCTTACCTTTTTGTAAGCTTCGTCTATTTCCTCTCTGGTTACCGTAATATCGCTTTCCAGACTGTATTTAAATCCGTCAAACTTTTCAGTGTACTCTTTTAAAGCTGCGTCTCCTCTTTCCCGGATATTGTTTATAATATCCCTTACAATATCCGAAACATCCTTTCCGCCTTTCCTTCTTTTATCTAAAAACTCTGTAAGCAGACTGACCTCGCCATTTCTTATATCTATTACATTCATATCTGACTCCTTATACCATTAACTATCCTGTTTATCCTCTCCGCTTCCATTTTCATGCTAACTTTATTTACTATAAGCCTTGCGCTTATATCCGCTATGTTTTCAAGCACTACCAGGCCGTTTTCCTTTAATGTCTTTCCGCTTTCCACTATATCCACTATAACCTCGGAAAGCCCTACCAACGGTGCAAGCTCCACAGATCCGTTAAGCTTTATTATCTCGATAGATTCATTTTTCACATGTTCAAAATACTCTCTGGCAACCCTGGGA
>CASDQQ010000016.1 GCA_949282945.1 uncultured Eubacteriales bacterium
CAGTCTGCAAAATCTCTTTAAGCGCCGGAATCTTATACTCTATATTATCAGTATCTCCGAGCTTTACAGATAGATTATCACCTATGAACAACCAAATTTCATTATACTCCGATACGTCCACAATTTCAATATGACTAAGTAATTTAAAACTTTCGTCATTTTTGTCGCATTTATAAATTTCATTAAAAATAGCCTTTAATACTTTTATTTGATTTTTGCTTGAGGAATCTATATAGTTTCCTATTTTATACTGGCTGAGCTCTATTCCTCTAACTACCGGAAGCTCCGCGTCATGAGCGCTCTGATATACTTTAAGCACGAAGCCGTCTGAATCGGCGCATATATAATTTCCCGCCACCTCTATCAAATACGCCGGTTCTCTCTTTCCAAAGCTTATACATAGAGTGTTTGGAAAAACAAATTTTACGCTTACATTTTTAAGCTCAGGCATCGAAAAGATTATAGCGTCCTCTACATTTTTTGCTCTCAGGTTAAAAAAGCTGTCTATATTCCCAAAACCATTTATATTTTCGGATACGTATATGATTCCATTCTTTCCTTTAGCTTCGGATGTAAACGAAAGTATTTCATTCTTTATTTCATCGCTGCATTCTGAAACCACTTCAATACTTTTTATCGAAAATACAGGAGAAATCAAAATAAGGACGGCAGCCACAGCCACAGCTGCCAGGGCCGCGAATATTTTAAATTTTATACTTTTTTTCTTTTGTTCCTTATTTTTCATTCTTCCAACTCCAACTACTGCATTTTAACGATATTAGCTCCCACCGAAGCAAGTTTTTTCTCTATATTGACATACCCTCTCTCGATATGCTTCGAATCGTTTACGATAGTACAGCCTTCAGCTTTAAGGCCAGCTACTATAAGCGCCGCTCCTCCTCTCAGATCTCTCGCTGTGACATCCGCTCCTTTTAAAGCCTTTACCCCTCTTATAACGGCTATTCGCCCGTCCACCTTTATATTGGCTCCCATTTTTACAAGTTCGTCAACATGTTTATATCTGCTTTCAAAAACAGTTTCTATCATAATTCCCGTACCGTCCGCCACCGACATAACGCTTACAAGCTGAGCCTGCATATCTGTGGGAAATCCAGGGTACGGAAGAGTTCTTATTATCTCTATGGCGGCCAATTTTTCCGGCCCCTTCACTCTTATGCTGTCATCATATGTAAAAAACTGCGTCCCGCTTTCTTTAAGCGCTGATATAACAGGAGCTATATGGTCTGTTATAACATTTTTTAAAACCACGTCCCCGCCTGTTATAGCGGCTGCGGCCATGTAAGTTCCGGCCACTATCCTGTCGGGTATTACTGTATATTCCACATCATGCAGGGAATTTTTATCCCTTCCATTTCCGTTTATATATATTATACCGCTGCCGGCTCCCTTTATCTCCGCTCCCATAGCATTTAAAAAGTTTTGTAGATCCACTATTTCCGGTTCCTTCGCAGCATTCCTTATAACGGTCTCGCCTTCCGAAAGGACAGCAGCGATCATGATATTCTCTGTAGCTCCCACACTGGGATAATCAAGCTGTATCTCACAGCCTTTAAGATTATCCGCCTTTGCGTATATAAGGCCGTTGCATATATCGTATATCTCAGCTCCAAGCATCCTCAGCGCCTTTAAGTGCAAGTCCACCGGTCTGGGTCCAAGCTCACAGCCTCCCGGATGAGATATGGTTATTTTTCCCATTCTTGACAGGACCGGTCCCAAAAAAATGATGGACGACCTCATTTCAAGAGCATTTTTCCGGGAAATCTCGTAGCTGTTCATGCAGCTTGAGTCAATGACCGCGGTTTCTCCGTCAAAATCAACTTTACATCCCAGTTCCCGCATAATCTCTATCATCAGCAGCACGTCTCTCAAGGCCGGACAATTATGTATTACGCTTACATCTCTGTTTATAATAGCTGCCGCAAGTATAGGCAGTATAGCATTTTTGGAACCTTCTATCTCTATTTCTCCATTAAGCCTTTTTCCTCCGTCAATTATATATTTACACATTTAAACTTCCTCCGAAAAAGCTTTTGAAAACAGTCTGATACATATTATGCAAAATACTTTTTCGGTGTGAAGTTTCCTTTAAAACTTCTCATATGAGGAATACCTTGATATATTTAAAAGTATTCCCATATCCGCCATAAGAAACACCAGAGATGTTCCTCCGTAACTGAAAAACGGAAGCGGCATTCCCGTTACCGGCATACTTGAAGTAACCACAGCTATATTTATGACCACCTGTACAGCAATCAAAGCGGTGATTCCCCCCGCCAAAAGGCTTCCAAACCTGTCCGGAGCGTTGTTGGCCACTTTAAAGCCTCTCCATATCAAAAGGCCAAACAAAAATATGACCGCTACAATCCCGACAAATCCTAGCTCTTCAGCCAATATAGATAAAATAAAATCGTTATATGGCTCAGGAAGATATAAGTATTTTTGAAGACTACGTCCTATTCCTTTTCCGAACAAACCTCCTGACCCTATAGCGTAGAGGGACTGTATTATCTGATAGCCGTCATCGCTTTTATCAGCAAATGGGTCGAGAAATGATAAAAATCTCGATCTTATATAGTCAAACTTAAATATTAAAAATACTATAACCGGTATCATTCCCCCCAGGCACGCTACAAAATACCTTATCTTAGTTCCTGCAAGCACCATCATTATCGCCGTAACGCAAACTATTATAAGAGCGCAGCTTATATGGGGCTGAGTTGCAAGCAGCAAACAAAATAATCCTGCAAGGGCCACATACTGTGCGAAACCTTGAAGAAAAGTTCCCATATTCCTGTAATTTTTCGACATTGAATAAGCCAAATATATTATAAGAGTTATTTTCAGTATTTCAGAAGGCTGAAATTCCAGACTTCCGAAACCCAACCATCTTCTGGCTCCGTTATGCTCTACTCCCACAAATGTTGTTATCAGCAGCAGGAAAAATGTTGCTAACAGTGCATAAGGACTTAATTTAGCATATTTTCTATAGTCGATATTTGAAACAAATATCATCGCTACCATACCCACCGCAAGCCATATTATCTGTCTTTTCAAAAAATGGTAGGTATCTCCGAAACGGCTGTAGGCATAAGCTGCACTGGAACTGAAAACCATTATCGTACCTACGGAAAGAAGTATCAATATGGTTATAAATATCCAGAAATCCATTTTGCCTCTCCGGGCCTGTTTATAAGTCAGCGACATCTTATCCTCCAAACCTCTTTTTAATATTATTTAACACTTATGTAAAGCGAAATATATGTAACAGCGCAGGCTATAAGCGTTATCATCCAAAACATCCTTACTACCTTTTTTTCGCTCCATCCTCCCAATTCAAAATGGTGATGCAGCGGGGCCATTCTGAATATTCTTTTTTTCGTCTTCTTATAATATCCTACCTGTATCATCACCGAAAGAGCCTCTGCCACATATATGACAGCTGCAGTCAATATAATAAAAGGCCTCTGCATGATCACCGCGCAGGCCGCTACGGCGCCCCCCAACGCAAGAGAACCTGTATCTCCCATAAAAACCTTCGCCGGATTCAAATTGTATATAAGGAAGCCTAATATGGCTCCGGCACATATTAGGGCAAACATTGAAACGCTTTTGTTCGCTATAGTATCTAATGACCCCGCAAAGGCAAAAAACAGCATTATTATAAAAGTTACCCCTCCACAAAGTCCGTCTACTCCGTCTGTAAGATTTGAGCCGTTGGTAGTGGCCAAAAATACAAATAACGTAAACGGGATGAAAAAAAATGTCAGATCTATGGTAATGTTAAGGCCGAATAGCCCAAGATATATTTTGTTGTCTATATCTGTAAAAAACACTATATATAAACAGAATATCAAAGATACTACTCCAAGTCCTAGCATTTTTTGCCACGGTCTAAGACCGTCTTTACTTTTTTTAACAATTTTTATCCAGTCATCAAGAAAACCGATAAATCCAAAGCATACTGTGACAAAAGCTATCGGAAGTATATTTTTCAGATCGCATACAAAATATGCCGCTATGGAAAATATTGCAGCAGGAACAAGGAATATAACTCCTCCCATAGTAGGCGTGCCCTGCTTTTTCAAATGAGTCTGCGGCCCGTCGTCCCTTACAGTTTGACCAAATTTAAGCTTACGCAGTACCGGTATCACAAGCTTTCCCAATATAGCTGCCAGTAGAAACGCTGCCACAAAGAAAATAAGTTCCTCAACTTTATTCTTATCTATTATGTCAAAAACGCTCATTTACTGTTTCTCCCGCCTTTTTAAAAGTTCTTCCGCAATTTCTTCAAGCCGCATTCCTCTTGAGGCTTTTATCAGCAAAATATCTCCCGGAGCCAAAATGTCTTCAAGATATTTTATAGCCTCCTCCTTTTCGTCAAAACTCACAGAGCTTTTACCTTCTGCCGCCGAAGCTATATTCTTTGCAAGCTCCCCTACCGTAACCAGTATATCGGCGTTGGTTTTTGAAAATATCCTTCCCATTCCGGCATGATATTCTGCGGAGTTTTCTCCAAGCTCAAACATATCTCCGAGAACCGCTATCTTTTTTCCTTCGCACGGCAGACTGTCAAGCATTTCGATCGACGCCTTCATAGAATCAGGAGACGCATTGTAAGCATCGTTAATTATCTTAAATCCGCCTTCCGCTAAAGTTATGTTCTGTCTCATGCCTGACGGCTCATATTCCCCTATCCCGTCTATTATATCGCTTATGTTCATGTTAAAGCTAAGTCCAACGCATGCGGCGCAAAGTGCATTGTATATATTGTGAACTCCCGGAACGTTTATTTTGACCATATATATTTCGCAGGGAATATTTTTTATATGAAGTTCGAATTCAACCCCAGTGCCGTCCTCTTTTATCTTTACGCTTCCGGCCCATACATCCGCTTCCTCATTTTCTATTCCAAATTTCATGATATTTATATTTTCGTATTTGTCTATTGGGCCAAGGAATTTATCATCTCCGTTTAAAACAAGAGTTCCTCCCTGTTTTATATGTTTGGCCATTTCCATTTTAGCCTTAAAAATATTTTCCTGACTTCCCAACTTTTCAATATGTGACACGCCTATGTTTGTTATTACCCCTACGTCCGGTTTAAGTATTTCAGCCAGATAATCTATTTCACCAAATCCTCTCATACCCATTTCAGCAACAAGAGCTGTATGTTCTTTTTTTAGTCCCAGAATTGTAAGGGGAAGTCCTATTTCATTGTTAAAATTTTCAAAAGTTTTCTGCACGCTGAATTCCCGGGCCAGAACAGATGCAATCATATCTTTGGTAGAAGTTTTGCCCACGCTCCCTGTAACAGCGCACACCCGTCCTTCAAACATCCTTCTGTAAGCCGCCGCTATCTGAGCTAATCCTTTAAGCGTATCATCCACCCTTATTATCGCAAAATTCACAGAGTCTATCCTTTCAAACTCCTCGTCAGTTATATTTCTCTCCATAAGGCAGCCCGAAGCGCCTTCCTCCCACGCCTTTATTATAAAATCATGACCGTCAAAGCGTTCCCCTTTTAAAGCTATAAAAAAATCGCCCGGACTGATCTTTCTAGAGTCTGTCAATACGCTTTTTATTTCCGCGTTCAAATTTCCGCATATAAGTTTGCCCCCCGTTGCTGATACAATATCGGCAATACAAAGTCTCATTTCATTTCCTCCAATATTTCGGCCACAACTTCTCTTTCATCAAAGTGTATGGTTTTATCTTTAAATATTTGATAGGTCTCGTGTCCCTTACCGGCAAGTATTATAACATCTCCCGGCTGTGCATGCTCAAGAGCATACCTTATTGCCTCTCTTCTGTCTACAATTAAAATATATTTTCCATCCGTTTTCTTTATTCCTTTTTCCAGATCCAACATTATAGACAATGGGTCCTCAGTTCTTGGATTATCCGAGGTTATTATGGAAAAATCCGCGTATTTTCCGGCGGTTTCTCCCATAAGCTCCCTGGGTCTGCGTTTATCCCCACCGCAACCAAAAAGGAATACCACTCTGCCCTTCGCATAATCTTTTACGGCAGTCAAAATATTTATAAAACTGTCCGGGTTATGTGCATAATCTATTATTACCGAATAATCGCCGTTCACTTTAACCGGCTCGGCTCTTCCCGGAACTTTCGCTTCGGCGATTCCCTCTTTTACCGCTTTCATGGATATTTTTCCTGAAAGCAGCGCCGCGCCCGCCGCGGCAAGAGCGTTATATACAGAAAATTTTCCCGGTATGCACGTTTCTATTAGTTCTTCGCCAAATTTGCTTTCCATTGTAAAACTTACCCCTTTAGCCGTCTTAACTATATTCTTAGCCAAAAAGTCAGGTTTTATTTCCATATTTTCCTTTTCTATGCCATAAGTATATTTTTCACAGGAAGCATTCTTCATCATATACCCGGCATATTCATTATCTATGTTAAAAAGGCCCTTTTTGCATCTTTTAAAAAGTTTTGCTTTCTGACTTGCGTAATCTTCCATGTCCGCATGTTCTCCCGGACCTATATGATCCCTGCTTAAATTGGTAAAAACTCCTATTTCATACTCAATACAGGCTACCCGGTCAAGATATATTCCCTGAGAGGAAACCTCCATTATACAAGTGTCTATACCATTGTCAAGCATTTTTGCAAAAAGGAGCTGCAGGTCATATGCTTCCGGAGTGGTCCTTTCCGCGTATTGGGCCTGATTTCCTATCATATTTTGTATGGTTCCCACAAGTCCAGTCTCTATACCGGCCCTTTTGTATATATTTTTCAGCATATATGTAACGGTAGTTTTGCCTTTTGTGCCGGTGACTCCTGTAATATTCATTTTCTTCGACGGGCTTTTAAAAAATATATCTGATATACTGGCCAAAGCGTATCTGGTATTTTCCGTCTTTAAAAACGTAGCCCCCTGCATATTTTCCACATCTTTTTGAACAAGTATGGCGGCCGCACCGCTGTTTATGGCATTTTGTATATATTTATGCCCGTCGTTGACAGTTCCGTCAATGCAAACAAACAGACTTCCCGGCTTAACTTTTCGTGAATCGTAAGTAACATCCGATATTTCCACATCGGGATTTCCATATAAAAGTTTATAATTTAAATTTTTAACGGCGTCTCTAAGAATCATAAAATCCCCTCTCTGCTCTTATTATTCCGCGCCCTCAAATCCGAGAGTCCTGAAATCCACAGTTACAACAGTACCTATAGGCACCAGTTCCCCCGCTGCCGGACTTTGTTTCATCACTTTTCCGCTTCCATATATTTTCATACATAAATTTTTACTGTTAAGCTTATTCAGTGCCTCGTTTACAGAAAGATTTTTCAGATCGGGCACCTCGACCATTTCCTCCTGGGCGTCGTCCGCCGTATAAACTACTACTGTAGATCCTTCCGGTATAAGGTATCCTTCTGCGGGCATCTGAGATTTTACATATAAATCCTCATTGTCATCTCCCACCACTTTTATATTAAGTCCTACTTTTTTAAGTTCGGCTTTAAACTGTCCCACCGTTTTATTTTCAGAGGACGGAACCATTACAGTGTTTTTTAATTCAGAAGTATCCTTATCAGAATAAACTCTCTCTATTTTGAGATAATTCGCTATTTCGTCTATAAGCTTAGCAGCTTCCGGAGCCGATATAGCTCCGCCGGATATAAGATTGGTCTGATTCGGATTGGATACAGGATGATCGAGAATGTATAATATTACAACTTCAGGATTATCTGACGGAAAAATCCCACAGAAAGAAACTATATATCTTCCATCGATATCCGTTGTAACGGTTTCTGATGTTCCTGTTTTTCCTGCAACTCTAAGCCCCTTTACATACCCGTTTGAACCTGTGCCCTCCGCTACGACTCCGCGCATGATCTCAAGTATGGTTTTGCAGGTTTCGGTAGAAGCCACCTGTCTTACCACTTCTTTTTCAGCTTTTTCTATTACGTTTCCTTCCGAATCGGTAACCTCTTTTACTATCTGGGGAACCAACAGTTCTCCTCCGTTGGCTATAGCGCAGTAGGCAGTGGCCATTTGGAGCGGAGTAACCTGGAATCTCTGTCCAAAAGCTGCTACTGCCATATCAAGTTCGGTAGGTTCCTTGTGGAATATACTTGTTCCTTCTCCTGACAGAATTATTCCCGTTTTATCATAAAAACCAAAGGCCCTTACATAGCTGTAGTATTTTTCCACTCCAAGCTGTACCGCAAGGCGCGCGAATACAGGGTTGCAGGAATTCCACACAGCCTTGTAAAAAGGCTCGGTACCGTGGGTTGCCTTTTTCCAGCAATGTATCGTACTTCCCATCAACGTATAGTTACTGTCGCTTACTATAGTATCTTTTGTAATAAGCCCTTCCTCAAGAAAAGCTACGGAGGATATCGGCTTAAATGTGGACCCCGGCTCATAGGTATCTGAAAGGGCTTTATTTCTCCATACCGTAGAGTTAAGTATATTTACCTCTTCCTGGGTTCTTCCCGTCCAGGTGCTTTCATCATATCCTTCGACTTCCACTCCCGTAGGAAATGCAAAAGGCTCGTTAAGATCAAAATCCGGATTTGACGCCATAGCAAGTATTTCTCCCGTATTAGGATTCATAACTATACAAGCCGCGCCATTTTTAACATTATAATCCTTTACAGACTGCTCGATAGATTTTTCCACAAGATACTGTATCGTTTCGTCGATCGTAAGCGTTATGTTATTCCCGTTTTTAGGTTCTATACGGACTTCTTCGGCAAGAGGTAACGACTGTCTTGCAGCGTCCACTTCAGTGAGTATATATCCGTCTTCTCCGGTAAGATGTTCATCATATATAGCTTCGATTCCTGAAAGTCCCTGATCGTCCGTTCCGGTAAAGCCTATTATATGAGAAGCAAGACTGTTATTGGGATAATATCTTTTAGCGTCCTCATCTATGTACACGCCGAAAATATCTTCTTCATCTATCCATTTTCTCAGTTCGGTTATAACTTCATCTTCGACCTTACGCTTTATTTCCTGATAAGCATTAGTCTTCATAACCTTTTCATAAACTTCCGCATAATTTACATCTAATATTTCAGAAAGCTTTTCGGCCACGTGTTTTTGGTGTTCCGCTATATTGTCCTGATGGTTTTCATCTTTTTTGATATCCCTTGGATTTATACTTACTCGATAAACAGTGGCGCTTATAGCTAAAGTATTTCCGTTCCTGTCATATATAGTGCCTCTTTTGGCGGTTATTACCCTTGTTTTAGTTTGTTGATTCGTGGCCAGTTTTTGATATTCCGCGCCTTTAACAAATTGTATATAACCTACGCGGACCGCCAACATACTTAGCAATAAGGTAAAACAGAGAGTTATTATCAAGCTTCTCTTTCTTAGTTGGCCTCCGCTTATCCAGGTAATCTTTTCCGTGTTTTTTTCTTTCTTTTTCACCTTTTGCTCTCCTTTCTAAATAAAAAACTTTAGAAATATAAACTGATTAAATATATTCTAAAGTTTCATACACTATTCTATTATTCCGACTTAACGATCGTTATTCTATTATTCCCAAAAAACCTTTTATCCATCTTAATATATTATTTATGATTCCCTCGTCTTCCTCTTCCACATCGTCGGAATAATCCACTCTGTTTGAAGTATCTGTATTTATATATATTATCTGACTTTCATTCGGAGCCTTAAGCTTTAATCTAGTCTCGGCAATTTCTCTGATTTCAGATAAATTGATTTCCTTTTCTATTCTGACTTCAAGCTTGTTGTTATCCTCCGTCAAAGCATCTCTCTGTGCTATTATATCGTTCGTTTTATATCCTATTTCAGTTATTTTGGCAAAACGAAACAGTACAAGCATCCCCAAAACAAAAAGCGCCATAACCTTGGCCATCATAGAGAACTTAAATTTTACTTTAGCTTTCTTAGTACGTATCTCTCTTATAACGGGAATATTTTCTTCTTCCGCATGAGCTAAAGATCCTGATACCGGTTCAGTATTCTTTTCCCTTACCATTTCGTCACCTCCACATTAATTTTTCTTTTGTATATCAAAATTTTATCTTTAGTATATTTTTTCAACAATCCTGAGCTTTGCACTTCTCGCTCTGGGATTATCAGAAAGTTCTTCTTTTGTAGAAATTATAGGTTTCCTTGTCACTGCTTTAACAGTTGGAACCCTGCCGCATACACATACCGGAAAGTCTCTCGGACATGTGCACGGATCGATCATATTTTGAAATTTTGTTTTAACAATTCTATCCTCAAGAGAATGAAATGTTATTATACAAAGCCTTCCTCCTTTATTCAGCAAAGGTACAGCTTCGTCTATTACATTTTCTAAGACCTTAAGTTCTCTGTTGACTTCTATCCTTATAGCCTGGAATGTTCTCTTGGCGGGGTGCTGTCCTTCCTCTCTCGCCCCTTTAGGTATTGCAGCCTTAATTATATCTACCAACTGGAATGTAGTTTCAATGGGCTTTTTTCCCCTGTATTCCACGATAAAGTTCGCTATTCTCGAAGCCCATTTTTCCTCTCCGTAGTTCCTTATTACAGCACACAGTTCCTTTTCAGAATACTTGTTTACAACATGAAATGCTGAAAGCTCATTTTCTCTGTCCATTCTCATATCAAGGAAAGCGTCGTTCATATAGCTGAATCCTCTTTCTGCCTCATCCAACTGATGCGACGATACTCCTATGTCCAACAATATTCCGTCAACGGCATTTATACCTGCATTTTCCAATACTTCTTTTACATTTTCAAAGTTCGTCTTTACCACCATAAAGTAAGGTGCTTCTTCTTTTGTACTTAAATAATTTTCTTCTTTTGTAATTTGTTTATTCTCATCTTTAGTATGCGTATATACATTTTCAATGTATTCTATACCGATTTGTCTTCCGTATTTTTCAAGTCTTTCAGTGGACGCTCTGACAGCCTCTTCATCCTGGTCGAGTCCTATCAAAAGCCCTCCGCTTCCCAATCTTTTCAGTATCTCAGCGGAATGACCTGCTCCTCCTATTGTTCCGTCTACATATATACCGTTCGGCTTGATATTAAGGCCCTCTATACATTCCTTCAATAAAACTGGTTTGTGTTGAAAGCTCATAATTTTCTGCCGACCCCAAGGCCTTTAAATTCACTGCTCAGCAGACTTGAATCATAATTTGTATCCATATAGGATTCATACTCCTCCTTGCTCCAAATTTCAAGTTTAGTTCCGGTACCTATGGTGTAGACTTCCTTTTCTATACCGGCAAACTTTCTAAGTCCGAGAGGAATGAGGACTCTTCCTTGTTTGTCCACCTCGCAGCTTTCAGCGGAACCAAAGAAATATCTTTCGAATTTTCTCGCAGCCGGATCGAAAAAGTCTAAACTGGCACGTGTTTCCTCCATGGCTTGCCAACTGTCCATCGGATATACTAACAGACACTTTTCAATACCTTTGGTGATAATGAATTTCTCACCCAGTTCTTCTTTCAACTTTGCCGGAACAATCAATCTGCCTTTTGCATCTAAATTGTTCTGAAATTCACCGGTCAACACGTTTACTTCTCCACTTTCCAACTACTTTAGTACCACTTTACTACCACCTTGGGTATATAATAAACCCTTGCACCAAATAATGCAAGGGTTTTTAAAAATTTTTACCTTTATTTTCGTTATTTGCAAAGATACTATTTACCTGAATAAAACCGTCATCCTGGTGATTTCTGGCAAAAAATCCAATCTTTTAGCTGCTTTCCCCAAAAAATCCGCCGCTTTTTCTTCTTGCAGATATACTTAGCATTACTCCTATAGAAAAGAAATTGGTAATAAGGGAACTTCCGCCTTTGCTTATAAAAGGAAGAGGCACTCCCGTAATCGGCATGATTCCTATATTCATGCCGATATTTTCAAGAAAATGGAACAAAAACATGGCGAATATCCCTATAGCAAGATATTGTCCAAAATAATCGGAGGACCTTCTCGATATGCCTATCATTTTAATAAGCAAAACAAAAAACAGAAAAATAATAATTGAAGCCCCTATAAATCCAAGTTCCTCGCATACAACGGAAAAAACAAAATCTGAATCTTTAACAGGAAGCTGTCCCGCATTATTTATAGGTCCGTTTCCCAGACCCTTTCCCGAAATCTGCCCGGAACCTATAGCATATTTTGCCAATCTGGCCTGAAATCCCGCCCCGATAGGATCAAGAGACGGATCGAAGAATGTAAGTATCCTGGATCTTCTTGCGTCGTTTAAAGCAAATTTCCAGACAAAGGGAAACGCTATAAGGGCCGCGACAGCAGTTACGGCAAAATATCTCATCTTTAATCCTGCTACAAACAGCATTATCACAAAGAAAAACACAAAGACAAGTGCCGTACCCAGATCTTTCTGCAAAAGAACCAGACCCAGAGGAAGAGCAAAGAAAAATCCTATTCTCAAAACATTGTATAAAGTCCGGCCGTTATCTAGCTTCATATCCTCCAAACATAACGCGACCATTATAATGGTTGCAAGCTTCATAAGTTCCGCCGGCTGATATGTAGTTATCCCAAGATCTATCCAGTTTCTGCTGCCGTATCTCTCCACTCCTAGCGGAGAATATACTAAAAGCATCGCCAAAATATTGGCCCCGTAAAAGAAAATAGCCATATGTCTAAAAACTATGTAATCCACACAGCTTAAAGCTATAGCTATGATAATCCCAACGATAAACCCGCCTATCTGAACTATAAATGTCGATTTTATTACAGATTCTTTATATCCTAGCATAGCGCTGGGCAGTATAATGATTCCCATTACCGCAAGGCCGATAACGGCGGCAAATAGTATATAATCGAACTTAAGCAGCATATTGGGCCTTTTAGACCTGTCTAAATCGTATCTGTCGCTGTGGCTCACTTAACATTCCCTTCTCCATCATCAACTGTATTTTCCCCGGAAATACTTTTTTCCGGTTCGTCCCCTGTCGCCAACACCTCCGAGCTTTCTGCCGTATCCATTGTATCTGTTATATCTGGTATTTCATCCGTATTTTTTTCAGAGTCTGATATTTTTGGAGTTTTTTTAAAAAATCTCAGATATACGAACAATGCTCCGAAACCTATCACAAGAAAGACAGAAAGCCACATGGAAACCCGCTGATTTCCTATTAAGAGAGCGTCGTCGCCTCTTATACTTTCAATAAAAGCTCTCCCAATACCGTATCCCACAAAGTAAAGGCACATAAGCTCCCCGTCGTTTTTCCTGAGTTTCCTTTTATATAGCATTATAAAAGCAAAAACCAATATACACCATAAAGACTCATACAAAAAATCCGGGTGGACCTTGACCGTACCATTTTCAATCTCGCTTCCGGACATTCCCCATGGAAGCGTCGTTTCTCTTCCGTAGGCCTCCTGATTGACAAAATTTCCCCATCTTCCTACTGCCTGACCTATAAGAACGTAAGGCAGCCCAAAATCAAAAAGTTTTACCAGACTCTGCTTTTTTATCTTAGCGGTTATAGCCGCGGCTATCAATATACCTATGACCGCTCCGTATATAGCCAGTCCCCCGTCTCTTATGGAAAACACTTCTGAAAGATGCTCAGAGTAATAATCCCACTTAAATACCACAAAATAAAGTCTTGCTCCTATAACAGCCACAGGCGTAGCGACTATTATATAAGTCAATATATCGTCTTGAGAAAATCCGAATTTTTCACACGTCCTCAACCCTAAAATAATTGCCAGGAGAAATCCCGCGGCGATAAGGATCCCATACCAATATATAGTAAAATTTCCTATATTGAATCCTTTTTCAATCCCCTCTATTCGGATGCCCAATCCTTCGAAAGCTATCCAAGGCTCATTCATAATAACCTCCCGAAACAAATCAACGGACAACCGATATAACCGATTTACTTTCATCAAAATGTTTCAGCTGTTCCGTCACATTATTAAAGTTAATTTTATCATAAAGGGAAAAATAGTCAATCGGAGGTATGCCTTCTAACATAAGAGCCGTATATATCCTGCATATACTTTCCGCGAAATTAAACTTTTTTATAAATGATCCGTACGCGCTTTTCTTTATTCTTTCAAAATCCTTTTCCGAAATATTTCCTTTTTTGGCCTCCGATATCCTTTTTTGTATCCTGTCCACAACCTTTTCAGGCGACTTTGACTCTCCTCCGAAGGCTGAATACTCAAAGCTTCTTTCCGAATCATAAAATCCGTAAAAAGATTCGTTTATCAGTCCCTCTCCGTAAAGTTCTCCGTAAAAGTCCGAACTTTTTCCAAACAGCATTTCAACAAGGATCTGCATTTCCAATTCTCTTTTAGCCGTTAAAACAGGCTCCTCCTCCGGACTCCACCCTTTATATCCAAACATAAAAAGCGGAATTGAAACAGACATTTTTCTTTCAGTAAACTTTTCGGCTATGCCCCATGGTTCCCTGGGAATCTGAGATACATATCCGGTTTTCTTTCTCCCTGTCCATTCTTTTTTCATCCCTCTGTCTACGATTTTTTGTACTTCGTCAAAATCCACATCCCCCGCGATCACCAAAACCATATTCTCCGGAGTATAAAACGTGTTATAAAGTACATAAAGTATATCCGGCATAATCTGGGATATGGACTCTATACTTCCGGCTATATCGTTTTTTACCGGATTTTCAATATACATTCCCTTCATAAAATTGGTATATACAACAGAATCCGGATTGTCCAGATACATATTTATTTCCTGTCCTATAATCCCTTTCTCCTTTTCTACATTTTCATCGGTAAAAAACGGAGTCTGCACAAAGTCCAGTAAAAGGGCTAAACATTTATCAAAATTTTCCGTACAGGAAAAAAGATAGGACGTCTGAGTATGGCTCGTAAAAGCATTAGGTCTTGCGCCAAGTTCAGCATATTTTGACATTATATCTATATCCTTCTGTTCAAAAAGCTTATGTTCAAGAAAATGTGCTGTACCCAAAGGTACGTCTATTGTTCCGCCCACAGCTGTCTCATTTCTTAAAACAGAGTCCACAGAACCATATTTTGTTGTAAACATGGCAAATTTTTCACTGTAGCCGGGCATTTTTGCCAAAATAACTTTAAGACCTGAATTATGTCTGTATTCCTGTGTTTCTATCATACCGATACCTCCTCCGGAGCCAGAAAATAAAATGTATCCGGCTTTATTTTTTCAGCGGCTTTTGCTACGGATTCCCTGGTTACTCTTTTAACTTTAGTCTTTATATCCTCAAGGGTATCTTCTACGCCGCAAAGACTCTGCCCAAGGAAAAAATCCGCAAGAGTCCTCTGTCCGTCGTTCATCTGGTTGACCGCTCCTATATATGAATTTACCGCTGCTTCAAATTCAGAATCGCTTATATCCCCGTTCTTAACAGAATCTATTTGCTCTAATATAAGCTTTTCGGCTTTTTCCCGGTTATTTGCTTCTATTCCCGCAGAAATGACCATGATCCCTTTAAACTTATCCAACCTTGAATAAGCATAGTACGCAAGGCTTTCTTTCTCTCTTACGTTCTGAAATAATTTGGATTTTACGCCTCCGCCCAATATCATATTGCATATGGTCAGATCATAATAATCCGGCGAAGATATACCGGTCATCGTTCTAAATCCCATACAAAGCTTTCCCTGAAGCACATCCATTTTTTCGGTAATAGTTCTTATCTCATTTCCCGCCTCAAAAAGCTCTCCGGCGCAGTTTATTTTTTCCGCGTCCGCTCCTCCTATATTTCCGAAAAGCTTTTCGGTATAATCCATATCCTCTCTTGAAACATCGCCGGTAACAAATACTCTGACCTGAAGTTTTTTTAAAAATATATTTCTGTAATATTCATAAAGCGAGTTTTCGTCAATTTCGGATATCGTTTTTATATCTCCCAATTCGTCTAATCCGTAAGCCTCGTTCTCACACATTTCTTCTATACATCGCGACATTGCGTAATACGCTTTATCATTTATCTTGCTTTCTATAAGATCGCACAGATTTACCTTTTCTTGCTCAACATACTCTTTGTTAAAACTTTTTCCGTCTGACAGAGGATTTGTTATAATATCAAAAAGCAGGTCCGCGGAGTCTTTAAAAATAGAAGGTTTTTCTTTAATATATTTCTCGTCGATAAAGGATACCGAAAAACTTATGACCTGTATTTCGCCCTTTTTATCTACGTCAGACGCAAGCGCGGCGCTATAAAGTTCCTGACATTTTATAGTAATATCCTTTACCGTTTTTAAATTTTTTGTTCCTCTTTTAAGAACATTAGCTATCAAAGCATTATAAGACGCTGTTTCTTTATTCAGCCTGTCGCAGAAAAATACGTTAATTGTTTTTGTTTTAAATTTTTCCGAACCGAGGCAATATATTTCTGTTTTATTTTTTTCCATAGGCCCTCCGTTATAATAAAGCGTTAAAAAATTCTCTCGCCGCAATAATATCAGAATTTATCTGACTGCAAAGTTCCTCCTTACTGTCAAATTTTCTCTCTCCTCTGAGTTTTGCCATAAAAAAAACTTCTATTCGTTTTCCGTACAAATTGCCTTCTCTTGAAAAAATATGTGTCTCACAGGATATATTTTTGAGTTCTCCAAAGGTAGGATTTTTGCCTATGTTCGTTATACTGTTATAAAGTTCTCCGTCAAGAACGGTACAGGTTACGTAAACTCCTGATTTTGGCATCACCAGATAATCCTCCGGAATTATATTTGCTGTGGGAAAGCCTATTGTGGAACCTATCTGCCTTCCCATTTTCACCGTGCCGTATATAGAGTAATATCTTCCGAGACAGATCCTTGCTTTATCCATCAGGCCGTTTTTTACATATTTTCTAACAAGAGTGCTGCTTACGGTTTCCCGTCCTATCCTTATAGGTGGAATCACAATAACGTCAAATCCGTATTTTTCCCCGAACAGCTTTAGCTCTTCTGCCGTACCCGCTCCCATTTTTCCAAAAGTATAATTAAAGCCTACTACTACGAACTTTACATTAAATTTATCTACGAGTATGTTTTTTACAAAATCTTCGCAGGAAAGTCCGGCATATTCATATGTAAAATTTTCAAGATATATATAGTCCAATTTTGTTCTGGACAAAAGCTGGATTTTTTTCTCCACGGTAATTATCTGAGGTATCTTCTTTTTATTTCCCAAAACATTGGCGGAATGTTCTTTGAAGGTATATATCATGGATTTTATACCTCTTTTTTCACACTCGGCAATGAGTGCTGAAACAAGTGACATATGTCCTATATGGAGCCCGTCAAAATTTCCAAGGCCCATTCCTATATTTTTAGGTGTTAATGGGCCGTTTTCATATAATACGTTCATATTTTCTCCTGTATACCAAAAATCCTATATCCCTTTAATATTTTTCCCTTTTCATCCTCTTTGACTATGCCCACGGCTCTGAATCTTTCCTTTTGATCGTATATTCTTATATATTCTCCGATTTCATATTCGTTTTTCTTATTATATACCATATAAAGTTTTATCGGTATTCCATTCGTTATACGTTTTATATTTTCATCGGAAAAATTTTCTTTTCGGCAGTTGTAATATGCCTTATCAAAAGGCTCTACAGCCGTTTCAAGTTTTCCGTCGTCTTTCAGGCTTTTTAAGCTTTCAATTGTATAAGCCTCTTCGAAGGAAAAAACACCTGATTTTTTTCTCAGCAGCGCCGACATATGAGCTTTCGTCCCGCATCTTTCTCCTATATCGTTGCATATAGTCCTTATATAAGTCCCTTTTGAGCAGGAGATATCTATGACCGCTCTCTCTACCTCTCCATTTGAATTAAGTTCTGTTTCAGCCATATTTATAGAATATATCTCAATTTGGCGTTCCCGGGGTCCTCCGTCTTTAATTTTTCCTGTTCTGGCAAGGTCGCAATATTTTTTTCCGTTTATTTTTATCGCGCTGTAGACGGGAGGTTTTTGCAGCTGCTTTCCCAAAAAAGTCTTTAGTACTTCATTAAGCCTTTCTACAGATACCCTCTTTTGTGAGTATTCCAATATTTTACCTGAGGCGTCCTGTGTGTCCGTACTGCTGCCGAAAGTGATCCCGGCGCTGTATTCTTTATCCTTTTCAGTCATAAATTCCACACATTTAAGCGCTTCTCCTATACATATGACCAAAACGCCCTCAGCGTCGGGATCAAGAGTACCGGTATGTCCTATTTTCTTAATACCTGTAAGCCTCCTCATAGCAGAAACGACATCAAACGATGTCATTCCTTTAGGCTTATATACATTTATGATTCCGTCATACATATTTATATCACCGGTTCCAACTCTTTTAAAAATCTTTCCTTAAATTCCTCATAGCTTCCATTCCATGAGGCTCCGGCGGCCCTTTTATGTCCTCCGCCGGAAAAAACCGCCGCGACAGTTGCCACATCTACATAACTCTTTGCTCTTATGCTTATTTTCATACCGCCGTTTTTATCTCTTATAAATACGCTTACCTCTACTCCCTCAATATTTCTGAGATAGTCGGTAAGCCCTTCGCTGTCCTCTTCTGAGGCTCCACATTTTATAAAAACATCTTCCGGCATATAGCATATACATACTTTCCCGTCAAAGAAAAATTCAGCGCAATTTACGCTTTCCTTATTCAGCAGATATCTTCCGAAGGTCATATTATCAAACACATTTTGCGATACCTCAGAAGGATTGATACCGTATTCCAACAGTTCCGCCGCCATTATATGAGCCTTTGGCACGGTATTTGTATGCCTGAATCCTCCCGTATCTGTCACAAGTCCTATATAAAGCAATCTTGCGATTTCTCTATTGATAAGTTCCGGATCAATCTCTTTTATAAGTTCATACACCGGCATGACCGTAGCCGACCATTTTACGTCTATATAGTTAAGATCGGCAAATCCGCTGTTGAACTCATGATGATCCATTAAAATTTTTCTTTTCGAGTTCAGGAAAATTTCTTTTCTTTCTCCCAGACGCTCTAAATCAGCGCAATCTACACAAATGGCTAAATCATATTTAACATTTTTCAGACAGCCGTCTTCTCCCGCAATCAAATATTCTATATTTCCCGTTGCGAACCGATATCTTTTCTGCACATCCTCCTCAAGGAATATATCCGCTTTCTTTCCCATTAGGTCAAGGACCCTTTTTATGGCAAAAGATGAGCCTATAGAATCCCCGTCGGCGGAAACATGAGGCAGTATTACTATCCTTTCAGAATCGTTTATAAAAGATATTGCTTCGATAAACTTCATGGTTATCCTCATCCTGTTTTATAATTTTATCTATAAGAGAAGACATATATATTCCATTTTCTATGGACTTGTCTTCTTTAAATCTTAATTCGGGAGTATACCTTAGCTCCACTTTGCGTGAAAGCTCCCTTCTTATAAACCCGGAAGCGCTTTTTAAGGCTGAAAAAGCTGCG
>CASDQQ010000017.1 GCA_949282945.1 uncultured Eubacteriales bacterium
ACGGAGATTATCAGGTGGATGTAATATATGCCGCCGGTGATGCCCGAACGTTCCGCATTGGCATTAATGGAGCTGAAGGAGAATTATATACTCCGGAGGTAACAGGAAGCTTTGAAGAATACGTGGGAAAAATTACGGTTAATTTGACATTAAAGGCAGGAGAAAACGAATTAAAGTTTTATTCTCTGCCTACTGAAGAAGAAAATGGGGACACTGAATGGATGCCGAATTTTGACAAAATTATTGTAAAAGGGGACATACCGGGAATCGGAAGTGAAGATGGAGATGAAGATATAGTGGAGCAGGAAGATAGTGGAGAACCCGACAAAGAAGATGTACCGGTAACTGCAGATACTGTAACATTTATAACTGTTATGCTTTGTGTCAGTGGTTTGCTTGTAGGCTGTGGTTTACATAAAACAAGAAAATATTGCTCATAAGGGGATAGCGTATAGATGAAAAAGATACTTATATGTCTTGTGCTTGTTTACTGCTTTTTTGCTCGTTCTGTACTGTATATGCGGAGGAAGGTACAAAATATGAATGCGAAGCAGAAGGAAATGAATTTATAAGTCCTTGCGGTCCCTTTGGCGACGGTACCATAGAAGGGGCTTCCGGAGGTATTATGGTAGGCCATACTGGCGGCGACGGTCAATATTATTTTGTTATGAATAATATTCAGGCAGAAAAAACAGGTGTTTATAGAGTAGAAATCTTTTATGCCTGTGCGGATATCTCCAGAACGTTTCGTATTGGAGTCAATGGAAAAGAAGGGGATTTAATTGAATTGGAAGAGGCTTCTGATACATTTGAAGCCAATCCTATAAGCATGGAAGTTGAACTGGAACTGGAAGCAGGTAGTAACTCTTTAAAGTTTTATACAGTTACCAGAGATGAAGGAGAAGGGGATCATGAATGGGCTCCTAATTTTGACTGTATCATTATCCATGAATTATTGCCGGAAGAAACAACTACACATATAGTAGACGCTGAAAAGTCACCAACACTTAATCCTACAGAGGAAAATATAGAGGTTTCCGCGACGGCACAGAATAGTATACAGCCGGCAGAAACAGCGGAACCCGAAACTGGCAATGACGGCAATATAGACATAATAGTTGTAAGCATAGCGATAGTTGCTGTAGCAGTAATAGTTGTAATTGTTTTAATAATAAATAAAAAACGGAAATGAGGACAGAATAAAATTTTTACTCTTAAGGCTGCTGAAAAAAGAACAGTGGCCTTTTTTATAACAACGTAAATACAGTAAAAAAATCAGGCAGACCCCGCAAAAAGACTCTTGGGATGGTCTGCCTGATTATCGATACTGATCAACGTTCCATGAGCAACGTCATTATCTGGAACGGACGGAATTCAAGAGAAATACTGCCGTCGATTATGGGAAGCTCTTCTTTTTTATCCTCAAGCATGTTGGCAATATAAACTTTTTTAATACTTTCGTCAAGCTTAACAGTACATGCGGTCTTATTGCGCTCAGCCTCGTAAAGTCTTACAACGAAAGCATTTTCTATAAGCTCGGCGGGCTTTATGGCTTCGCATATAATATTATCTTCCGATATTTTGATCAGGGGGCTTACAGGAGACAAGAGAGAGCCTGTAACCTCTACAGAAGGGATATTGAGCATATATGAAGGCTTTATGACTGTAGATGAAGAAAGAGGACCGCTATGAGGCAAGAAGGAGTAGGTCATTTCATGTACGCCCTCGTCTCCAGTAACGTCGGGATGACAGCCGCCCTTATGAAGGGAAAGGCGCATGTCTGAACCGTATACTGAAATACCATATTTACAGTCATTAAGAATGGCCACGCCGAATCTGCTCTCTGAAATATCGCTCCACTTATAATTGCATACCTCGAACTTGGAAGCCTCAAGACTATTATTTCTTGTGGTAGGTCTTGAAATGTGGCCGAATTGTATTTCATTATTAACATAGGAAGAAAGTATATCCACATTAAATCCGGTTTTAAGGAAAGAATGTTTATCCTTCCAGTCTACGACTGTACAGAAATCGATTTGGGGAGTATCGGAGTGAAATACCATATCCTGAGTGATCAAAGAATGCTGTCCTATAGAGTATACAGAGCGTATTCTAATTTCCAGAGGCCCGTCAGAAACTATTTCTCTGGAAATAAGATTTCTTTGGGGTTCCATTTTGTTTTCCAGATCAGGGTCAATATCCCAGTTGTCCCAGTCAAGAGGCACGTCCTCGCACATATAGAACGTATTTAGAGGTTCCGCGCCCTCTTTGCAGAGCTGACGCCCGGAAGCCTTATCTATGAAAGAGGATATGTAGCCGCAAGAATCAAATATTATTTGAGCGTAAGGAGTTTCAAGACGGGTACCGTCATATTTAAACGGAGAAGCCTTAATATGAGGAACATCAGAGGTCAGGGAAAGAGTAACCGCGCCGAAAGCAGGTATTGCAACTCCTCCCACAGCCAGTTTTTGCCTGCCGTTTATATCTGTAAAGATCTGATTCTCAAAACCCTTTACATATTTTCCTGAAAAATCCATATAAACTGTGTCAGTTCTGTCAAAAGAAAGGGTGTTGAAAAGCGTAACAAAATCTTTAGAGCCGTCGGTCATAGAAGCCGCGTAAGAGTTTGTTATTTTATTTGCTTCTTCGATAATTCCGGATACTTCCCTGCGGGTAACATCGTATACACAGGTAAGAGAGGTACCTGGCAGAATATCATGAAACTGATTCTTTAAAAGGCATTCATAAAGCTCGTCCGATTTCTCGTTTTTAGGGGAGGAGGTCAGAACGTTCATATATTCCATGTCTCTGAGAGTAAATTCCGCTTTTCTGTTATTTCGCTTGATATCATGCATTTGGGTAAGAGTTCCCCGATGGAGTTCAAGATATAGTTCTCCGTTATAAGAGGGGAGATTTTCACAGCCTGCTTCGACATTTTTCATAAAATCACTTATGGTAGTGTAGTAGGTCTGAGGCAGTCCGGGAACGTCCTTGACCCTGCGGGCGTCCTCTATCATTCCATAGGTGGGTCCGCCGCCGCCGTCGCCAAATCCAAAAGCCAGAAGACGGCCGTCAAATACTTGTTTTTCCTTAATGGAATCAACGGCTCTTACAGTATTTTCCACATCGGGGAAGGTATGGGTGAGGTTAAAATGTGTAAGAACGCTGCTTCCGTCTATACCTATCCAATTAAAGGTATCTATAGGGAAGTTATTCAGATCGTTCCACGATATTTTTGTGGTATAAAAATATTTTACCTCCGATTCCCTCATTATCTGTGGGATTGCCGCGTTATATCCGAAGGTATCGGGGAGCCAGAAACTGTCAGCCGTATAGTTAAGGTATTTTCTTGTAAAAAGCTGACCCTTTAAGAATTGGCGGACCATAAGTTCTCCTGAGGTTATATTGCAGTCGCATTCTACCCATACTCCTCCGTTAGGTTCATAACGGCCCTCCGCGGTCCGTTTTTTTATTCCCTCAAAAATATCGGGATAGTATCTTCTCATCCAGTCAAGGTGAAGTACAGAGGACTGGATAAACTTATATTCTGGATATTGATCCATAAGGCTGAGAGCGTTCGCGTAAGTCCTGGCGCATTTACGCACAGTCTCGGAAACCGGCCAGAGCCAGGCGGTATCCATATGAGAGTGGCCTATGATCCCTACTTTGCCTCTTGTGTTTTCAAAATAACTGTCTGCTAAAATATCCTTCATATGACCGAGGCATTTGATCACCGATTGGTTCCATACCTCTTCGGGATAGTCCAGAGGAAACTGTACTATATCGCGGGCAACCTTTTCAAGTACGTCCTGAGCGCGTCCTCTTAAAAAGTTGTTGCCTGGAAGGCAGGAAGCCATTTGCAGGACAGCTTTCAGGTCAAAAACAAAATTTTTCACATTTTCATTCATTATGCAGATATCTATTCCGCCGTATGTATGCATAAAAGATCCGGGAGCCGCTTGGGTTACCCCATAATTATCGTAAGGAGCCGTCCCGGCGCAGAAATGTCCCGCATAGCATTCAAAGGCCAATTCATAGCTTTTGTCAACCGCCGCATTAGGGTCTATAAGCTCGGCAGAGTGCATACCGCCTATAAAATCATTTTTACTGTTAAAAATTCCTTTGGGTACGCCGTTTATAAAGAAAAGTATTTCGGTGGCGTCCGCATTTGATACAGCGTAAAGTTTTCGGCCTTCGGCTTCGGGCGGAACGGTCACGTTACCCTTTACCCACATATTTTTCCATTCTCCGCCCCAGACACGGCCTTTTTCAAGGGGCTGCCATCCGTCAGTGGGAACGCTCCTTAAATGCTCTTGGGTATCGAAAAACATCTGATCTTGCAATTCTCCCACCTTTTTGAAAATAAGGTTTCCGTAGATCCGGTTAAGCCGGTTCAATTTTTCACGCAGTCTCGCTGAATATCGTTCATGAATCATAGAAAAATCTCCTTTATAACTCTCGCGAAGAAAAGCTTCGCAAGTATTTGTGGTTTGCTTGTCACAATGTTGACAGAAAGAAGGGCAAGTGTCAATAGAAATATTAAATTTTAAAAAGAGTTTTTCCGTCCTTTATAGTTTCTGTAATCTGTATGTTTCGAAGTTTTGAGGGATCCGTTTTGAGAGGGTTATCCGAAAGGATTACCATATCGGCCAGTTTCCCTGGTCTAAGAGAACCTTTTTTATCCTCTTCAAAATACTGGTAAGCCGCGTTTATCGTTATGCCCTTCAGAGCTTCATATACGGAAATACACTGAGATTGGCCTATTTTAGTACCCTTTTTTGTTTCCCGGTTTACAACGCACCATATTGTCTCCAGCATATCGGGAGGCAATACGGGAGTGTCCTGATGAAAAGTATATATGACGCCGTTATCTATTGCGCTTTTAATGGGGGAAATATTGCTTCCCCTTTCAAAACCTAGATTTTTTAGATGAACGTCTCCCCAATAGTAAATATGCGCCGGGAAAAAAGAGCTTATCATATTGATATCTTTCATTTTTTCAAGCTGATCTTTTCTTACTAGCTGCGCGTGTATCATTACCGGTCTGAGGCCAGGCAGCTCAGGATACTTTGCTGCGGCTGCGAAGCAGGCTTCTATAAATTGGTCGGCGGCCGCGTCTCCATTGCAGTGAGCCAAAAGTTGGATATTTTCAGAGACGGCGTCCGTTACAAAGGCTTCCGCCGATTTGTCAGAATATATAGGATATCCTTTGTAGTCTCCGCTTTCTTCATAAGGCTTTGTGAGCCAGGCTGTTTTTCCCTGGGGAGAACCGTCGAGAAAAATTTTGTACCCGCCTATGCGGAGACGGTTTCTATATTTGAGGAAATCTTTGTTCGAATATAAGATGCTTTTACTTTTATTTAAATCTATATAGCATACTATGTCCGTTTTAAGCTGAGCCTTGTCCGACATGGCTTTAAGCAGATCCCATTCAGACTGCCCGGTAAGTCCTTCCTGGACAGTAGTGATACCGAATCCAAGATACATGTCCTGAGCCTCCTGCAGCTGTCTGCACATTGTTTCAGGAGTAGGAGCCGGTATTACAGAAGTAAGACGGGTAAAAGCAGTTTCCTCGAGATAACCGTCAGGTTCCAGGCTTCCAGGTTCACGGCCTATTTTACCTCCTTCAGGATCAGGAGTTTCCGACGTTATGCCCATAAGCTTAAGAGCGTACGAATTTGCGGCGCCCATGTGTCCTGACGCGTGGGTTATCAATAGAGGATTGTCCGGACAGAGCTTGTCCAAAAATCGCCGGGTTGGATGAGATTTCTCTTCAAGGAAATTATTATCATATCCGAATCCGGTCACCCATTGACCGGGAGCGGGTTTTTTTAATTCTATGAAATTTTTGATCCGGTCGGATATTTCAGAAAATGATGAAGTTTCTCTCAGAGATATAAGGGAAATAGTAGAAGCGCAGGAAACGATATGGCTGTGACTGTCTATAAAAGACGGCATTAAAGTTCTGCCTTCAAGGTCTATAAGCTCTGTGTCCTCGTCGCGTAGAGAAAAAATATGCTCTCTGCCTCCCAGGGCGGAAATTTTTCCGCTTTCAGTAAGCAGGGCCTCGGCAGGAAAATTTTCCATAGTTATTATATCTCCGTTAAAATAAATTTGTTTTTTCATTGTACGCTCCTTTCAATATATAAATATTCTTACCTGACGGTAAAAAAATATTAAAAAATTGCGGACATATAATCCGTTGTTTATATATCCGCAATTTTTCCATCATTCCATTTCTTACGAGTAAATATATTCTGTTGATGTTTATATTATACAGTATATATTATTGACGGAAAAGGAAAATATTTATACAATTGTAGACAAATATTATCCTTTTGAGGATTTTCGGAGAATTTTATGCTTTATCAGGAGTTTGATTCTACAGGTACTAAATTTTTTAGATGTACAGTTTGTGAAAATTTTAATTTCGCGTCTCATATCCATATACACTCTGAGCTGATATATGTTATGGAAGGGGAGCTTTTACTTGAGACTGAGAAGGGTTTGGAAAAAATATCTGAAGGAGAGTTTGCTCTCATTTTGCCCAATCAGGTCCACGGGTACAAAACGGAAAACAGCTCCAAGACGTGGATAGGAGTTTTTTCAGGAGACTGGATAAGGCAGTTCCTGTATGATATAAGCGGAAAAAGGGGCAAAAGCTGTGTTTTTTCCTGCGACAAAGCTACAAAAGAGTTTATCCTGAGTAAGCTGATAAACGCAGAATACGAGCCTCCTGAAGAATATACACTGAAATCTTGCTTTTATGCTGTCTGCGGCTCATATTTGAAAAATACAGTTCTTGACGACACCTGTTCTTACGACGATAGTTTAATGCATCAGATACTGGAATATGTTTCGGCCCGTTTCAGAGAAAATATAACGCTTGAGAAAATGTCGCAGGAGCTTGGTTACGAGCAGCATTATGTGTCCAGATATTTCCATAAGAATGTCAAAATGAATTTCAGAAAGTTTTTGAACCAGTACAGAGTCAGCTATGCCAAAGGATTGCTCCTGCAAAGCGGGGTTACTATATCTCAGGCTGCTATGGAAAGCGGTTTTCAAAATGTAAGAAGTTTTAACAGGGCTTTAAAGAATTTTTAGGACAGGCAATGATTTCCAATAATTGTAATATATGTTATAATGCTTGTAATTTGGCTTATAATATTTGAAGATTAGGAGGCCTTCGTGAAGGAACAAATTAAGAATATTTTAAAAAATAAAAAAGTCTGGATCATACTTCTGGCCGCCGCAGTGGTAATTTGCGCTCTGGCCTATTATTTTTGGCCGGACGGAGATTCGGACGAGCTGTTTTTCTATGAAAATAGTTTTGAGGCCGGACAGGAGGTTTTAGATACCGATTATTGGAAAGAGGGCGCCACGGATTTTATAACTGAATGTTCTGACGCAAAGGATGGCTCCAACTCTGTATATATAGAAAATAACGAGGAAAACGATTCAAGATTTGCTTATACGCTTAAAGTAAAAAAAGGCTATTTTTACAAGGTTTCATGTTGGATCAAGACAGAAAATGTGGGTACGGAAGATATCGGCGGAAATATTTCAGTAAAACAGCGCTATTTCTATTTTGGAGATATAAGGGGAAGCAGCGACTGGACTTATGTAGAAGGTTATATAAGGGCTCTGAAAAGCGAAACGATATCTCTGTGGCTGAGGCTTGGAGGGTATTCTTCAGAAAATACAGGAAGGGTTTATTTTGACGGATTTAAGATCGAGGAAATGAAGAAACTTCCTGCGGGAATAAACATAAATTCCGTAAATACTACGGGAAATACGGTCTCCCAGGAGGGGGCCGCCGAGGAATGGCAGTATGTGGTGGGATATACCTGCCTGTTCGTATTTTTATCTGCCATACTTATCCTTATATATAAATCGGTCTGTGTAAACAAGGAAAAGATTTATTTCAAGGGCGAGGTCGCTTTGTTTATATTACTTGTGGGAGGATTTACGCTGAGATGTGTGGCGGCTCCTTTTGCTCAGGGCTTTGAAGGAGATGTTTATCTCTTCAAAAGGTGGGGAGATATAATGGCATCTGATTTTTTTAATTTTTATGACGTCGCCAACGATACCGCGGGAATCGCGGACTATCCTCCGTTTTATATGTATGTGATAGGTATAATAGGCAAGATAATGCAGGTGTTCAACGTATCTCTTGATACTTATGCTTATAAACTTGCTATAAAACTCCCGCCTATAGCAGCCGACATGATCTCAGCGTTCTTTGTGTATAAGATAGTCCTGCTTATGAGCAAAAGAAAAAGCTCCAAATGGATAAATGAGGATATGGCGGCGATGTTCGCGGGGCTATATCTTTTTAACCCCATGGTTTTATTTGACAGCGTAGTATGGGGACAGATGGATTCATTCCTGGCCATGTTTATGGTATTTGCGGTATATGCGGCTATGAAAAATAAAGTGACGCTTTCCGCGGTCCTGTTTGGTATTTCCATAATGATAAAGCCGCAGGGCTTGTTCGCGGGGCCCGTACTTCTTTATTATGTGCTTGTAAACGGGAATATTAAGGATAAGATAAAGAATTTTATAAAGTGCGCCGTAGCGGTGCCTCTCACTATGGTAGTTATATCTTTGCCGTATATGATCAAAGACGGTATCATGTTTTTACCGGACCTGTTTTCCGAAACGGCGGGCAGATATGCCTACGCGTCGGTGAACGGGTTTAACTTCTTTGCTCTCGCAGGGCTTAACTGGGTTGATGACAGCAAAATTTTTATGGGGCTGAGCTATTATACCTGGGGCATGATCTTTTTGGGTATAATAGTTATAGCGGGTTTTGTGATCTATATGCTGCTGCCCAGGGATTATGAAGGCAGAGAGTTTTTGACCGCTCTTTTCCTTGTAATGGGAGTGTTTAATTTCACCATAAGAATGCATGAAAGATATATGTTTCCGGCAGTTTTGATATCTTTGATAGTGGCGGTCATAGACGAAAATAAATTTATGCTGAAAATACACGGGCTCATAACTGCCACAACATTTTTTAACGCTCTTATAGTTCTTGGGAAATATAATTCCGGCTCTCCTATCTACGAAATAGATAAATATATGAGCGCCAGAATTGTTTCCGCTGTAAATGTAGCGGCGTTCATTCTTGTAGTGGTCTATTGCGCGCTGAAGATCAGAGGAAAAAAGAAAGAAGAGATATTAGAGGAGGATAAGCCCAATGAGTCTGAAGCTTAAAGAGTTTTATGATAAAATGAGCAAGAAGCAAAAAATATGGTCCGCGATCGCTATAGCTCTCGTAGCGGTAGTGATTATAGGTTCGCTGATAAGCGCTGTGGTAAAAATGGGCAGGACCAATCTTATTGAAAACGGCAGCTTTGAATCCTGGACCTTTGGTAAGCCATCTGGTTGGAGCATATATAATTACAGACAGGAATATGAATTTGATTCTTCCGGAGTAAGCATTTCAAAAAGTACTGCGGAAAAAACAGACGGAAAGACTTCTCTTAAAATTAGTATAATAGAGGAAAATGACGTCAGGTTTTATCAGGATATAAAGGTAAAGGGAAATACTTATTATAAGATCTCCGCGTCCTTTAAGGTTGAAGGGGAAATAGAGGCCGGATATGGAGCGGGAATTTCCATTTATGATCAGAAAATTACATTTAGCGAGGCGCATTCCACAAATACAGGCGGGGAATGGGTAACTTATACGATATACGGTATTACAGGAGAGGATCAGGAGAGCCTTCAGCTGGCGGTAGGGCTTGGCGGGTTCAGCGCCACCAGTGAAGGAACAATATGGATAGATAATGTTTCTGTGGAAAAACTTGAAGCATTGCCTGAAGGAGTTTCTGTATATAATCTTTTTGTTGAGGATAACAGTGAAAAGCACAATCCTATAATAAAACCATGGCTTGGCAAAATTATCTTTACAGTATTCTGCATAGCTACCATTATATTTGTTATAGCTTTATGTATAAAAAGCGATAAAAAGAGAGGCACAAGAGAGGAAGAAATAGCAAAAGGCGAATGGCAGCCTGGTATGAAGGTGGTAAGCCTGAAAGAAGTCCTTTTGATAATAGTTCTTACAGTGGCGTATCTTTTGCTCGCGCTGTATAATCTGGGAGATATGGCCGCGCCGGAGACTCACTATACTCCTGAATATGAAAACAGAGGAGAAAGCGTGATCGTTTCTTTTGACGAAGAACATACCATATCCAGGATCATGTATAATACTAATCTTACCTCTCTCGGAGAAAATACTGTGGCTTATACAATAGAATATCTAAACGAGGATGGAACATACGAGACGCTTTTACAGATAAAGGAGTCCGGTTTTTATAAATGGTTTTATTCTGATGTATCCGCCGTAACTAAGCAGATAAGGATAACTTCCGATTATCCGGGGCTGGAGATCAATGAGATAGGATTCCTGGAAAAATATACCCAGGACGGTTATGATGAGTATAGGGTCATTCCCGCAGAGGTTTCGGAGGTTGTGGCCAATACTGTGTCCGATACGCCATCTACGATTGAACAGTACAGCCTATGGTTTGACGAGCAGGATACTGTTGTGGATTGTCCGTCCTTTATGAATTCAACCTATTTTGACGAGATATATTTCCCCAGAACGGCGTATGAAAATATAAATAATCTGCCGGTATATGAAATTACTCATCCTCCTCTGGGTAAGCTGATCCAGGCGGTTGGAATACTCATTTTCGGAATGAATCCGTTCGGATGGCGTATAATGGGAACTTTATTCGGGGCTCTTATGATACCGCTCATGTATCTTATAGCTAAGAAAATGTTCAACAGTAAGTTCTTTGCTTTTATGGCGGCGGCGCTCATGCTGTTTGATACTATGCACTTCGCTCAGACCCGTCTGGCTACTATAGACTCATATACTGTGGTATTTATAATGCTTATGTATTACTTTATGTATGATGTGTTTATATGCAGGTCTTATGAGATCAAATACAGGCAGTATCTTATTCCGTTGGCGCTGAGCGGACTGTTTTTCGGCCTTGGCGCGGCTACAAAGTGGATATGTCTTTATGCAGCCTTCGGTCTGGCAATAATATTTTTCCTGTCAAAATTCCTGGAGATATACAGCTACAGGAAGTTGGCTGTAGTAAAGCCGGAGGTGAAAGAAGAAAAATGGTATAAAAATTATCCTTACGACAATGTAGGAATGACTATTTGCCTTTGCTTTGTTTTCTTCGTGTTTATACCTATTTTCATATATTGTATGTCCTATATACCGTATACCCATGTGGAGGGGGCTAACGGAAGCCTTTTAGATGTGGTGTGGTCAAATCAAAAGTATATGTACAATTATCATTCTAAATTAACTTCCCCCCACGGATATTCCTCTGAGTGGTGGTCATGGATCCTGGACATAAGGCCTATATGGTATTACCACGGTACTACTGCCGAGGGATTGAGATCTACTATCGCGTCTTTTGGTAATCCAATAATATGGTGGAGCGGCATTGTAGCGCTGTTTTCTTCCTGCTATATCGCTATGAAAAAGGGAGATAAGAAGATAGCTTTTGTGCTTATAGGGTACGCGTGCCAGCTTTTCCCGTGGATAATAGTTTTCAGGGCATGTTTTATATATCACTATTTCTCATGTCTGCCATTCCTTATACTGTTTATCGTATATGTGGCAAAACATCTTACGGATACAAAGGTTATCAGGAGACGTACAGTTTGTATATATATTGCGATAGTTGCCGTTGTGTTCGTGCTTTTCTATCCGGCTATATCGGGAATGGTAGTTCCGGAGTCGTATATTGAGAAGCTTCGGATACTGCCTACGTGGTGGTTCTGATTTTATGGTGTGCCCCTCCCACTTCGGCGGGGCGCTTTTTTTATGCCGCCGGGGCGGCATAAAAAAAGCAGACTTGTCAGTCTGCTTCCACGTAATATTATTCATTGGTTTTAGTGAAATTTTCTACGTTTACTATGAATACGGTCGCGCCTCCGGCGTCTATTTCTATGGGATAGGACATATCGGAGCCGCCTGACATACTTCCGGTAAGCCTTGAATCAGTGTAAAGTATTTGGCGGCGTTCTCCGCAGCAACTTTTTATTATAGAGAGAACGGACTCTACATATTCGTCAGCTACGCCTATGAGTAGAGTAACATTTTTTCTTCTCAGGAATCCTCCCGTAGTGGATAACTTTGTCACAAAAAAATTATTTTTGTTTAATTCAAGTATAAGGTCGTCGGAATCCTCTTTGTAAACAATAGAAATGATCATTTTCATAAAAAGCCTCCCGCATCAGAAAGGTGTATATGACCGATTTAATGCTCTGCTGTAATTTTTGTATTATCATTCTACCCTAACCATTTAAATGTGTCAAGATAAGGAAGACTGCCCGGATATTTCCAAAAATCTGAGTACACTCTGGTTAAATTTTTCACTTTCCTTTTCTGCTATGAAATGATCGCCTTCTATTATACTGAGCGCGCAATGAGGGATGGATCTGTACATTTTTTCGGTATGAGTATGTTTTATCATATCTTTTGTACCGGCTATCAAAAGTACGGGCATTTGCAGGCGCTTCAAATCGGAGACGGATATATTCGGCTGATCTATCATTAAAGAAAGCAGCTCCCGTTTTAAAGAAGCATTTTTATTGAAGAGGCATATAAAAGATGTAAAGATATAATTCATTAAAATAGAAAAACGCACGGAGGCCTTGATTCCGCCGGGATTAAAATTTGCCCCGTTTAATATGAGCTTCAAAACATATTCAGGGTATTTCAGGGAAAAGAGCAGCGCTATATTGCCGCCGTCGCTAAAGCCCAAAATATTTGCACGGCTTATACTGCGGCTGTCGAGAAAATTTTTCAGGTCCTCGGCAAACTGCGATAGGGTAAATGGAGCGTCTCCTCTGGGAGAAGTTCCGTGTCCTCTTGTATCTATTGCAATAACTCTGTAGAAACTGGCGAAAAATTCCATCTGATGTTTAAAATAAGACAGATTTTCCCCGTTGCCGTGTAAAAGTATAAGGGGTTCGCCGCGTCCAAATTCCTTATAGTTTAATTCTATGTCCATATACTCTCCTCCAGTGTTTTTATAATTGTATCACGCGGGAGCATAAAATAGGAAGTATATTTGAAAGTACATAAAACTCCATGTAAAATAAATCATAAAGAGCATAATGAGCAAGATCCGGAAATTAGTTTTAAGCGGAGGTTTTATGAAATTTGTATCGTGGAATGTAAACGGAATAAGAGCGTGCGTAGGGAAAGGATTTAAAGAAGCAGTTGGTTTTCTTGATCCGGATGTTTTGTGTTTGCAGGAAACAAAGCTTCAGGCGGGACAGTTGGAACTTGAGCTGCCGGGATATCATCAGTACTGGAACTATGCAGAGAGAAAGGGATATTCTGGAACTGCCATTTTTATGAAGGGAAAACCCTTATCCGTGCGCTGCGGTATAGGCCAGGAAGAACATGACAATGAAGGCCGGGTAATTACGGCAGAAACAGAAGAGTTTTATATTGTGACGGTATATACGCCTAATTCCCAAAAGGAGCTTTTGAGACTTTCCTATAGAATGGAGTGGGAAGGAGCTTTTTTTAAATATATTATCGGACTTAATGAAAAAAAGCCGGTAATATTATGCGGGGATATGAACGTTGCACATAAGGAAATAGATTTGAAAAATCCTAAAGGCAACCGGCAAAACGCAGGATTTACGGATGAAGAAAGGGAAAGATTCTCCAAAATACTGAGCGCGGGGTTCGTGGATACTTTCAGATATTTGTATCCGGACGTTAAAGAGGCCTACTCATGGTGGTCATATAAATATAATGCCAGAGCCAATAACGCCGGATGGCGCATAGATTATTTTCTTGTTTCGGAATGCCTTAAGGATAGGATAAAAGAGGCAAAAATATATTCGGACATTTTAGGCTCGGACCACTGCCCGGTGGGACTTGAACTTGAATAATTTTTTCAGGCGCGGCAAAAGTTTTCGGCCACATGATTTTCCAGTATGGTTTTCAATGCCGCTATGGAACTGGTGTGGCTGCGGGCAATACGTACGTCCTGACCCTTTGTGGCGCTGAGGACCGAACGCAGCATTTTATGGGACATGGTATTTGTAAATAGTACCAACAGGTCGGGGGATCCGACATTTTTCATTCCGCTTGTCAGTTTTGGATAAATCTTTGCCTGGCAGTTATATTCTTTACACAGCTCTTTATATCTGCGGGTCATACATTCATTTCCTCCTACGATAACGACACTCATATGCTCAACTCCTTTTTATTTAGTTAGCAAAAGCTAACTAGCAAATGAAAAATTAATTGCCCGTCGGCAATCCATAAAACTATTATATCAGAATAAAAAAATTCGGCTACTCCGAAAAGACCGTATAAAGCTCCGTTCAGACGGTGTTTTGAGATCTGTTATTTGGGAAAACGATGCTTTTTTTGTGAGACGACCTGTATTCGGCGGGAGTTACTCCCATAATATCTTTAAAAGCTTTTGAAAATTTGCTGCCATTATTATAACCGAAACGACCGGCAATTTCCAGAATAGAACGGTCTGTATCTTTAATAAGGAGCGACGCAGCTTCCATTTTTTGACGGCGGATGTAGGCATAGAGTGAAACGCCATAAACTTGTTTAAAGCAAGTTTTAATCTGTGTGCCGGAAGCATGAAAATGCAGTGACAACTGTTCGATAGGAATACGGGTATCCATATGCTCGGTCAAATAAGCGCTGATACTTTTTGCCAGTGTAACCTGTGCCTTAGAAACAGAGCGCCGTCCAGTCTCATTTTCACGAAGATCCATAACGCTGAGAAATAACAGTAATTCCAATATCTTGATCTTAAAATATCCTTTTTTTATATTATCCGGCACG
>CASDQQ010000018.1 GCA_949282945.1 uncultured Eubacteriales bacterium
AATACATTTTTTATATCTTTGGCACTTTGCGGGAATGGAGCAAAAGCACCAAAATCTCCATTCACGCTGCTAAAGCCGCGACCATTACGCGTGAGACTAAAAGATAAATACGCCACTGCATTTTTATTAGAATAATCAAATAAACACTGAAATATATCGAACTTATTGCGAAGCAGATTTTCGGTATGAATTTTTTGATCGAATATTTTCTGGTACTGGTTTTCCCAAAACTCAAAATACATGGCAGATTCATTGTGTAAAAGTTGGATAAAGGGAACGATAAAGATTTTTTTATCCATCTCGGTAAAGTCATGATGATTCAATAATAATTGATTTAAGTTGTCCCAGTCGGTAGAATAGAAAGGCAAAAAATTAATCCCGGATAATCTATCAAAATTGTCATTGTAGTAATTTTCCATTTGAACAGGTATTGTCAAATCACAATTTCTAATCTGTTTCATCCAATCAATGTAAGCAGGCAAATATAAATCGGATGCGTTATCGACATGAAAGTGCGCTAATGTGTGATAGATCAAATCGATATGTTTCCCATATTTAAAATCCATCTGCATAGAATCCCCACTTTCCTTTTCATTATATAAATCATACAGCTTAATGTATAATATCATTATATCACTCAAAAACAAAAAGTCGATCGCTTTTCAGCAATCGACTTCTTCAAAAAATGGTGCGAGAGACGGGACTTGAACCCGTACGGTTTTATCCACACGCCCCTCAAACGTGCGCGTCTGCCGGTTCCGCCACTCTCGCAAGCAAAGATTATTATACTTATGGTACTTACCTCTTGTCAAGTATTAATTTCAAAACATATTTATTTGTTTTTGTATATAATAGGTATATAAGATATAGTGAAATATTGTGGCTTAAACCGGCTCGTTCAGAGTCATTTTGTCAGAGTCTGCAAGTACATCCATGTATCTGCGAATGACGGTGGCAAATCGTTTGTGTTTTAATACCACATTCACTCTGTCGTAAGCTGTTCTGCAATCCGGGAAAGCCGCTTTTTGTTCTGACGTTCATCTCTGGCGGTGCAGTACGGGCGATGACAGTCGGTCATAAAAAAGCAAATGGGATAACTAAAGTATAAGTATAAAAATCAGCGCTCGGATATTATACACAAATTGATATCCGGGCGTTGTTTATTTAGTTTTTGTGGCAGGTGTTTGATGCCTGAAACAAAAAAATTCTGATGTTTTGCTATATTTATCTTTACCAATTATCTTTACTGGTGTAAAATATAAAAAATTGAATTTTAATTATTGGTTGAGGTGAAAAGATGAATAGTGTTTCTTGCTGATATTTTTATGGTGAAACAAATTGCGCGCTTTTTAGCGGCGGGATTTTGTTTTTTTAAAAAGCGGGAAAGCTATGTAATCTCATACTTGCTATATATGCCTAAATATTTAATATTCATAAACAAGATTATGAAAATGCTCTCCTGCGAGGTTTATTATTTTGTAATATAAGGAGGGCTTTTGTTATGTCTTTAATTAACGTTCGCAACATGTCTTTTTCCTATGACGATAATGGAGAAGATATTTTTAAAAATGTAAATTTTCAGATAGATACTGATTGGAAGCTTGGATTCATAGGCCGTAACGGGAAAGGGAAAACTACCTTCCTAAATCTGCTTATGGGTAAATATGAATATAGCGGAAATATTTTTTCCGATACAGTATTTGAATATTTTCCTTACGAAATTTCGGATCAAGATCTTTCTACTATGGATATAGTAAAACAAATAGCGCCTAATGCTTTAAATTGGGAGATATTAAGAGAGCTTTCCCGTCTGGACGTGTCGGAAGAAAGCTTGTATATGCCTTTTTATATATTATCCAACGGAGAACGTACAAAAATTTTACTGGCCGCGTTATTTCTGAAGGAAAATAATTTTTTGCTTATTGACGAACCCACAAATCATCTTGACACTGAAGGGAGAATGATACTGGGGAAATATCTTTCTGAAAAAAAGGGCTTTATTCTGGTTTCTCATGACAGAGCTTTTTTAGATAGCTGTGTGGATCATATACTTGCGATAAACAAAGCGGATATAGAAGTACGAAAGGGAAATTTTTCGTCGTGGATGAAAAATAAAGAAAAAACAGATAATTTTGAGCTGAATCAAAATAATAAAATAAAAAAGGATATTGACAGATTGAAGAGGGCGGCCGAAAGAACGGCCGGTTGGTCCTATTCTGTGGAGAAAAGCAAATTCGGATCCGATAAAGCTAGCTCGGACAGAGGATTTATAGGTCACAAATCGGCTAAAATGATGAAAAGGGCAAAAACAATAGAAGGAAGGCAGAAAGCTCTTATAGATGAGAAATCTACGCTTCTTAAAAATGTTGAAAGCAGCGAACAGCTTAAAATTTACCCCTTAGAATTTCACAGCGGCACATTGGCGGAGCTTTCAAATTTATCTGTATTCTATGGGGAACGTACTGTTTGTGAGGGAGTCAGCTTTAATATCCAGTCCCAGGACAGGATATCAATCCAGGGAAAAAACGGAAGCGGCAAGTCCAGTATACTTAAACTCATATGTGGGGAGGATATCTCTTATGAAGGAGTCTTTATAAAAAACAGACAACTGAAAATATCCTATGTCCCGCAGGAGACAAGCCATTTGAAAGGCAGTCTTAAGGATTATGTCCAAAATTGCGGCATAGATGAAAGCCTTTTTAAGGCTATTTTGCGAAAGCTTGACTTTTCAAGAGAGCAGTTTGAAAAAAATATAGAAAATTACAGCGGAGGACAGAAAAAGAAAGTACTTATTGCCAGGAGCCTTTGTGAGCGGGCGCATTTGTACGTGTGGGATGAGCCGCTTAACTTTATAGATGTTTTATCCCGCATACAGATTGAAAAACTGCTGACAGAATATAAACCGACTATATTATTTGTAGAACATGACGCCGAATTTTGCAGAAACACAGCTACTAAGACAGTTTGGCTTTAGATGTATAATATTTTCCTTTCTGGCAACAATAGCTAATGGAGGTGGACATTTTTATGAATAAAGTTAAAAACTTTTTTTTGAATAAGGGAATTTACCTTATAGCTATTGTGGGAGTTGCCGCTATATGTCTTTCGGGACTGTATATTGCAAATTTGTCAAAAGATCCTAAAGAAAATCCGGATAACAGCAACAGTGCGGTTTCATCTACATCAGATTCTCAAGATGTTGTAGCATTGCCTACAAGAAAAACAGAAGCGCCGTCAGGAACAGGCAGTACTCCTTCGGCAACGCCGGGCGGTAGCACAGCGCCTACAGCCACGCCGTCGGTCGCCCCCACTGTTACTCCTTCCAATAACGGAGCCGACATAAAGTTAGTTTTGCCTTTAGAAGGAAATATATTGGTGGATTATGCTATGGATAAGCTCATTTACAATAAAACTCTAGATGAATGGAGAACTCATTCAGGAGTTGATATCGCGGCTGACCAGGATGAAGAAGTAAAGGCGGCTGCAGACGGGAAGGTTATAGACGTAAAGAAGGATCCAAGGCTAGGATATCTCATAATAATTGAACATAAGGGCGGGGTCAATACTATATATGCCAACCTGAAGGAAGAAACCGATGTAAACATCGGAGATTCTGTAAAGCAAGGAGATGTAATAGGTTGGGTAGGAAGAACAGCTCCCTTTGAATATGCTGAAGATTCTCACCTTCACTTCGAGGTTGTCATAAATGATAACTGTGTTAATGTATGGAATTATGTAGATAAAGAGTAATTTATATTGTTTTTCCCTTATATTTTTCCCTTGTTGCAAGGCCGCCGCGGATATGACGCTCGGCCTTGTTTTCATTTAATATTACTCTAACGTCGTCGTAAAGCCCCGGGGAGATCTCTTCAAGGCGTTCTGTCAAATCTTTATGTACGGTAGATTTGCTTATTCCAAATTTCTTTGCCGCTGCTCTCACCGTACATTTTGTTTCTATAATATAATTTGCAAGATTAAGTACGCGTTCTTCTATATAATCCCTCAATCTTAAGCCCCCTTATTTTTTTACTTCTCTTAGATACGAAATATTCTAAGGTAATATATGCAGGAAACATGGATGTTAGTACAATATGCTTTTAATAAGCTGTGAAAATATAAATAGGAAAAATATCAGAACTTTATACAGGTTCAAAAAAACGTTAATAGTGTAGTAAAAGAACCTATAAAAAGCAAATCAGAAACTTTTTAAAAAGTCATAAGAATACTATTGACAGTCAAATGACCATATGATAATATAGTTACAACAAGCTTGCTGATATTGTTTGGGGGAAGACGATATCTACTTATATAAGGAGGAAATAAAATGGCGAATAGTATCCCGGGAACTACGCTTAAAAGAACTGAAGAAACGGAAGAAACGATGCTTAACGCATTGATCCCCTTTTTGAACATGACAGGCGGACTTATGCTGTCACAGCTGTGCGAGCTGACCGGACTGGAGTCTGCCGCTATACAAAACTGGGTTAAAAGAGGATTTGTAAGCAGTCCTGTATCAAAAAGGTATTCTAAGGAGCAGGTAGCAAGAATATTGTTAATTAATTCGCTTAGAGACGCTATGAAGCTAGATAATATTGCAAAACTCTTGTCATACATTAACGGAAATCTGTTAAGCTCCGAAGATGACATAATAACCGACAGCGAATTGTACGGACATTTTTGCAGAGTGGTATTTAACTTGGAAAAAATAGAAACTATCAACGATGAAGCTATTGTATCCAATGTTGATAAAACTCTTGGGAATTATACCGGACAGGGCAAAGAAAAACTTAAAACGGCCCTTATAATAATGGTACTTATGTACGAATCTGCTGTTGTTAAGAATAAAGCTGTAAAATTGCTTTGCGATATAGGAATTAAATGATTATAATATTATTATATGTTGGGAGGAATACATATGGGAGCTTGGTGGGAAGCGCTGACGACAGTCCAAAAAATATTTGCCTCGGCCGCAATACCGGCTACGGTTATACTGGTTTTACAGACCATACTGCTTTTATTCGGCGTAGGACATTTCGGCGAGAGCGATATGGATGCTGATTCCGACGCTGATACTGACGGAGGGGATCACGGAGACATTGATGGAATAGCCGGGTTAAGACTTTTTACAGTGAGAGGTATTGTAGCTTTTTTTGCAATAGGCGGATGGTTTGGAATATTGATTTCAGATATAGGTGCTAACGACGCAGTATCCATTTTGGCTGCTGTGATAGCAGGAGCTCTTGCGACGTTACTTGTGGCTCTGTTTATGAAATGGGCGCTTAAGCTTCAGGACAACGGTAATATATCTATTGAAAACGCCGTTGGAAAGGCCGCCACCGTGTACCTTACGATACCTGCCGATATGGAGTCTACCGGTAAAGTAACTTTAGAGGTTCAGGGCCGCTTTGTTGAAATGGACGCGGTTACTAAAGAAAAGGAGAGTATAAAAACGGGAAAACCTGTAAAGGTGATTGGAATATCAAACGGAAATATACTTCTGGTTGAAAATATTGATGAATAAAAAGGGGGATGTTATGAGTAACACAGTTTTAGCCTTAAGAGCTTCGAGCGTGGCGCCCATACTATGGGTGGTGTTGGGAATCTTTATCTTTGGACTTATACTTGTAGTAATTTCACGCTACAGAAAATGTCCTTCAGATAAGATAATGGTAATTTACGGTAAGGTCGGAACAAACAAGGACGGAACGTCCCGTTCGGCTAAATGTATACACGGGGGAGCCGCGTTTATAATGCCGGTGATCCAGGCTTATGAATATTTAGACTTAACGCCTATCTCTATAAGCGTAGATTTGAAAAATGCTCTTTCTCGTCAGAATATACGTATAGATGTACCTTCAAGATTTACTGTAGGTATTTCTACCGAACCAGGTATAATGCAGAATGCTGCCGAAAGACTTTTAGGAATGAAACAAGATGAGATACAGGAACTTGCAAAGGATATTATATTTGGTCAGCTTCGTCTTGTGATTGCAACGATGAATATTGAAGAGATAAATACGGACAGAGACAAATTCCTTGACGCTATATCCCATAACGTAGAGACTGAGCTTAAAAAGATAGGTTTACGGCTTATAAACGTTAATGTAACGGATATCAACGACGAGTCAGGATATATTGAAGCTCTTGGTAAAGAGGCTGCAGCCAAGGCTATAAATGACGCTAAAAAGTCTGTTGCTGAAAAGGTTAGAGATGGTTCTATAGGCGAGGCAAACGCTTTAAGAGACCAGAGGATACAGGTCGCTTCGGCAAATTCTATCGCTATTCAGGGTGAGAATGAAGCTAAGGCCGAAATTGCTGCCTCTGACGCAACCAGAAGGGAACGAGAGGCCGAAGCTCTCAGAAGGGCCACCGCCGCAGAAAAAATTCAGGCGGCCAACGCTCTTACGGAGGCTTATTCTGCTGAGGAAGAGGCGGAAAAGGCTCGTGCCGCCCGTGAACAGGCAACTTTGGAAGCTGATGTTATAGTACAGGCAGAGATTTCTAAAAAGAAACTCGAGCTTGAAGCAGAGGCCCAGGCTGAAATGATAAGACGTAAGGCGCGCGGTGAAGCTGACGCCATATTCGCGAAGATGGAAGCAGAAGCGAGAGGTATGCAGGAAATACTTACCAAACAGGCAGAAGGTTTTGCAGAAGTTGTGAAGGCTGCGGGCGGAGATGCCTCGGATGCTATGAGGCTTATGCTTGCTGATAAAATGGAAGAGCTTATTAAGATACAGGTTGAGGCTATAAAGAATCTCAAGATTGACAAGATCACTGTTTGGGACAGCGGCGCGGGAACTAACGGAGATGGATCTTCAACTACGTCAAACTTTTTGTCCAGCATTATGAAGTCGATACCTCCCATGAACGAAATGTTTAAGAATGCCGGTATGGAGATACCCAAATTTCTTGGAAGTGAAATAAAAGAAGAAAAATCAGCTCATGAAGAAAAGAGCGAAGAAGATAAGTAATTAAATGTTATATATTTTAATAAAAAAAGAGCGTTTTTGCGCTCTTTTTTATGTTATAACAGTTAATATTAAAGTTTATCTATAAAAATGATTTTTATCATAAATCTTCAGATACTAACGGTCATATAGATGAATATTTTTATTTAAATCAAATTTTTGCTTATATCAAACTATTGTAATAAGTAGGGGTGATGATATAAAATATAATAAGCTGTTTAGAAAGGGGCCTGAAAATGATAGCCATCGGAAATGATCATGCGGCGGTAGCTTTGAAAGAAGAAGTAAAAAATATTTTGTCAGAACGTAACATAGAATTTATAGATTGCGGAGTTGGCGAAGGGGAACGGGCAGATTATCCTCTTATAGCTGAAAAAGTTTGCCGTAAAATAACGGACGGTGTCTGTGAAAAAGGGATACTTATGTGCGGGACCGGAATAGGAATGTCGATTGCGGCCAATAAAATAAAAGGAATAAGAGCTAGCGTGTGTTCTGACGTATTTTCTGCTAAAATGACTGTGATGCATAACGACAGCAATGTTTTGTGCCTGGGAGAAAGAGTTATAGGCAAGGGACTTATGAGGGAAATCGTAGAAGCGTGGCTCGACGCGTCATTTGAAGGCGGAAGACACTCTAAAAGGGTGGATATGATCAAAGATATAGAAAATAGAATATTAAATTAAAGTAAATTAGGAGATTTAAAAATGATCGATCACAATCAAGAAAAGGAACTCAAAATTATAGCTTCACGCATGAGGAAGCATATAATAGAGAGCGTTTATAGCGCAAAATCAGGGCATCCCGGCGGATCCTTATCCTGTACGGAAATAATAGCGTCAATATATTTTAACCTTATCAATGTTGACCCTGAAAATCCTAAGTGGGAGGACAGAGACAGATTTGTGCTTTCCAAGGGACACTGTGCGCCGGCGCTTTATGCGGCGCTTGCCATTAAAGGATTTTTTCCTGAGGAGGATATTAAGACACTGAGAAAAATAGACAGCTATTTGGAGGGACATCCTAATATGAATAGCGTTCCGGGAGTAGATATGTCTACAGGTTCTTTGGGACAGGGCATTTCTGCGGCCGTAGGTATGGCTCTTGGGGCAAAGGTCGACGGAAAGCAGTATAGGGTATATGCCCTTTTGGGGGACGGAGAGCTTCAGGAGGGGCAGGTATGGGAGGCCGCCATGTCAGCTGCTCACTATAGATTGGACAATTTGATTGCCTTTGTAGATTACAACGGCTTACAGATAGACGGGAAGATAACGGATGTTATGTCACCGGTGCCTATAGACGAAAAATTCAGGGCTTTTGGTTGGGATGTTAAGACTATAGACGGACATGATTTTAAACAGATTATAGCAACTGTAGAGAACAGGATAAAAGAAACTGAAAAAGCCGATATAAAAAAGCCATTCGCTATAATATGTGAAACGGTAAAAGGCAAAGGGATCTCTTTTATGGAAGGAAAGGCCGAATGGCATGGAACTGCGCCTAAAGAGGAACAAAAGAACATGGCCATAAAAGAAATCGAGGATAGAATAAAAGAATTGGAGGGCTGCTGATATGGGCAAAAAATTAGCTACCAGACAAGCATACGGGGAGACCCTCGTTGAAATCGGAGAAGATAAAAGGATAATCGTTTTAGACGCGGACCTTTCAAAATCTACAAATACAGATAAGTTCAAAAAGGTTTTCCCTGAAAGACATTTTAATATGGGGATTGCGGAATCTAATATGATGTCGGTGGCGGCCGGACTTGCGACAACCGGAAAGATCGTTTTTGCAAGTTCTTTTGCTATGTTTGCTAGCGCGAGAGCTTTGGAACAGATAAGAAATTCAATTGCTTACCCCAGGCTCAACGTTAAAGTGTGCGCGTCTCATGCCGGAATTACTGTTGGAGAAGACGGTGCCTCTCATCAGTGCATAGAGGACATCGCGTTTATGAGGGCTATTCCCGGAATGATAATTTTAAATCCCTGTGACGATGATACCACAAGAAAGGCAATAAAAGCTGTTTATGAATATAACGGCCCTTGCTATGTTCGCCTGGGAAGATTGACGGTGGATCCGGTATATGACGAGTCGGTGGACTTTGAGATAGGGAAATCCATACTTATAAAGGATGGAAAGGATGTTACTGTCATAGCTACCGGAATTATGGTCCAGGAGGCTGTAAAGGCTGAAAAAATATTGCAAAAAGAAGGTATAAGCGTACGGCTTATCGATATGCACACAATAAAGCCTATAGATAAAGAAGCTATAATAAAGGCTTCCAATGATACAGGGAAAATAGTTACCTGCGAGGAACACAATATTATAGGGGGTCTTGGCTCTGCGGTGTCGGAGGTGGTTTGCGAGAATGCTCCGTGTATGGTAAAAAAGGTTGGAATAAAAGACAAATTTGGAAAATCCGGAACACCTGCTGAGCTTATGAAAAAATATGAGATCACAGCCGACGATATTGTAAAATCTGTAAAAGAAATTTGCGGCAGATAACTGAGAAGATCAAAAATATAGACTAATAAATAAAATCCCGCGCGCGGTCAAGGTTTTTGGCTGAGAATGCGGGTTTTTATCAATTTACCCGTTCTATTCCCAGGATATATGATTGGTTGGCAGTGATCAAAATTTCCTCGCCGGTTTTAAAGAAGTATAACCTGTATTTGAAAATCCCGGATATATCCTCTGTAGGCTCCTCTATTGTCACGTTGTATCCGTATCTGTTATAATCTTCGTACTGCATATCGTAGTTTTGCGAAGAAAAACCGAAAAGATATGAAACACTGTTAAATAATTTACATACATCACTCATATTTTCCATGGCAAGCTTATAATATTCTTCAATATAAATATCAAATTCGGAAAAAGACTCGGAGCCAAGGCTTTCTCCCGACTGGTAGGCTGTACGGCTTACGGAGAGTATTCTGTCTGGAGTCCCACTCGCGGTTATGTTCCAAAATACATCGTAATAGTCTCTGAGTATTATATTTACCGAAAACAATGTATCGGAAAAATTTTCCGATACATTGGAGTAAACATTCCATACAGAACACCTTAAGGCGAGGGATCCGGCTGTTGTGGAAATGTCAAAAAGCGGTTCAAGACATTCGGCCAGGATGGAGCTGAAATCATAAATTTTGTTTAATACAGTATCATCTTTTTCTTCTACTTTTTCAAATCGAAAATCAGTGATCAAAATTTCTTCTGAATAAGGCGGATAATAAGCCGGAGCCGATTGACTGTCCAGTGATGTGGATATTATTTCAAGTACGTCGGGAAGATCCAAATTATAGCTTTCAGAACTTGTTTTGGAAAATACTGAAAAATTAAATGCCACGGATGACAGCCATACGCTTACAAAAATAATTATTACCGAGAGTATAATTGTAATAAGACTCCATATATAAGTTGTGTATTTGCCAAAAGATTTCACTGCTTATTTTCCTCCTTATGAAAAATTACCTTCATTTCTGTTCCTTCGCCTAATATACTTTCTATCTTTAAAGACGCGTTGTGCAGATCGGCTATTTCGGAACATAAGGCAAGGCCGAGTCCGGCTCCCCCGTGTTCTCTGGTACGGGCTTTATCTAACATATAAAAAGGCTGAGTAATTTTAGGTATTTCTTCGGCGGGTATTCCCCGGCCGAAATCTTTTACTGAAATATAAAATTCTTTGTTTCCCTGATCTTCGGAAAATCCCGAGGAAAGAATTATTCGGCTCTGAGGCTTGGAAGCTTTTATCGCGTTGTCTATAAGGTTGTAAAAAAGGGATTTCATCAGCTCTATATCTATATTAAATACATATTTCCCATTGTATTTCTGGAGTACGAGGACTATACCGGAATTTACGCATATCTGTTCCATAGACTGAAAAACCTCATCTAAAAAATCAGAAGAATCAATTTCTTTTTTTGACGGATTGGTTTTACCTAAAAGAATTATTTCCATTAATTTGGAGGATACATTTTTAAGGTGCATGCCTTCCCTATATATAGTATCCGCGTAGTCTACTTTTGTTTTGTTATCTAGCTTGGCTTTTCTCAGCAGGTCCGCGAAGCCTATTATAGAAGTTAACGGAGTTTTCATTTCATGAGCTATATTATCTATAAATCTTTTTCTGTCTTCCGCTATCTGAGAAAGCTCGTTGACTTTACTTTCCACCGTATCGGCCATAGTGTTAAAATCTTCGGCAAGTTCCCCTATCTCGTCAGAAGAACTGACTTTGGCCCTCATGAAAAATATTCCATGAGACATTTTTTGAGTCGAGCGTCTGAGCGCGTTTATCCTGTAGGTGAGGGCCAGAGATATTATTATGGTTATTATAGCTGTTATAAGAGACACCATTAAGATAAGTTCTCTTGATAATTCGATTTGCTGCAAAGCTGTATTATATATTCCGGATATGTCGGTAGTAGAGGACAGCTTGAACACTTCCGAATCCACCTGGAATACTGAGGATATATTTAACATAAATTTACCGTCGTTATTATGTATTTCCACGTCCGCCATATCAAGGTCGCTTTTTATTTGGCTTTTGTCAGCTTCGCTGAAAGAAAGAGTACTTCCTACGTATGTACTTGAAAAATCGTTGAATATACCCATTATTTCGTCCTTAGTCAAAGAGGTTTTTTCGAGAAGATATTTCTGATATACTAAATTAGTTTGAAAGGAAACTCGCATAAGTCGGTATTCATTGAGCCGGTTTTGCACTTCTTTATCCAGGTTTGTGGACAGGCTGTTTTCTATAAATACATATGCGAATATATTTAAGGAAACCAGAAGTATGGCGAGAGTTATGAGAAATATTTTCTGCCAAAAGCGCATACGTGCTATCCCTCCAGGCGGTAGCCTACTTTGAAAACAGTTTTGAGACAGTTTTCAAGCTTGAATTTTTTACGTAATCTTTGGACGTGATTGTCTACAGTCCTTGTTTCTATGTCTACGGATATTCCCCATACGGTCTCCAAAATGGTATCTCTGGAAAGAGCGATATTTTTTCTTTTTATAAAAAGGACTAGCAGATCGTATTCCAGAGGAGTTACGTCAACAATCTTGCCGTCCATTTTTGCAGTACGTTCCTGTAAATTTATAACTATATTCTTAAATTTAAGAGTGTTTTCTGTTTTTTGATAGCGGCGCAGCACTGTTTCCACCCTTGCTAAAAGTTCCAAAGGTTCAAAGGGTTTTAGAATATAGTCGTCAGCTCCGAGCTTAAGGCCTTTTACTCTGTCTGAAACGTCGCTTCTGGCGGTAAGGAATATTACCGGTATGTTTCTGGAACGTATTTTTTCAAACAGTTCAAAGCCGTCTATACCGGGAAGCATAATATCCAAAATGATCAGATCGTAATCATTTTCCATAATGTGTAAAAGAGCGTCGTCCCCATTGTGAAGAACAAAAGTTTCGTAATCGGATATACTGAGAGACGCCTGAATTAGCTTAGCTATGGTTTTATCATCTTCCACAATCAAGATTTTATTCATTTACTTTTTCTTACCTCCCAATGTTCATAATTTAATAATACAGATAATCTATATATTCTTCAAGGGACATGTTGTGTTCTTTCATAAAAACTGCGTGTTCTTTCCCAACATATCTTATATGCCACGGTTCATATTCTACGCCGGTAATATCCTTTTTGTCTTCGGCATATCTCAATATGAATCCATATTCGTGACATACTTCCAAGAGAGCTTTGCCCTGCGGAGTGTGTCCGAAATCGTTTGTGGCTTGAGCTAGGGAGTCTGTAAGAGCCAGGTCGACGGCAAGACCTGTATGGTGTTCGCTCTGACCGGGTTTTTGTACTAAAGTATAACCAGAGTCTTCTCCTCCGGAATTTATATAGTCTTTATATAACTGATCCTGTTTTTCATAGCTTCTGTAGGCGCTTAAGATATATAGTCCGTCTATACCGGAATTCTTAAGAGTTCTGAAAAGTTCCCTTATAGCCAGATAGGCCTCCTCGTTCATTAAAACAAAGCGGTCTCTTAGCCACACCTCGGAAGCGCCGTATTTATCATATACGTTTATCAGGTTTTCCGGAATATAATCAGGAGATACCTCGTTTGAGGAATTTACAAGGGAAAGATTAAATTCAGGCGCTTTTTGAGGTGGGGCGGTTTGAGACTCCAAAGTCAGAGAGGGAGATATCTCTTTGCTGAGAGAACCCTCCGGTGACTTTAAAGAACGGCCGGAACTTATAGACATATAGAAGAAGAATGAAAAAAAGCAAGTTATTGTCAGACAAAATAGAGAACAGAAAATAGTTCTTCTTACATAAATATTAGTGTTAAGTCTCATTTATAGTACCGTCCGTTCCTTTTAAAATTTGCATTTTCATTATAAGCGATTGTAAAATATAGTCATTAACAGGTAGCATAATTGTTGTAACAAAGTTGTAAAAGTTATGTTTTCTGCATGTAAGCTTATGTAACTAAAAACACATTAAAGAGGTGAGATTTTTGGCTTTTGGAGACAGAACCATATTGCACTGCGACCTGAACAATTTTTACGCGTCCGTTGAGTGCAAACATCAGCCAGGGCTTAAGAACATACCTATGGCCGTTGGAGGCGATCAGGCGGCCAGACGCGGGGTTGTTTTGGCCAAAAATCAACTTGCCAAAAAGTACGGAATAATTACGGGAGAGCCTATTATAAAGGCCAGACAAAAATGTCCTTCCCTTACTGTCGTACCGCCCCATAGAGAGCTTTATGAAAAATACTCTATTATGGTGCGCAGAATATATGAAAAATATACAGATAAAATAGAGCCTTTTGGGATCGATGAATGTTGGTTGGATGTAACAGACGCAAAAAAGCTTTTTGGGGACGGAAAGGATATTGCCGACATTTTGCGTAAGAAGGTAAAAGAAGAAACTGGGCTCACTATATCCGTGGGCGTTTCGTTTAATAAAGTTTTCGCCAAGTTGGGGAGCGATCTGAAAAAGCCAGATGCTACCACTTTGATATTGCCGGATAATTTTAAGGAGATCGTTTGGCCTTTGCCTTCGGCGGAGCTGCTTTACGTAGGTAAGAATACCGCAAAACGGCTTTCTTCAGCTGGAATATTTACTATAGGAGATATAGCCTGTTCATCCCCGGAACTTTTACAAAAACTTCTTGGAAAACTGGGAGGCATGCTTTATGCTTATGCGAATGGTTTTGACAGTTCTCCTGTTGAAGAAATAGGAAACGCTCCGGTAAATAAGAGCGTGGGAAACAGTGTTACTACTCCTAAAGATCTTGTTGATGACCAGGAGGTTAAGCGGTTACTTTTTGAGATAGCGGACGGCGTAGCCGCAAGGCTCCGAAAATATGGAGAATGGGGGTCCGTAGTACATGTAGTGATCAAGGACGCTGATTTTGGGATGATCACCCGTCAGGCCAGGCTTGAAAACCCCACTAATCTTGCTTCCGTGATAGGCGGCAAGGCGTATGATATTTTTTTGAAAAATTGGGATTGGTCGAAAAATATACGTATGCTTGGAGTTTCAGTATCAGATTTATCGGAAAATGAAACTGTCGAGCAGCTTTCGCTTTTTGACGACCCTGTGAAAAATGAGAAAATGGAAAAGATCGAAAAGAGTATGGATGAGATCAGAGGCAAATATGGAAAAGGATCCATTAAAAGGGGACTGTGACTATTTTCTGAAAATAAAAATGCCCGGATATAAATCCGGGCATTTTTATTATACACTTAAAGTTAAATTAGTCTTTATGGTTATACTGCATCATAATAAAATTTATATAATTTTGAACGCTCTTCTTTTCTTCCTCTGGAAAATTAAGAGGAAGACGAATACAGTTTTTCATGGAATTAGGGGTGGGAGTATCTGTTATTCCAAGCAAATAGTCTACAGAAACGTTAAAAAATTCAGCCAGTCGGATTTTTATTTCATCGGGCGGTTCATTTTTTTCTCGTTCGTAGGCAGATATAGAATGCTTGTTAATGTTTAGAATCTTACCTAATTCGTCTTGAGATAAATCAAAATCTTTTCTTAAATCTAATAGTCTTTCTCCAATCATGTGCTCAAATTCCTCTTCCGTCTGTTATAGTCGGTTTTTTATTTTTTACGTTTATATTATAGAGGAAAAAATAAAACCATTTTAAAAAATAGATAAAATAGACCTTTATTTAAAATAAAATAGATAAAAACTCTACGATTGACGAAAATAGTAGAGAATAAATAGTATTTTTTACTGTTAAATCATGAAAAAAACGACACTTGTTTTTCTTATGCCAGAGGAATATAATACTTAGAACAATTTAATCTGTTTTGCAGGAGGAGAGGCGGTTTTATATGGACGATATTTTGAAACGGATAATTGAGATCGAAGATAAGGCGCAGAATATTGTAGAAGACGCTAAGGCCGGCACGGCCAACTTTGACAGCGAAGTAGAGACGATAACAGAGCTTATGAGCAAGGAAATAGAAGCCAAAGCTGACAGGAGGATATCCCTGATACAGGAATATGAGGCAAAGGAAATGGAAAAAATACTTTCAGACACAGAAGCTTCATTTAATGAAAATCTCGAACGCATAAACGAGGTGTACAGAGAGAATAGAGAACAGTGGATATCGGATGTTTATAATATGATAATCAATAAAGGGTGAATTTATGCTTAGCCAGTTGTTTAAATACGGAGGCATAGTTGCCAAGACAAAAGCTATAAAGTCAAGACAGCTCAGTGACGCGGATTTTGAAGCTCTTATGCAGAAGACTACGCTTTCAGAGGTTGTTTCATTTTTAAAAAATAATACTCACTACGCAGATATCTTCAAAAATACTAATGAAGAAAATCTGCACAGAGGCGATATTGAAAATCCTCTCAGAAAATATTATTCCGACGTTTTGAAGAAATATTATAGTTTCATGACCGGAGAGGGCAGAAAAATCATAGACGTGATATTTTTGAGAGAAGAAATAGAGTCGATAAAGTACATTCTTCGAAGGTTAGGAGGGAAAAACCAACCGTTTATAGCGCCTATAGACGATTTTACCGCTGAGCATTTTAAAATAGATATAAAGAAATTGTCGGGAACAAAAAATGTCAGCGAGTTTATGGATGTGATATCTGGCACTGAATATGAAAAAATTCTAAGACCCCATCTGAGTGCTTCCGGAGGAGACGGACATAAGAATATGTTTGCGCTAGAAATGGCTTTGGATGTATATTATACAAAGGTTGTCTGCCGTATGGCAGAAAAATTTGAAAAAAGTGAAAGAAAGATAATAAAAAAAATAGTTGGGACCCGTATGGACCTTACTAATATAATGTGGGTGTACAGATGCAAAAAATATTATCGTGTTCCAAGGGAGATCATTATTGTAAATATGATTCCTTTTAAGTACAAGCTTACCGGCAAAGATATCAAAGATATGGCCGAGGCCTCTTCAGTTCAGGAATTATATGAAATAATCGGAAAAACAGCATATGGAAAGCTTATGGAAGGACTTGACGATCCGGAACATAAAGTTTTTATAGAGAGCAATTACAGTAAATATTATAATAAAATGCTTTCGGAAGCTGAAAAGAAGCATCCTTTTTCCGTTGTTTCGGTTATTGCTCAGATCAATTCGGTAAGCGACGAAATAAAGAAAATAGTAAATATCGTTGAAGGAATAAGGTACGGGCTTAGCCCGTCGGAAATTAAAAATATGTTGGCTTAAGGAGGTGTTTTAATGGCCATAATGAAAATGCGCATGGTAAATATCGTAGGTCCCAGGGAAGACTTTGTCAGAATATCGGCGGATTATATTTCCGGAAGCAATATTCACCTTGAGAACGTTTTTACCGTGCTTGACAATGTTAAAGGCATGTATCCTTACACCGAGGACAGCAAGGCGCCTGAAGTTTTTGAACAGGCGGATAATTTTATGAAGCTTGCCGGTCTTGATGAAAAGACGGTAATAAACTCAGAAAAGTATAAAGAATTTTTGAAATCTGCTCCTGTGGATGAGGAGGAAATATCCCGGAAGCTTAAGGATATAGAAAGCTCTGTTAAACAATTAAGCGATGAACGGGCTCACGCTTACGCAAAGCTTGACGAGTATGAAGAACTCAGAAAGCAATTAAGGCCTATTGAAACGGTAGACGTAGATCTTAACAGATTGTATGAGTTCGAATTTATTAAATTCAGATTTGGTAAAATGCCTATGAAAAGCTACAAAATACTGGATCTGTATTTAAAGGATATGGACGCATTTTTCTTAAAGACCAGTGAAGACAGCGAGTATGTATGGGGAATATATTTCGCGCCTGACGGAATGGAGGAAAAGGTGGACGTCGTATTTGCGTCGCTGTATTTTGAAAGAGTGAGGATTTCCGACAATGTTCACGGAACTCCCCAGGAATCCCTTAAATACATAGACGGACGGGAACAGTACAGAAGAGAACAGATAGCCAAAGATGAAAAGGAGATAAAAGAAATACTTTCAAAGGAAACGGAGTTTATAATCTATGCCCGTGTCTATTGTCAAAAGCTTATGAAGCTCCAGGAGATAAAAAGGTTTGCGGGACATACGGAAGATTCCTTTTATATCGTAGGCTGGATGTCCCAAAAAGACGCCGATGAGCTTGAAAAAAGGATGAAAAAAGAGGATAAGACAGTATTTCTCAAGGAAAATCCGGAGCATGTTTCCAGAGTGAGTCCGCCTACCAAACTAAAGAATTTTGCTCCCTTCAGGCCTTTTGAGATGTTTGTGACTATGTACGGATTGCCATCTTATAATGAGTTCGATCCTACATGGATATTTGCCATATCATATTTTATCATGTTCGGGGCAATGTTCGGAGATGTGGGGCAGGGGCTCGTGCTTTTTATAGGAGGATTTTTGTTTGCCGCCATAAAAAAAAGCCGTTTGGGAGCCATTATAGGGACTGTAGGAATTTCGTCAGCCATTTTTGGCGTTGTTTACGGAAGCGTGTTTGGCAACGAGGAGATAATAAAGGGATATAATCCCATGGAACATATAATGGACGTGCTTATATATGCTGTATTTTGGGGAGTTGGAATTATACTGTTTGTTATGCTTATAAATATAATAATCGGTATAAAAAATAAAGATACGAGAAAGGCCATATTCAGTCAAAACGGCATAGCCGGACTTGTCTTTTATGGGACCGCGGCATTTACCGTATACTCCATGCTCTTAAACGGAGGCTCTTTGAGGCCCTGGATAGTGTGGGTCGTTATCATATCGGTCGTACTTATAATGTTCCAGGGTGTTTTTTCAAAGCTCCTTGAAAGAAAGAAGGATTGGATCCCTAAGAATAAGGGTATGTTTATCCTGGAGTCGGTATTTGAAATGTTTGAGATTGTTTTGAGTTTTGTCACCAATACGCTGTCTTTCCTTAGAGTTGGAGCTTTTGCCCTTAATCACGTTGGCATGATGGGAGTTGTAAAAATACTTGCCGAGATGATAGGCGGGGGCAGCCAGAATATAGTAGTGCTCATAATAGGTAATATTGTTGTGATCGGACTTGAAGGCCTTGTAGTTGGCATACAGACGCTCAGGTTAGAATTTTTCGAAATGTTCAGCAGATTCTATTCCGGAGACGGAAGAGAGTTTAAATCACTTAATGAGAATTAGAAACAGGAGGATTTTATTATGTCTATGAAGGAAATTATATCAGTTTTGTTGCTGCTTAGTATTGTGGTCCCTTTCGGAGCTTATTTTCTGAGTGGAAAAAAACATGGGAAAAGATATCTTGTTACGAATATAGTAAGCTTTTTTACAGTTGCTGTGGTTGCGTCGGTGTTTATTTTTTCCGGCAAGGTGGAAGCTGCGTCAGAAGCAGTGGAGGTGGCTCAGGCAAGCGCTGAAGGATGGCGATATATGGCGGCGGCTTTGGTTACCGGACTTGCCTGCATAGGTTCCGGTATAGCGGTTGCGGCAGCTTCGTCCGCGGCTTTGGGAGCTATAAGCGAAAATGAGAAAATTATGGGTAAAGCTCTTATATTTGTTGCGTTGGCAGAAGGAATAGCGCTTTACGGTTTGCTTGTTTCCTTTACTATTCTTGGAGGATGATATAAGGTGAGGATATTTTTGATAAGCGACAACGCGGATACTCAGACAGGCATGAGGCTTGCCGGGATCGACGGTATACTTGTAAGGACTCCGGAAGAGGTCAAAGTCGCGGTGGACGAGATCCTTAATGATACCGGAATAGGTATCCTGCTCATAACGGAAAAAATAGCGGCTATGCAGCCGGAGTATTTCAGCTATATCAAAATAAACAGGAGGACTCCTCTTGTGGTGGAAATTCCCGACAGGCACGGAAGCAGTAAAGGAGACGATTACATAATGTCTTATGTGAGCGATGCTATAGGCCTGAAGTTGTAAAGCAGCTATAGGCTATATTAAAGAAGAGGATTCGTAATATGAAAAATATAGATGAAAATTTAGACAGGTTTTCGAAAGTGGTTTTAGAAAAAGCATTTGCTGTAAGGAAAGAGCTTGAGGAAAGTCTTAAGATCAGGAAGAAGGCTGTTATAGAAAGTAAAGAGATTATGTACCTTGAGAACGCTTATAAAAAAATACAGCAAAATAAAGCCAGGATAATAAGTGAAACCAACGAGATCATATCAAAAAAGCAGCTTGATTATAAGAAGCGGCTTATAGTAAGGCGCGGAGAAATCGTAAGTGAAATATTTAACGAGGTTATCGTTAAAATAAACGACTTTATACAATCGGAAGAATATTATGACTGGCTTTTGAAAAAAGCTAATACCGCAGTTAAGTCGGTGTTCGAAAATAAGGGCGTTGTGGTTGTAATGCTCAATAAGTCTGATGAAAAGCATATTGAAAGGTTAAAAAACGATCTGAGAATGCAGTTCAGATTTGGTGTAATAGAGATAAACGCCGTTCAGGGAGAGGATATAATTGGCGGAGTGATAGTTTTTAATAAATCAAGGAATGTTTTACTGGACTACAGTATAAAGCAAAGTCTTGAAAACGCCAAACAGGATTTTCTTAAAAAGAGCGGATTGACTATTGAATAAATTTAAGGCGGTGAAGAGGTAATATGACTTCAGGATATATTGCGGGTATAAACGGTTCGGTAATAAGGGTAAAGGGCAGCCGGGACTTTAAAATGCAGGAGATGGTAGCTGTAGGGAAGGAAAAGCTTATAGGAGAGGTTATAAGTATAAATGGAGACGGCGTTATTGTACAGGTTTACGAAAATACCACGGGCTTAAGGCCCGGAGAGCCTTGCGTCTCAAAGGAAAAGCCTATGTCGTGCACTCTTGGCCCCGGTATTATAGGAAATATATTTGACGGAATTGAAAGACCTCTTAAATACATAAATGAGAAGTCCGGAGCTTTTATCGCGCGGGGTATAGACGCTGAGTCGTTGGACGGCGAAAGAGAGTGGGATGTAAGGATTTTGGCAAAGACAGGGGAGCAATGTTCTGAGGGAAGTATCATAGCCGAGGTCCAGGAGACCTCTATGGTAAAATTTAAGCTGATGATACCTAACGGAGTATCGGGCAGGATAGCTGAAATAAAACAGGACGGAAAGTATAAAATAAAAGATGTCATAGCTGTAATAGATTGTGAGAACGGAGAGAAAAAGGAGATAACCCTGTGCCAGGAATGGCCGATCAGAATACCAAGGCCCGTTAAAGGCAGAAAGCCTATATCGAGGCCTCTTATAACCGGACAAAGAGTCATAGACGCTATTTTGCCGGTGGCAAAAGGCGGGACTGCCGCCATACCTGGAGGATTTGGAACGGGAAAAACCATGACCCAACATCAGCTTGCAAAATGGTCTGACGCGGATATCATCGTGTATATCGGATGCGGGGAACGTGGAAACGAGATGACCCAGGTGCTAGAGGATTTTTCAAAACTGATAGACCCAAGAACGGGAAAGCCGCTTATGGACAGGACGGTTCTCATTGCAAATACTTCAAATATGCCTGTGGCGGCAAGAGAAGCATCTATATATACTGGGGTAACCCTGGCGGAATTTTACCGGGATATGGGCTATCATGTTGCCATAATGGCGGATTCTACTTCAAGATGGGCGGAAGCACTGAGGGAAATATCGGGCCGTCTGGAGGAAATGCCGGCCGAAGAAGGTTTTCCTGCATATCTTTCTTCAAGGCTTTCAGGATTTTATGAGAGGGCCGGTTATATGGAGAATTTAAATGGAACGGAAGGCTCCGTAACTATCATAGGCGCCGTATCTCCGCAAGGCAGTGATTTTTCCGAGCCGGTAACACAAAATACTAAAAGATTTGTGAGGTGTTTTTGGGCTCTTGATAAAAATCTGGCCTATTCCAGACATTATCCCGCTATACATTGGCTGAATAGTTACAGTGAATATATAGATGATCTTAACGGATGGTATGAAAAAAACATAAGTCCCAGATTTATGACTTTGAGGAATAGCATTATGTCGATCCTTCAGGAGGAAAGCAAGCTTATGGAAATAGTCAAGCTTATAGGTTCGGATGTTTTACCTGATGAACAGAAGCTTATCCTCGATATAGCCAGAGTTATAAGATTAGGATTTTTACAGCAGAACGCATACCATAAGGACGATACCTATGTGCCTTTGCAGAAGCAGTTTAAGATGATGGAAACTATACTGCTTTTAAGGGACGAGATGGAGGCTGTAATAAAACTGGGGATACCAGTAAGTCAAGTCCAGAATACAGATCTTATAGAGTCGGTCATAAAGGTAAAATACAATATAACCAACGACGACCTGTCCGGATTTGACAGGCTGAATGAAAAAATACGAACCGTATGCGCGGAAATAAAGAGTAATAACGGATTTAAGCGAGGTGTGTGATCATGGCTGTAGAATATATGGGATTAAGTAAAATAGAGGGTCCCTTGGTGGTCCTGGACGGCGTTAAAAATGCATCTTATGAGGAAATGGTGGAGATTACCGCAGAAGGCGGAGAACATAAATGGGGACGTATCATAGAGGTATATGAAGATAAAGCGGTCATACAGGTGTTTGAAGGAACTTCGGGGATATCTCTTACCAACACTAAGACTAAGCTTACTGGAAAACCGCTTGAAATACAGCTTTCAAAGGAAATGCTAGGACGTATATTTGACGGAATAGGAAGGCCTATAGACGGACTTGGCGATATTTATCCTGACGAAATGAGAGATATAAATGGTTCTCCTATAAATCCGGTGGCCAGAAGATATCCAAATAACTTTATACAGACGGGAATTTCTTCTATAGATTGTCTGAATACTTTGATCAGAGGACAGAAGCTGCCTATTTTTTCAGGGAACGGTCTTCCCCATGATAATCTCGCGGTACAGATAGTAAGGCAGGCGACGCTGTCAAACGGTGAAGATGATAATTTTGCCATTGTTTTTGCGGCAATGGGCATAAAGCATGATGTAGAGACCTATTTCAGGCGTTCTTTTGAAGAAAGCGGAGTTTTGCAGAAGGTAGTAATGTTTTTGAATCTTGCCGACGATCCGGTGGTGGAAAGGATAGTTACTCCAAGGTGTGCTTTGACAGCGGCGGAGTATCTTGCTTTTAAACATAATATGCAGGTTTTAGTAATAATGACTGATATGACATCTTACGCTGAGGCTCTCAGAGAGATATCTTCTTCTAAAGGAGAGATCCCAAGTAGAAAAGGATACCCGGGATATCTGTATTCTGATTTGGCGTCAATGTTTGAACGGGCCGGGATAATTGAAGGCTCTGAAGGTTCCATAACTCAGATACCTATCCTTACAATGCCCAACGACGATATAACTCATCCTATACCGGACCTTACCGGATATATAACAGAGGGACAGATAGTCCTGGACAGATCTTTGTTCCTGAAATCTATATATCCCCCGGTTATGGCTTTGTCCTCCCTTTCCAGGCTTATGAAGGACGGAATAGGCGAAGGCTTTACCAGAGAAGATCACGCGGTCCTTTCAAATCAGCTTTTTTCCTCTTATGCAAGAGTAGGCGATGCCAGAGCTTTAGCTTCCGTAATAGGAGAGGATGAGCTAGGAGCTATAGATAAGCTTTACATGAAGTTTGGCCGCGAGTTTGAAGAAAAATTTATTGCTCAGGGGAAAAATGAAAACAGGAGCATTGAAAATACATTGGATCTTGGATGGTCGCTGCTTGGTATTTTGCCGGAAAGCGAGCTTGACAGAGTGGACGAGGCTACTTTGAAAAAGTACTATAAGCCTAAAGAAGGCTGATAAGAGCCACGTAGGCCAGTGGCTAAAGGAGAATTGTCATGGAGAATAATTTATTTCCAACAAAAAGTAATCTGATTTTAGCTAAAAATACATTGGCGCTGTCAAAACAAGGCTATGAGCTTCTTGATAAAAAGAGAAATCTTTTAATAAGAGAGATGATGAGTCTTGTTGATGAAGCGGCGGAAGTACAGAGCCAAATCAATAAAATTTTTTCAGAAGCATATTTAGTCCTTCAACGGGCAAACATAATGACAGGGATAGAAACCGTAAGAGACATAGCGGACGCGGTTCAGATAGAAGATACCGTGAACGTAAGATTCAGGAGTATCATGGGAGTAGAACTTCCGGTGGTTTCATCAGAATCTACGGGAAATATGCCTCAGTACGGCATGTACAGAACCTCCTCGTCTCTGGATGAGGCGCATGAAAAGTTTAAGCAGGTGAAGCAGCTTACAGTAAAATTGGCGGAAATAGAAAATTCGGTGTACAGACTTGCCATAAATATAAAGAAGACGCAGAAAAGAGCCAATGCTCTTAAGAATAATACTATACCAAGATACGAGAGTCTCACCAAATATATCCAGGGGGTTTTGGAGGAGAAGGAAAGGGAAGATTTTACAAGGCTTAAAGTTGTAAAAAAACAGAAAAACAAAGGTAATAATTTTTAATATGGATTTTAAAGAAAATACTTTGGGGACCGAGCCTGTAGGAAGGCTTATGTTAAAGTTTGCCGTTCCGGCGGCATCGGCCCTTTTGGTAAATTCACTTTATAATATTGTCGATCAGATCTTTATCGGAAACAGCGGGGCTCAAACCTTGGGAAACGGGGCGACGGCGGTAGCTTTTCCGATTGTTTCTATAACAATGGCGGCGGCGCTGCTTTTTGGAAATGGCGGCGCCGCGTTTGCATCTTTAAAAATGGGCGAGAATAAAACGGAGGAGGCGGGGAAAGCTCTTGTAAATGCTTTTGCGGCGTCTTTAGTTCTCTCTTTGGTACTGACAGCGGCGGGACTTATTTTTCTGGAACCTATCATGCTGTTTTTTGGCTCTACGCCAGAGGTTCTGCCTTACGCCAAGACTTATTCGGGAATATTGCTTATAGGAGTACCTTTTATGACTTTAGGCAGCGGCATGAGCAATTTTATAAGGGCGGATGGCAGTCCGGTAATTGCTATGGGCAGCTTGCTAGCGGGAGCCGTTTTGAATATCCTTCTTGACTTACTTTTTATCAATGTATTTAGAATGGGAGTCGCGGGAGCCGCCATTGCCACTGTTATTTCTCAGGCGGCGTCTGCTGTGATAGTATTTGTATATTTTTTGAAATACGGCAAGCATATGAAGCTTGATATAAAAAAGATTTCGGTCAATATAAAAATTTTAGGAAAGATAGTAACGCTGGGTCTTTCAAGTTGTGTAACACAGCTCGCTATCACAGTGGTCCAGATTACTATGAATAATGCTCTTAAAAAATACGCCGGAGTTGGAAATATGTCTGTGGACGCTTCAGTAGCTTTAGCTTCAATGGGTATAATAACAAAGGTCAACGGTATAATGATATCCATAGTGTCCGGTATAGCTTTCGGGGCGCAGCCTATCTTAGGATATAATAAGGGCGCAAAAAAATATGGACGAATTAAGAAGACCTATTTGATCTCGGTATTGTACGCTACCTGTGCGTCCGCTTTATGCTGGGCTGTATCGGTATTTCTGTCTCAGCCGGTAATATCACTGTTTGGAAAAGATGATCCTGAATTTCTAAGTTTCGCGCCTATAGCTATGAGAACTTATCTTATGTGTATTTTTACGGCGGGGTATGTAATTGTTTCATGCAATTATTTTCAGGCTACGGGACAGCCCGTCAAGGCAACGCTTCTCACTCTTACAAGACAGATATTTTTGCTTGTACCGCTTATTTTGCTTTTGCCACGATTTTTTGGAATTAAAGGAATATTATACGCGGGACCGGCTTCTGACTTGTTATCGGCCCTTGTTATAACTGTATTTACCGCTAAGGAGATAAGGAAACTGAACAGGGCCTCTTTAGACGAAGCAAAAACTTGATTATTTTTCTTTCCCAACCATTGAAGATTTTCTCTCCCGGCACCTCAGCCTTAAATTTATTATTCATTCTCCTTGAAAGCCATACTATTATATGAGTAATGAAAGGAGAAAAATCCGGATCGATCTCTTTTTTTGAAGAAGAGCTTTTGGAGGAAAGGGGAAATATTTTAGTTATTATTCCAAGGCAATTTGAAAATTCCGCTTCCTCAGAACCTATAGCGTTGTCGCCCTTGGTTATAAGCTTATCATCTTTTATATATATTACTCTGTGAACGAGTAAACGGGCCGCGGAGTCTACTATTACTACTATATCGCCGATGTCATATGAAGCGCGTTTTTCAATATAAAGCACATCACCCTCATATATCAGAGGTTCCATGCTCACACCCTGAACGTCCATTTTATTCTGATCGTGTTTTAATTTTATCTCGGCCAGGGCGCGAATAAGATTTACATTTGTTCTATCCATTTTTTTACAAAATCCATATCTTTATAGTTTATAGAATAAATTTTCATGCCGCAGAGCTTTTTTATTAAAGAGATAAGCTGCACGCTTGTTTTTTCATAGACGTAAAGACTTTCCATTAAAGCGGAAAAGCTTTTAAATACCGGCATGGGTTCCGCAGAATTTTCTGTTTCCGACCTTTTTATAAAAAAGATTCCTCCTATTTCCGCTGAGGAAACAGAGCTTGCCGGAAGTTTTGGCGTTAATACGATCCTTTTTATATCCCCATAGGAAAAAACGGGACAATCATCCAGGTTTATGCCGTTATTTTTTAGTACTTCCGCTCCTCCGTCCCTGAGCTGTATAGCTCTTGGATACGGATATACGCGGAGAGTGTTTTGATCTATTATGGCGATATCATCGGAATAATAGTTTAGACCGTTATTGCAAAGATAGGCTGTAAGGGTAGATTTTCCTGCTTGAGTGGCTCCTAAAAAGAGATAAGCTTTTCCGGATTTTTCTACAACGGCCGAATGGAGCGCGAGAAAATTCTCTTTTATTTTTGTAAGAGAGTAAAGGTTGTTTTCTATTATCTGAAGCTCGATTCCTTCACCGGCCTGATCGTCGCTTTTTAAAAAATGCATGGTAAAAATCTCGTCTTCCGGAGAAGTCTTATCGCATATAAACGGACCGTATGCTGTCTTCAATGTATCGTAAAGATTTTGGTTGTCCGTTTCAATATGAAAGACCGGTTGTTGATAAGGTCTTTTTATGTTTATTACATACATGTTTTTTCCTCGCTATCTTTGTTGGATAGGACTGAAAGCTTTAAAAATTGAAGTTTTCTCAGCATGCAGTTTCCGTCGTCCGAGTTTAAGTTTCCGTGAAGATTTACAGCTGCCGCAGGACATCCTTTTTGGCAGTAGGAACCATTTATACATTTTTTACAGCCAAAATCCATTTTCGTTCTTTCTTCTAAAATTGACAGTATTTTATTTGCTTTCTCCTGAATGTCGGTTTCATTAAAGTTATGTATATTTCCAATACAGGCCCATTTGTTATAAAAAGTCTGGCATGGGTGAATGCTTCCGTCCGGCTTTACCAGTATATTGAATGTGGGATCGGGAGCTAAAAGCGGACAGGATACCGTAGCATAGGGCAAATGGGAGTTTTGATCAAATTCTTCGTCCAAAAGGCGTATTTTCTTGAGAACGTCGATCTTTTGCTGAGGGGAAATACTCAGAGTATCCCAGTTTGAAACGGCGTTACCCATATGACCTACAAAGGAAAATGCTACGTGAAAACCTTTTTGCACAAAGTATCTATAATATTCTTCTACCTGTAAAAAATTGTGGCCCGCGATCACCATTTTTATTATGGGAGGATTTGCGTAGCTTTTTACACTTTCTATATTCTTTATGGATTTTTCAAAGTTTCCGGCGCCTCTTATAACGGAATTGGTTTCTTCGTTAATGCCGTCCAAGCTGAACTGAACGTATAAATTTTGATTTGATTCCAATTGACTGTAAAATTTTTCATTTCTCAGAGTAGAATTTGTAACTACGACCACGCGTGTGCCTTTTTCGGTATGTTTTTGGATTATATCGGTTATTTTATTAAATTCGCTGTGCATTAAAGGTTCTCCGCCGGAAAAAGATATGTTGAGCGGAATACCGTCCCTTACGGAATTTTCCTCTAAGGTTGAAATAAACAGATCCAGTTCCTCCGCAGAAATCTCGGACGTGGATTTGTTAAGTCCGGACGCATTATAGCAGTCCGCGCAGTTAAGATTACATCTGTTTGTTATTTCGATATAAGCTGAGCCTATTTTCAATTTATCATTCCTCCTGTTCCAGAAGTAATCCTTGCTTGGTGAGAGTGTCTATAAATTCTGCCACGTCATTTTTTATGATCTGGGGGTCCTCATTGTATATTTTTGCAAGTTCTGAAACCACGGAGTCAATATCATGACAGTGAGAAAAGCATTTGAATATATCCGCGCCTATGCTGTCCAGTACAGTGGTATCGCCTGTATCGCTGTCAAAGACTACCGTGCCTTCTTCTTCTCCCAATTCTATTATGTCTAAACCTTCCTTTGTATAAAACACGTTATATTCCTCCTGTATCGATATCTTTATAGAGAATATACCACAAAGAGTAGAATGTTTCAATTATACTTGTGGGTTTATATATAAATATGATATAATTATAAAACAAAGTTAAGGAAGTTTGCTTTTTATGAATCAAATATGTATATTAAATGTTTTTACGGATCAATTATATTTGAAAAGGAGACATGCAATATGAAAATAGGAGAGAACATAAAAAATATACGCAAAAAGAAAAAAATGTCGCAGGTTTATCTTGCGTGTACAGTGGGCAAGGCAAGTACATATATCTGTGATATTGAGAACGGCAGGGCCCTTCCGTCTATGAAGACCCTTGTCAGGATAGCAGAAATTTTAGATGTTGATATAGTGGAGCTTTTAAAAGAATAGTTTGCCAGATTTTATATTTCATGTATGTTTATATAGTCTAATTTGTTGTTGACTTTACTGGTAGAATAATTTAGAATAGGTAAAGTAATTTGATATGCGCCCATAGCTCAACTGGATAGAGCGTCTGACTACGGATCAGAAGGTTGTGGATTCGAGCTCTGCTGGGCGCGCCATAGGCTCCCGGAAATAAAAGGTTTCCGGGAGCTTGATTTATTATGGAGCTTTGACGGACAAAAAGCCCGACTTTAACAATAAGATTACATCATACATGGGCTTGACATTTTTACTTTTGTATAAAATTTAAAGTGTTGTTATTGACACGGTTTATATATCTAAAATAAAATAAACACATACTCTTATGATAAGAGTATTGCTTGTATGGAAAATTATTATGGATTGTATGTAAATCAGAGACCGTCTGTCTTTTGATATATGGCAGATACAGATTCAAAGCTGTGCGGAAAAGGTAGACAGTGGTTTGGGGG
>CASDQQ010000019.1 GCA_949282945.1 uncultured Eubacteriales bacterium
GAAGAACCCTGCATCTTTCTGTTATCATGGATTTATCGTATATGTAGCATGGCGCGTTCTTTTTTATAAATTTTATGTCTATGTCATTAAACATTTATCATTCTACTCCTTATAGTTTTATAGTTTTTTTCAATTTTAACATAACGAAGGGATATTGACATTGAAAAAATAATATATTATATTTTAAATGCCGAGTTAAGCTGCTTAATGATTAAGCTACTTAACTCACAGAAGAGATTATAATATATAACGGAGATGTTTAATATGACGACTAAAGGAGACAGATACGGACGTTTTTGCAAAATGATAGAGGAGCTCGACAGAGGCGTGGAGCTTATAGAAGAGTATGATTCACTCCTTCACGACTATAACGGAGTAATGCTGTTTCAGGCAGAGTCCCAGCTGATTAAAGCAATAGGAGATAAGCCCGGTATTACCGGAAAAGAGGTAGCGGATATTTTCCATAAGAGTCCAAGCGCCTGTTCCCAGCTTGTCAGAAAACTTAAGGCAAAAGGATGGGTATCTCAGACAAGAAATGAGAAAAACAGCCGGATATATAATCTGTATCTTACAAAAGAGGGAATTGATATTTACGAAAAGCATCATGATTTTGAAGAAACGTGTTATCTGAGGATGTATAACATGCTGTCGGACGTGTCTGAAGAGGATTTTGAAGTTTATATTAAAATTCAGCAGAAGTTGAACGAAGCCTTTGCCGAGGATGTAAAAGAGAGCATGGAACTATAATACAAGGAGGAAATTATGAAGTACGATTTTGACGAAATTATTGACAGAAAAGGAACTAATTCTGAAAATGTTGAAGGATGGCGTCCGTATATATTCAAGTGCGGACCGGAGAAGGTATTTCCATACGCAGATGATGAATTTGTGAGAATGTGGGTTGCGGATATGGAGTTTGCGGTTGCTCCGGAAATCCGTCAGGCGATTATAGACAGGGTTAATCGCAGGATTCTCGGATATACCATGGTATATGACCGGGGATATTACGATGCCTTGCTGAAATGGTGCAAGGACAGGTATGACTGGAGCTTTGACGAAGAACAGATTGTTTTTTCTCCGGGAGTAATTCCGGCGCTTTACCAGCTCGTGGAGGATCTCGTAGGAAAGAACGAAAAGGTACTTACCATGACTCCCGCTTACGGTTTTTTTCTTCACGCATGCGAATACAACGGTGTTGAACTTGTAACATCGCCGCTCAAGAGAGAAAACGGCCGATTTGAAATTAACTTTGATGATCTTGAGAAAAAGGCTTCCGAACCGGAGGTTAAAATGCTCATGTTGTGTAATCCGCACAATCCGTCAGGCAGAATATGGACCGAAGAGGAGCTGAGGAAAATTGCGGATATAGTGAGGAAAAACAATCTCTGGGTGGTATCCGACGAAATACACTGCGACCTTATAAGAACGGGACTTAAGCATATTCCTTTTGGAAAGGTGATGGAGGATTACGATAAGCTCATTACGACTATGTCCGCAAGCAAAACCTTCAATCTTGCAGGGCTTATGTTCTCAAACATCATAATCAGAGATGCAGCGGAAAGACATAGATTCCAGGACAGAGATAAAAATATAGGGGCGGCCAATCCTCTTTCGATTGCGGCGCACAAGGCCGCTTATGAGCACGGGGGAAGCTGGCTTGAAGAACTTAAAGCATACATTGACGGAAGCTTTGATATGGTGAAGAATTTCCTTTCGGAGAATCTGCCAGAGGCTGTGTTTGAAATTCCTCAGGCTACATATTTTGCCTGGGTGGATATGAGCAAAGTCCTTCCTGACGTTGAAGATATGCCGATCTTCTTTGCAAACAACGCCGGGGTACTCTTAGAGGGAGGCGATGAACTCTTTGTAGGGAACGCCAAAGGCTGCATAAGACTGAACCTTGCTATGCCGAGATCAGTGATAAAGACAGGACTTGAACGTATAGCGGAGGCAGTAAGAAAACATAAAGCATAGAAACGGCGGCGGGGAACTGACCCGAATGCCTATCTAGTGACGCTGCTGCAATTTAGGAAATCTTCGATATGCATTGCCTAATCCTAAATATCTTTAGGCAAATTATGAAATAAGCATGTGAAAGCTAAACTTTATTGTGTGAAACAACTGATATTGCGTATAGTTATGCATATACCGGTATAGTTTACGTATAAAGTTTAGCTTTTTTGCGTCTGAAACCCGAATTACCTGAAGATATTTAGGAAATACTAGGCTCGTGACGGATTTAGCATAATGCACGGCGTTCCCAGTGCAAAAATCCTTCCATGAATGTTTTCTATTATTGACGCAAATAACGATTATGTATATAATAGAAAACATAAAGTGGAAACATAAAAAGGAAACAGGGTGATATAAAATGAAAAAAGCGGAATATAATATAATGCCGGGAACTGAAAGAATTCTTAAGACGGTCGGTGAGCAGATAAAGCTTGCTCGACTGAGAAGAAATCTGACAGCAGAACTGGTGGCAGAAAGGGCGGGCGTTAGCCGATCTACATTATGGAAGGTTGAGTCTGGAAATCCGGCTGTAGCTATGGGGATTTATGCGGCTGTTCTGCACGCCTTAAACAACATGGATCAG
>CASDQQ010000020.1 GCA_949282945.1 uncultured Eubacteriales bacterium
ATCTCCGGGCCTTTTTATCATGGATATTTTTCGGTAAAGCCGTTCTTTTGCCCTCAGTTTTTTCTATTTTCCGCAGGTCACAAATAGAGTATATATTTTAAACCGGACAAAAACTGTCCGGTTTAAAAAAAATTTTTAGGATTTTTTAGTGAAAAAAATTCCGCCCCAAAAATTTGATCATGGGGCAGAATTTATCAACTTTTATAGGAAGAGAAGTGTATTGCGTTTAATCAAGTATACCCTTTACAGGGTTGTTTTGCATAGGCGCCTTACGATTATATTTTGACTTCATTGGTATGTATTTTTTCTCCCTGCTGCTTACTTCAAAAGAAGTCATAACCTCTAATGCATGGAAAGTCTGAGTATAATCGCATCTTGCCTCTCTGCCAGTTTCTATAGCCTTAGCCATATCCGCAAGGCCCAGGGCCCTGGAATTTTCCGCATAATCAAAAACCAACGGCATTTCCCTGTACTGGCCGTCCTCCGGACGGAAAAGTTTGACAGGCCCCCCAAAGCAATTCGGGTCGGGAACAAGAAGTGTTCCTTTTGAACCGTAAATCTCGATAGGGGAATGGGGGGCTGAATAAGCATCGAAAGTGGTAAAGATGGTTCCCACAGCTCCGTTGTCAAACTGCATTATGCCCGTAACATGGGTCTCTACGTCTACATCAATAACTTTTCCGCAGAAAGGTTGGCTCGTTATAGTTCTTGTATCAAAAGATTTCTTGGTTATTCCCGTAACTCCTGAAACTCCTCCCAGGAGATTTATAAGAGCGGTTATATAATAAGGACCCATATCGAGCATAGGGCCTCCGCCGTACTTATAGTAAAATTCCGGGTCTGGATGCCAGGTTTCATGTCCTCTGCATATCATAAATGCTGAAGCTCCTATAGGCGTTCCTATATATCCGTCGTCAATAAGCTTTCTGCAGGTCTGTATGCCTGCTCCCAGGAAAGTATCCGGCGCGCCTCCCAGTCTGAGATTATTTTTCTCCGCAAGATCTTTAAGTTCTATGCCCTCTTCAAGAGAAGCAGCCAGAGGCTTTTCAGAATATACATGTTTACCTGCTAAAAGAGCAGCCTTAGTAACTTCATAATGCTCGTACGGTCTCGTAAGATTTAAAATTATATCCACTTCCTCATCCGCAAAAGCATCGTACATGGTATCATATATTTTAGGAACATTATATTTTTCCTTAGCGTTTTCTGCGCGTTCTCTTACAAGGTCGCAGACTCCTATAAGTTCAATTTCCTTAAATTTATTAGTTATATTTTCCAGATATATGCCGCTTATACAGCCTACACCTATCATGGCTATTTTAATCATAATTTCTATCACTCCTCACATTTTATTAAAAATCAGTACATTTTTGCACTATTTTCAAAACGTGCTGTGGTAAGTCCTTTTTCTACCGCGTATCTTTTACCGTCAGCGGCCCACAGCATTCCTCTTTCCATAAGTATCTGCGCGTTGGGCGAATTATCAAATACATCGTCGTGATGACCTAATGACGTATAGAAAACTCTTCCATTACCCCAATATTTTGTCCATGCCACAGGCATATCCACAGGCTTATTGGATATATGATAATAAGATACAAGAGGAAATCTTGTGGTAGCCAAAACCTCTATGGAGGGATCTACGTGGAGATAGTAATGCTCACTCTTTACCTTAAAATCCTCCAGTCCCTCAGTTATAGGACTGGATCCTGGCCTTATATTTACTGTATATTCTATTCCGTCTCCTCCGGGATGACTTACCCACTGTCCTCCAGTTATAAACTGCCATTCAGTATCCTGTCGAAAAGAATCACACATTCCCCCGTGGCACCCCGCAAGACCTACACCTGCTCCCACTGCTTTAGACACGTTTACCGTATATTCTCTCTTTATCTCGCCCATTGTCCAACATGAAACCATGAGATCCAGTTCCATAAGACGGTCAAGATCCGCAAGACAGTCCAGTGTATCAGAAATTTCAGCTTCAAATCCGTTTTTTTCCAAAAGCCCTTTAAATCTTTTTGACGTTAAGGCAGGCTCATGTCCGTCCCAACCACCCTGAAAAATCAAGGCCTTTTTTTTCATAATATCCCTTCCTTTCAAATTTTATTTATAACGCTATATAACCTTTATATACTGCACTTTTTGCCTTCTCCCAGTTCCTGAGATTTAAATATAAGATCTATTACCTTCATTACTCTCAGGGCCTGTTCCGGTTTTACTATGAGTTCAGCGCCGTTGTCTATCACATCCACTATATTATTATAGTAATCCGACCAGTCGGTACATACCTCCGGCAGCGGCAGCTCCTTCGTAGTGTGGGCTGGTCTCGGCGCCATGGTTCTTGTAGGACCGGCTTCTGTATAAACAATATCATCGGCCCATTCCATTTTCTGGTCTGTATTAAGCTGCACTATTTTCCCTTTGCAGCTCCAATCATCTATCTGTATTGTTCCGTCCGTACAGGTCACGTGCCATCTCGGATTATTTATAAAACAATTTGTAGACATTTCAAGCAAAGCTGAAACTCCATTTTCAAATCTAAGCAGGATTTTTATATTGTCATCCACTTCATTGGAAAATATGGAAAACAGATGCGCTGTTACCGAAGCTACGGGAGATTTTATCATATCCATTATCTGATCGATGAGATGAACTCCCCAATCGAGGACCATTCCTCCTCCGTTTATTTTATAACCTCTCCAACCGTGCAGGGAACCTCTGGACCCTTGGACCTTACTTTCTATAAAATACGGTGTTCCTATTATACCGCTTTCCAAAGTTTCTTTGATTATACGGTAATCTCTGTCCCATCTTCTGTTTTGATGTATTGAAAAAACCTTTCCTGTCTTTTTGGCATGGAAAATTATTTCTTCTAATTCCTGAGAATTTAAAGTAACCGGTTTTTCGCATACCACGTTTTTACCTGCTTCAAGACATTTTATACAAAGCTCTTTATGAAAATTGTTTGGAGTCGCTATTGTCACTATATCTATTTCACTGTCGCTCAAAAGCTCCTCTACGCTGCCATACACCTTAAGACCTGCTTTAGCCGCCTTCTCACAGGCCTCTTCACGTATATCAAAAATACCCTTTACGGTTATACTGTCGATTTTCTGGGTTATACTCTCGTAGTGCCAGTTTCCCATTCCGCCAAAGCCTATAATCGCTGAATAATGACGCATTATGATCTCTCCTTTAATTTTAGTTGTTGATTTTGATCTGATTTTAATATATATTTGTGCAATAAGATAGAAATACACAATTTTTTTCTGGTCAATTATTACACATATTACGCAGGTGATTTTATGATACCTTTTTATGAATCAAAAACAAAAGATTTACATATAGAAAAATTTTATAAAATGAACTTCCCCGCCCACCTCCACAAACACCTGGAGCTTATATATATTTATGAAGGAAATCTTTCCGTAACAGTAGGATCCTGTTCAGAAGTTATGTCCTCCGGGGATATGGTTTTAGTTTTTCCAAACACCGTACATAAATACGAAGAGTGCGGCGAAAAATATTCTTCAGGACTCATGGTGATTTTTTCTCCGGCCTCTTCCGGCGAGTTTTATAACACTATTATGAAAAACCGGCCGTCAAAACCATTTATCCTTTCACGGTCGGTCCATAAGGACATTCCCTATTCGCTTAACGGAATGTATGAAGAAATGCAGACCGGAGGTGACGCTCTTGTATGCCACTCCTTTATACAGCTCATACTTTCCCGGGCTATGCCCCTTATTGAACTGGATAAAAACTCAAAATCATCAGACTGCGATCTTACCTATAAAATTATAGATTATATTTCTCAAAACTATAAAGACCCTATTTCTCTGGAAATACTCTCACAAAATTTCGGAGTTACCAGAAACCGCCTGTCGCATATTTTTACCTCCGGACTTAATACAGGCTTTTACGACTATCTTAATATGATAAGACTTGATCATGCGTCGCATATGCTGAGAAGCTCAGATATACCAATAACCCAAATATGCTATGACTGCGGATTTGAGACCCAGCGTACCTTTAACCGGGTGTTTAAGAATTTTTACGGTATATCTCCTTCTGAATACAGAGATAAAATAAAGTCGGAAGCAAAACAGTAAAGTTACATTTTTTTCAAAAAATGGAAACAGCTTACGGCTGTTTTCCTTTTTATTTTTGTGATATAATTTCAGCATGAAAAATTTATTTAAGAAAAAACGCTTTTATTTAATACTATTTTTTATTCTTGCAGCCGTTCTTACCGCCGTTTTGAACGTTGTTTTCTTAAGCCATCCTGATCTTACCGAAAAATATTTTTCACAGGGATTATATAAGATCATTTCGCAAAGTATAAGCTTTGTATTCGGGATATTTCCTTTTTCTATGGCTGAGATCGCAATCGCGGCCGCTATTATATTTTCTCTGTTTTTTTTAATAAGTTCTATCATTAAAACAGTAAAGAACTTCAGGAAAAAGGCTAAAAAACCAACAGTGCCATTGCTTAATTTTATTACATATGCTATTTGTGTATCTTGTGGGCTCTACTGCTGTTTTTATGCATTTTGGGGTTTTAATTTTGCCAGAAAGCCTCTTTCGGAAAATCTTGATTATGAGGACTCTCTGTATTCCGTGGAGGAACTGGCGGATTTGTGCCGTGAACTGGCCGACGAAATAAACAGGCTGCGCCCTCAGGTATATGAAACCGAGGAAGGAATAATGCGTATAAACGGATCTAAGCAGGACCTGCTTGACCGGGCGGAAAAGGGCTATGAAAACCTTGCGGAGGAAATTCCTCTGTTTGGAGGAAATTATTGCAGGCCCCAATACCTTTTATCCTCAACTATGTTTTGTTATATGGGAATTACGGGAATTTTTATTCCTTATACCTTTGAGGCAAATGTAAACTCCCGTACTCCAGACTGCTCTCTCCCTCATACGGTTTTGCACGAAATGGCTCACCAAAGAGGTTTTTGTCGGGAGGACGAAGCTAATTTTATAGCCTTCCTCGCGTGCAGAGCCCATGATGATATAGATTTTAAATATTCTGGATATTATTCGGCATTTATTTACTCAATTAACGCTCTGTATGGGTATGACGCTCAGACAGCGTCAGAAATACGTTCTACTGTAGACGAAGGATATAACAGGGACGCTTACGCTCAGTCAATGTTCTGGAAACAATTTGAAGGTCCTATAGAAGAAGCCGCCAGCTCGGTAAACAACTCCTATTTACAGGCAAACGGCCAGGATGACGGGATACACAGTTATGGAAGAATGGTGGATCTGCTTCTTGCCGAGAGAAGAAGCCGTATAAATCAAGATTGAAAGGATTACAAATAATATGAAAAAGGATTTTTCGCCCGCAGAATTAGCGTTATATTTTGACCAGACTCTTTTGAAAACATATACTTCATATGGAGAACTGGAAAAATTTTTTAAAGACAGCGAGCCGTACTCATTTAAGACTATGATGATACACTCCTCACAGGTAAAGATCTGCCGGTCCTTTCTTGACCAAAAGGCTCTTTTAGGCTGTGTCGCGGGATTTCCCCTGGGACAGACATCTATTGAATGTAAAGCCTTTGAAGCAGAGCAGGCTATAAAAAATGGGGCTGATGAAATAGATTATGTAGTAAATCTCTCAGAGCTTAAAAGCAAAAACTATGACTATATATTGCATGAAATGCAGACAATGGCGGATCTGTGCAGGAAACACGGTAAGACGTCAAAGGTAATTTTTGAAAACTGCTACCTTTCCGAAGAGGAAAAACTTACTCTCTGTAAAATCGCCCTTGCCGCAAAACCGGATTTTATAAAAACCTCTACGGGATTCGGTCCGGAAGGCGCCAGAGTTTCCGACATCTTTCTCATGAAAAACGCCGTAGACGATAAAATAAAAGTAAAGGCTGCCGGAGGTATTCGTACCTTAAAGACAGCCCTGGAAATGATCGGCGCCGGAGCTGACAGAATAGGAACCAGTTCCGGCATAGAAATAATAGAAGAACTCAAAGCTTCCCTTTAACGATCTCTGATAGGAACATACTGACTTTATTGTTCTTTATTTTTCTTAAAAAGGAATTTTTCTACCCAACCCTTTTTATACTTAAGAGATATATAACCTACTATGGAAATTCCGAGCGCGCCGATAGCGTCTACTATTATATCCTTCATGGTATCAATGAGAGCTTCTCTGCCTACTTTTAAAACTCCCGCTTCAGTAGCGTATTTCTGCATATTGAGCTTCATTATGCCGTCTACCGTAAATTCATATATTTCCCAAACAGCGCCCAGAGCCAAAGAAAAACAAAATGCGAATACAGCCACAAATATGGGCGATAACGTCATATGTATCTTTTCCTCTTTATTTAAAAGCGTTATAACAGAAAAGCTTAACGCTCCTATCATAAATCCGCTGAAAGTGTGCAGATATGTATCCCAGTTCGGTACTGTATAATAGAAACTTCTGACCTCTCCTAAAAAGACCGCGCAGTAAAGAAACATGACATATAAAATATATATTCCGGACGGAATTTCTATTTTAAGCTTCCTGCTTATTAAAGTGGGCATTCCCAAGGCTATAATGCCCAATATGCACTGCACTAGCATAAGCACATAGTCACTTTGTGTTTTGGGCAGATTGGGATCTGGATTTATTATCCTGAATACCAAAAAAATAATGGGTACCAATAAGCAGATAAAAACTATCATCGCGGTTATCTTTTTCCAGTCTCTCTTTTTCATCTCTTTTCCTCCATAAAATTTTTATCTTTTACATATATGTTGTCTTACAGAAATTTTATTACAGCTATTTCACGCTTATCATCTAAGCTTTAAGGCGACCTCTTTAAGCTGATCAAATACAGTATAAAGAAATTTCTGATACGGGCAAAAATCTGCCGAAGCATGATAAAAGCTCCGGTATCTTTTACATCCCCCTCCGCATATTTTTATAACTTTGCAGCTGATACATAAACTGTGTACAGGTTCTTTATCCTCTAAAAAATTTGCCGCAGGTTCTGAAATGTCTATTTCATCTAAACACTTTTCCCTTATATTTCCACAATTATATTTATCCAGAACATAAAAATCGCAGGGGTAAACGCTTCCGTCAGCTTCTATCACTCTTTGCAGAGAGCATTTCCCCAAAATCCCGCACTGCTCGGCAGGATATCCCTTAAGCAGCATTACTAAATTGTCAAAAAGCCTTATGCTTATATAATTTCCGTTTTCCAACTGATGTTTCCACTGCCTGAACATTTCTATAAGAAAATCAGCGTAAAGCTCCGGCGTAAGATCATATTTATTTTCCTCCACCCCGTCAAAAGGCTTAAGACATGGTATGAACTGGATATACTTATATCTTTTTTTCAGGTACTCTTTAAAAACTTTCTCCGGCTTTCTGGCCATGGCTTTTGTAACAACGGAAAGTATATTGTATTCGACTTTATATTTATCCATAAGGGAAATATTTTTTATTACCCTGTCGTATGTGCCGACTCCGTTTATATCTATCCTGTGCATATCGTGAAGCTCTCTTTCGCAGTCCAGGGACACCCCCACAAGAAAATTATTTTGGGCAAAAAACCCGCACCATTTTTCGTCGGTTAAAATTCCGTTTGTCTGTATGGAATAAAATATTTTCTGGCCGCTTTTTTTATTTTCCTCAACTTTTTTACAAAAGTATTTGAAAAAATCAAGGCCGGCTAGTGTAGGCTCTCCTCCCTGAAAAGCAAAAAATATCTTTGCCGTATCATATGCGTATTCCACCGTCCTTTTTATCAATACATCCGCCGTTTCCTCAGTCATTATTCCATAGGACGAAACTTTTCTGGTATTTGCCACATCATGGTAAAAACAATATTTACATCTCATATTACACAAAGATGAAGCAGGCTTTATAAGCAAAGAAACCATATATCTATTATTTTTCTTATCCATATCAGCTTCCCGCAAACTGGCTGTTATAAAGTTCGGCGTAAAAGCCTCCGCGTTTCAAAAGTTCTTCATGTCTGCCCTGTTCTATAATTTTTCCGTCCTTCATAACAAGTATTATGTCAGCCTCTTTTATTGTTGACAGTCTGTGAGCTACAATAAATGTGGTCCTTCCCCTCATCATTTCATCAAATGCCTTTTGTACGTATATTTCTGTACGTGTGTCTATATTACTGGTGGCTTCGTCCAATATAAGCATAGGCGGATCGGCGAGCATTACCCTCGCTATGCACAAAAGCTGCTTTTGCCCCTGTGAGATATTTCCTCCGTCCTCCGATATTACAGTATTATACCCGTGGGGAAGCCTGGATATAAAATAATCTGCATGAGCGGCTTTAGCGGCCTCTATAATTTCCTCCTCCGAGGCATCCGGTCTTCCATATGCGATATTTTCCTTTACCGTTCCGTTAAAAAGCCAGGTGTCCTGCAAAACCATTCCAAACATACTTCTAAGACTGTCTACAGGCATATCCTTTATATTTATGCCTCCAACACAAATACTTCCTTTATCCACTTCATAAAACCTCATAAGCAGATTTATAATAGTAGTTTTTCCACAGCCGGTAGGCCCTACTATGGCTACTCTTTCTCCCGGAGCCACCTCCACGTTCATATTTTCTATAAGAGGTACTCCCGGTATATATGAAAAATACACATTTTTTATGGAAAGCGAAAAAGTTTGTTTATCCCCGTTTTCTTTTACAATACCGGGTATTTCCACTTTTCCGTCATCCACAACTTCCTTTTCATCCAATATTTCAAAAAGTCTGTTTGCCGCGGCAAAAGCAGCCTGTACCTGAGTTACCACAGCGGTTATCTCATTAAAAGGTTTAGTATACTGATTGGCGTAAGTTAAAAAACAGGTTATTTCTCCCACTGTAAATAAAGTCTGGTTCACTGATAGAGCATATATAGAGCCTATGACCGCCACCGCGGCATAAACTATGCCGTTTACAAATCTTGTGGACGGGTTTGTAAGCGATGAATAAAACTGGGCTTTCTGTCCGCATACATAAAGCCTGTTATTTATTTCTCTAAAACCTTCAACTGCCTTTTCCTCATATCCGAAAGTCTTAACTATTTTCTGGTTTCCCATAAGCTCTTCTATATATCCGGAGAGTTCTCCCTGCGTAGCCTGCTGTTTGACAAACATTTTATGGGACCTTTTCGCGATAAAGGAAGCTACAAACAGAGAAAGCGGCGTTATGACCACTACAACAAGAGTTATAAAGCCATTTATAGAAAGCATAAAAAGAAGGGTTCCTATTATTGTCACTATACCTGTAAAAAGTTGGGTAAGCCCCTGCAAAAGACCTTCTGAGACCTGATCCACGTCGTTTACTATTCTGCTTATTATATCTCCGTGCGCGTGGCCGTCAATATATTTCAGTGGAAGCCGGTTTATTTTAGCGTACACATCCACTCTAAGATCCTGCACGGTTTTATATGCCACCTTATTCGTACAAAAGGCCATAAGCCATTGAAACACGGCGGTTCCCGCTATAGTAAAAATAAGCCTTATAAGTATGGGAATCATTCCGCTGTGGTCTACTATACCATTGTCTAAAATATTGTCTATAGCTTCGCCTACAAGAATAGGTCCATAAAGCATTAAAGACACGCTTATCACGGAACTAAAAAAGGCTCCTGCGATAAAAGCATTATATTTTTTAGTATATTTTAACAATCTCTTGACAGTCTCTTTCATTTCCCGTTCACCTCTTCCTCGCTAAGCTGTGAAAGGCATATTTCCCTATATACGGCGCAGCTTTTGATCAGCTCTTCATGGGAGCCTATGCCTACCGCTTCACCATGGTCAAAAACTATGATTTTATCCGAGTACTTTATAGAACTGGCTCTCTGAGACACGATAAAAACAGTAGTTTCCTTTATGTCATTCTTTATGGCTTTTCTCAGTCGGGCGTCGGTGGCAAAATCCAATGCGCTAGAACTGTCGTCAAGAATAAGTATTTCCGGGTTCCTTACAAGAGCTCTGGCAATGGTAAGCCTCTGTCTTTGGCCTCCGGAAAAATTCTTGCCTCCCTGAGTCACTTTCGTTTTAATACCGTCCGGGAGCTTTTCTACAAAATCATATGCCTGGGCGGTTTTCAGCGCTTTTACCATATCTTCGTAAGAAGCGTCGGGATTTCCCCATTTTAAATTACTTTCCACTGTTCCTGAAAAAAGGACCGACCCCTGAGGCACCACTCCAATCTTTGAACGTAGAGCTTTTATCGTATAGTCCCTAACATCCTTTCCGTCAATAATTATTTTCCCTTTACTTATATCATAAAATCTTGGAATAAGGTTTACAAACGTAGACTTTCCCGAACCTGTTCCGCCTATGACTCCCACCGTTTCTCCTTTTTTTACAGATACAGTCAGATCTTTAAGCGCGTATTTATCACTGTCTTTACCTACATAAGAAAAGCTTACGTTGTCGAAAAATATCTTGGGACCGTTTTTTTCTCTCTCATCAAGCGTTATATTTTCGTCTATTTGAGGATCTTTTATTGTAGTTTCCGTTTGCAGCACTTCGTTTACCCTGGCGGCGCTGGCAGCGGCTTTGGTAAAGGTCACAACCAGATTGGCCACAACTACTAAGGCAAGATATGTCTGAGTCATATAGTTTACGAAAGCGGTAACTTCGCCCGTGGTCATACCCCCGCTTTCTACTCTGAATCCTCCGAACCAGACTATTGCCACTATGCCTATATTCATGACCGCGTATGTAAGGGGATTCAAAAGCGCCGAAAGCTTTCCAACTCTTATGGAAATATCCGCCTGTTCAGTAGAAGCCTTTAAAAAACGGGCTTCTTCAGTTTCCTGTTTTGAAAAAGCTCTTATTACTCTTACGCCGGAAAGTCCCTCTCTGGATATTCCGGATATTCTGTCGAGTTTTTTCTGAGCCACTTTAAAATAGGGTACCGACTTGCTCATTATTACGTAAAGTATTACGGCTATTATCGGAGTCACGACTAAAAATATGACAGAAAGTTTTATATCTATCATCATCGCCATTACAACAGCTCCTACAGCTAAAAAGGGCGCTCTTATCACAAGCCTTATAAGCATCGCCACCGCAAATTGAAGCTGATTTACGTCATTTGTAATTCTGGTTATAAGGGACGGGGTCCCAAATTTATCTATTTCTTTGTGAGAAAAACTATTTATATGTCTGTAAAGATCTTCTCTCAATACCGTTCCGAACCCCTGAGATGCGATGGAGGCGCTGTACTGACATATAAGAGCACATATAAGTCCGACTACGCCTAAAAGAAGAAGTATCCCGCCCATTTTCCAGACATACCCGGCATCATTTTTTAAAACGCCGTTATCTATGATCATGGCCGTAACTACAGGTACTATAAGCTCAAAAACCGCTTCCGTAAGTTTAAAAAGAGGCCCTAAAAATAATTGCTTTTTATAGTTTTTTAAATATTTTGCAAGTTTTCGCATATTTTCTTTGTCCTTCTGCATGCTATGTTACATACTGGCATACATTCCTGATTTTGATTATTTTAACATATTTCTCATTATTTTTACACTATTAAAAGCCTGGTTGTTCCATATATTTAACCCCTAAAATTTTGTTTTTTTTCTATATTTACTAAAAATTTTAAAATATTTTCTAAACCGGACAGTTTTTGTCCGGTTTAAAAGTTATACTTTTTTCGCGGTCCGGGAGAAATAAAAAAATTTTTAGACAGGAGTGATACATATGAAATCAATTTTAAGCGAAATTACAAAGCTACGGGCGGGCAGGCCCATGATCATAGATCGTAAGAACAGCAATAGGTACAGGATAATTTTCTCGGAAGAAAACGGAACTAAAACAGCCTACTGTTTTAGCGTTCCTATTTACGATCAAAAAACAAGAAAGCTTATAGATCTGCGATTCCATGATAATAAAGGTGTTTGGTTTTTTAAAGGTTCTAATGTTCAGATCACTATTAGTGAAGCTTTTCTTTTTAAAAACCATGAAAGTTCCTTTCAAATTGCTTTTTCTGCCGGAATTACCTCAAAAACAGAACGCGTAATCTTCTGTGATAGATTGGAAGTATATCCTACTTTAAACGGTATCATGGTCAAAGCTCCATGTTCCGCAAGTATGAAAGAAAAAATCACGCTTTCAGCGGAACGCCCTTTTATGGAAATCAGGAGCAACGACAAATATTTTTCTCTGATGAGCGAGGAGTTTAAACCTTTTATGACAGTTTCCTGTATAGGGACATTGGATAGTAAAGACAATCTTATCGCGCCCTGTGAAATAGGCTATCAGAAAAATAATGACAGGGAATTTATACTTACAGTTTGTCATGATAATCCTTATGGCAAATATGTATTATACGAAATTAATTTGCACGAAATGAAAATGTTTCAGGATACAACGGTAGAAAGCCGGAATCCAGGAGTAAACAATGCTTTTGGAGGCGCGGCGTATATTGGCAATACCAACGCGTACGGAGAACAGTGGCTTTATTCCCGTCCGAATTTTTCCGTTATATCAGAAATGTCGGATAAACAAATCCAAAAAGCTATCCTTCATTTGCCGATCTATGGCGGAAGTGATACTTTATTATCCGCCTTTCATATAGAAAGCAGATTTTGCAGCTTTGGTTCCAACTGGAACAATAAAATTCCCGCGGCCAGAAAACTTACCGACTCTTTTATAGAAAACGGTTATCACCATCTGGATATTACCAACCTTGTCGCAGATACGCACAATCATTTTTTAACACGATCAGAGGGCTTAATTCTTAAAACTAAGGTAAAAGAAAACGGCTTTACAGCCGTTTCAACAGGTGATAGTTATTATGCGCCACAGATTTTAGAGCTAAGCTTTAGATAAATATTTAGCCGGACCGTAATTATATGACAGACTAAAAAAACGCTCCCTCATAATAATAGGCCCATTATAATCAAAATTATAATGGGCCTATTATTACAGATCTTATTATAAATAGTTTTCTTTTTTAGGTATCCTTATGATAAATTCAAGGTATTCGCCTCTGTCAAACTGAGCGGCCTTTGCCGATACTCCGGAATCTTTTAGCATTTCAACAGATTCTTTTATAGTATTTACAAAAATTCTTAAATCTTTGATAACTCTTTTAATCTGAGGCCTTTTTTCTGTTTTTTCTGAATCATGGGATGCATCGTTGTTAGTTTTATCGTTGCTTATTTCATTGTGTAACTTCTTAAATATTTCTTCATCACCGGAAATTGCTTTTTCAATAAATTCCTCTGTTTTCTTTACATTCAGCTTGCCGTTGCAAACTTCTTTAAGTATTTTTACCTGCAATTCCTCGTCTTCGACTTTAAGAAGCGCTCTGGCGTGTCTTTCGGTCAAATTATTATCGATCAAAATCTTTCTTACAAGAGGCGAAAGTCTCAACAATCTTACTTTATTCGCTACCGTAGACTGGCTTTTTCCTATTTTTCTGGCCAACTCTTCTTGAGTAAGCCCGTGATCATAAATAAGGGAAGTATATCCTTCTGCTTCTTCAATAAAATTCAAATCTTCTCTTTGAAGATTTTCGATAAGAGCTATTATTGCCGAATCATTGTCATTTAAAGAAACCACTATGCATGGAATCCTTTTCAATCCTGCCAATTGAGACGCTCTTAAACGTCTTTCACCTGCAACCAGTTCATAATATCCTCCGCTTTGTTTCCTGACATTTATAGGCTGTAATACGCCGTAGGCTTTTATAGACTCTGAAAGTTCCATAAGCGCCGCTTTATTAAAATTCTTTCTTGGTTGATACGGATTAGGTCTTATCTGGTCGATCTTTATGTATTCGATCTCATTCATTTTATCATCAGTTTTCTTATGTTCCAGAATTTCATAATCCGGTTTGTTGTAATCTACCTTAAGTGCATTCTCCATGTTCACTCGTCCTTTCGTATATATGGTAATGAAGTACCTCTATATTACTAGGAAATCATTAAATTTTCTATATTTCCCATCAATATTCGTTCGACAAAATTCGACATATATTATTAAAAGAATTTATACTTTAGTCTAAAAGGATATTTTTAAATTTAAAAAAATACTCTATATAAAATAATTTAATAAAATGAATATCTGTAAATCAGTTTATAATAAGGGTTTTAGAATAAAAGAATGTTGTTTGCTAACTTTATTTTTGTAATTAGATTAGTGGATTTTTACTTGGAGTACCTGCTTTTCTCGGATACTTTGTCGAAATTTGTCGACATTTTTTTACTGTTATTATAGTTCTGTTCATGCCTTCATTACCCAATTTTATTTCCCTGACGTCAACTATTTCCCCTCCCAGTATATCAAGAGCGGTTCTGGCCTGGGATATCTCCTGGGTATCATTTCCCTTCATAGCTACAAAAATACCTCCTGTTTTTACAAAGGGCAGGCAATACTCAAGCAACACCGGAAGTTTAGCCACCGCCCGCGCCGTACACACGTCATATTTTTCCCTGAGCTCCGGATTATGTCCGCCGTCTTCAGCTCTGCAATGTACACATTTATAATTATCCGCGTTTATATTTTCCAACATAAAATCAAGAAATTTTATTCTCTTTTCGAGAGAATCCAATAGAGTGAGAGAAATATCCCTGTTCATAATTTTTAACGGTATTCCGGGAAATCCCGCCCCGGTCCCCACATCTATAAGAGAATATTTTCCTTTGGGCAGTATGGGCATTATTGAAAGAGAATCGGTAAAATGCTTTACTATTATCTCTTCCGGTTCAGTTATGGCGGTCAAATTTATCTTTTCATTCCATTTTCTGAGTTCTTCAGAATATTTTTTAAAATATCCGCATTGTTCTTCATCAGGTTCAATATTAAATTTCTTAAGATTTTCTCTTAAAAAAGTATCAAAATCCATTTTGTTCCCGTCCCTTACCATTGAGATAAATTAAAAGCACAGAAATATCCGCAGGCGATACTCCTGAAATCCTCGAAGCCTGTCCTAAAGATTCCGGCTTCATAGCGTTGAGCTTCTGTCTTGCTTCAAGACAAAGTCCTTTTATTTCTGAATAATCAATATTTTTGGATAATGCTCTTTTTTCTAATTTTTTAAATTGTTCAACCTGAGCTTCCTGCCTTTTTATATATCCCTCGTATTTTACACATATATTTACCTGTTCTTTTACCGCACTAGAAAGCTGAGGTCTTTCCGGATCTATCTCTTCCAGTATTTCATAGCTTAGTTCAGGCCTTTTAATAAGCTCGGAAAGTTTCACCCCGGACTTTATAGGCGTACTTTTGTATTTCTCCAAAAGGTTCATTGTTTTTTCATCGGGAGATATATTTTTTTTGCACACTCTGTCTATCTCATCTTCTATCTGCTGTTTTTTTATAAGGAACTTTTTATATCTTTCTTCTGAAATAAGTCCTACGGAATGCCCTATTTCAGTAAGTCTCATATCCGCGTTATCCTGCCTGAGCAAAAGCCTGTACTCCGCTCTGGAAGTCATCATTCTGTACGGTTCTTTTGTACCCTTCGTAACAAGGTCGTCTATTAGCACTCCTATATATCCCTGAGACCTGTCTATGATCAAAGGTTCTTTTCCCATAAGCTTTAAAGCCGCGTTGATCCCCGCTATGATTCCCTGTCCGGCCGCCTCTTCATATCCTGAACTTCCGTTTATCTGCCCTGCGCTGAAAAGATTATCTATATTCTTAAATTCCAAAGAAAGCTTAAGCTGGGTAGAATCTATGGCGTCATACTCTATAGCGTAAGCACTTCTCATTACCCGGGCATTCTCAAGGCCGGGAACAGAATGTATCATATCGGCCTGCACATCCTCCGGAAGACTGGTGGAAAAACCCTGTATATACATTTCTTCAGTATCTCTTCCCATAGGCTCTATAAAAAGCTGATGACTTTCTTTATCGGCAAACCTGACTATTTTATCTTCTATGGACGGACAGTATCTTGGGCCTATTCCTTCTATCAATCCTCCGTAAAGAGGCGATCTGTGTATATTCTCTTTAATTATGTTATGAGTTTTTTCAGTGGTTCTTGTAAGCCAGCATACCACCTGTTCTGTTTCCAACGACTGGTTTTCAAAAGAAAATGGCGTTATATTATCATCTCCATACTGGATCTGCATTTTTGAAAAATCTATACTTCTGCTGTTTATTCTGGCCGGAGTTCCCGTTTTAAGCCTCAAAAGTTTTATGCCCATTTTCTCAAGACAATCAGACAGTCTATCTGCCGGGAAAATTCCATCCGGGCCACTGGAAAAAGCTGTATCTCCTATGATTATCTTTCCTTTTAAATATGTACCGGTAGTTAAAATAACAGCCTTACATCTATATTCCGTTCCTGTATGAGTGACCACCCCTCTTATACTCTTTATTCCATCGTTCTCGGTATATAAAAGTTTTACTATTTCCGCCTGTTTAACATCAAGGTTTTCCTGCATCTCAAGAGTATGCTTCATTGTCATCTGATACCTTCTCCGGTCTATCTGAGCTCTCAAAGAATATACGGCCGGCCCTTTAGAAGCGTTTAGTATTTTAGATTGTATAGTATTTTTGTCCGCGGCCTTTCCCATTTCTCCGCCAAGCGCGTCAATCTCTCTTACGAGCTGTCCTTTGGCGGTTCCTCCTATATTTGGATTACACGGCATATTTGCTATACTGTCCAGATTTATGGCAAAAACCACAGTAGACATGCCAAGTCGCGCGGCAGCCAATGCGGCCTCACAGCCGGCGTGTCCCGCTCCTACAACGCAAATATCATATTCTCCCGCTATAAAACCCATTTAAAACACCCCTGTTATTTTCCAATACAAAATGATGAAAATATTTTATCTATAAGATTCTCGCTTATACTCATTCCTACTATTTCACCCAGATACTCGGCGGCGTTTCTTATATCCACAGAAAGCATATCTAAAGGCATACCTCCTAAAAGAGAATCAATTCCGTCGCTTATAGCGTTTTGGCTTTGCTTTATAAGATTTACATGTCTTTCCGCCGTAATGATAAGCTGATCGTTTTGCGAAAGATTACCTGAAAAAAACATATCTTTTATAGCTTTTTTTATTTCTTCGGCGCCTTTTTCCCTTTTAAGAGATGAAACTACTATTTTTATATTTTCGCCTAAAGAATATCCCTTTAATATTTCTTTTATATTATCCGCTTCTCCGTCTTTTGCCAAATCCTCTTTATTTAAAAATATTATCGCCTTCTTGTCCTTTATCTCTTCCAAAATATGGATATCCACAGGATCTTCCTCAGAAAGAGATATTACATAAATTACTAAATCGGATGTTTTTATATTTTCCATAGCCAGTTTTATTCCTATTTGCTCTACCACATCTTCCGATCTTCGTATTCCTGCTGTGTCTTTAAGATTTAACAGTATTCCGTCGATGTTTATATTCTCTTCTACTATGTCTCTGGTAGTACCGGGTATGTCGGTCACTATAGCTCTGTCGTACCCCGCCAACTCATTTAAAAGAGTAGATTTCCCTGAATTTGGTTTTCCGACTATTGTAGTCTGTATACCTGTTTTTAGAAGTCTTCCCGTATCATAGCTCTCAATCGCCGAACTAAGGTCAGAATATATTTCTTTAAGTTCTGTTTCCGCAATTACAGCTGTATCGGCCTCATCATCATGTTCAGGATAATCTACAGTTACTTCTATCCTGGCCATTATGTTTAAAAGCTTTTCTATAATATTATTTATATATCCGGATATTTTCCCGGAAAGCTGCAGCACCGCCGCTTCCCTGCTTTTTTCTGTTTTAGAATTTATGAGATCCATTACGGCTTCAGCCTGGGTAAGATCTATTCTTCCGTTTAAAAACGCTCTCTTAGTAAATTCTCCCGGTTCCGCAGGTCTTGCTCCGTTCTCGTATATCAAAGAAAGTATCCTTCTTTGAATTAAAATATTTCCGTGGCAATTGATTTCTATGACGTCTTCCCGGGTATAAGTAGCCGGAGCCGACATTTTTGTAAGCATTACTTCATCTATTATTTCTCCGGTTTTTGTATCTTTAATTTTTCCATACTGAATAGTATGTGAATCCATATCTTTTACAGATGTTTTCCCGTGAAAAATACCGTCGGCTGTACCAACGGCATTTTTTCCGCTTATTCTTATTATCCCGATCCCGCCTGTTCCCTGAGCTGTAGAAATAGCGGCTATAGTATCTTTACTGCTAATCATATTTATTTTTTAATCCTTATTACAACTTTTCTGTTAGGTTCTTCTCCTATACTTATAGTTTCTATAGTAAATCTTTCCTGAAGGGCCGAATGTATTATCCTTCTTTCATAAGGAGTCATAGGCTCAAGAGTTATACTTTTTTTATATTTTTCAACCTTGTTAGCCATTCTGTACGCCAAAGCTATGAGGGTTTCTTCTCTTTTCTGTCTGTAATTTTCCACATCAACTATTATTCTTTTAAAATCATCATTATCTTTATTTACAACAAGACTGGTAATATATTGTATAGCGTCAAGAGTTTCTCCTCTTCTTCCTATAAGTATTCCTACATTTTCACCGGAAATATCCACATTTATACAATCTTCTTTTTCAGTAACGGATACAGTGGCGTCTACATCCATTTTATCCAATATATTTCCTATAAAAGTACCGACTTCTACCTTAATATCATCTTTAAGAGTAACTCTTACTTTAGCCTCTTTATTTTTAAATATTCCCAAAACACCTTTTGACCCTTCGTCAATAACTTCTACCGTAACATTTTCAATATCGGTGTTCAATTCTTCTAATGCAGCTTCTACAGCTTCGTCAACAGTTTTACCTAATTTTTCTACAAACATAGCCATTATACATTTTTCCCCTTTACTTTTATAATTGAATCTTTTTTATCAGAATTATCTTTATCTCTATTCATAACTTTATTTATTATAAACTGAGAAACTATTTGAAATATATTTCCTATAACCCAGTAAAGACCGAGAGCCGCCGGCACTGAAAACGCAAAAATAGCAATTATTACCGGCATAAATATATTCATAAACTTCATAGATTTCGCAGCAGCTTCATTTTGTTTATTGCTGCCGTTCATTTTAGCCATAAGGATTGACTGGAGATATGTGGTAACAGCAGCTAAAACAGGTATCAAAAGCAGAGGAAGATATGTTCCCGGATCTGAAAAGATTGTAGAAGTATTTATTGTGGGAGTCATACCAAGATTTATTCCCAGAAAATTAAAATTGATTATTTCTGAACGTTCAAATCCTACTACTTTATTTATTGCTTCAGGATCGTTCAAAAGCTTGTTCATAAGCTCAAGCTCATGATTTCCAGTCTGCGTTCCGATGGATAATGCTTCACATGCCTTGACTATTACATCCTGAGCCTTGTCCAATATATAAGTAATAGGCTGTCTTACTACCGCATACAAAGCTATTATTATAGGAAACTGCAACAATAAAGGAAGACATCCGGCAGTCTGGCTTATTCCTTTTTCCTTATAAATTTTCTGAGTCTCCTCATACATCCTTTCTCTGTCGCCTTTAAAAAGCCTCTGTATCTCAGCCAGTTCCTCTTGAGCTTCGCTCATTTTTCTTGAGGATTTAAGTTGATGAATGGTTAAGGGAGTGAGAATAAGTTTAGTTATAATGGTAAAAATAATTATTGCTACGCCGTAGTTATTAAACGACAGACTATAATATATATATTCCATCAAACTGCCGAAAATTCTATAAATTATATCAAACATCCAATTTAATTCCTTTCTAAATTAACGGGTCATATCCGCCCTTATGAAACGGATGACATTTGAGTATCCTTGCTATAGCCTTCATGGTACCTTTAAAAGCTCCATACTTGGTAATAGCCTGAACGGCATATTGAGAGCAAGTGGGATAAAACCTGCAGCATCCTTGTCCCTTAGCGGGAGAAATATATTTCTGATAAAATCTTATAAGAGCTATAAGAAATTTCTTCATTTCATAAGTCCTGTTTTTTTAAGTAAATATTTAAGCTCTCTTTCCGTTTCTTTATAAGAAGGCATACTTTCGGAATCTCTTTTTCTTACTGAAAAAACAATATCCCATCCTAACGATATCCTATCCTCATTTAATCTGTAGCTTTCCTTTATAAGCCGTCTCATTCTGTTTCTTTCAACGCTTTTTCCATAATTTCTTACAGTGGTAATGCCAAGTTTATTATAATCTGAATTATTTTTCTTTACGTATATCACCATTATTTTCCCTACATAGAAGTTTCCACTGCGATACATTTTTAGAAAATCTTTATTTTTTCTGAGAGATACTGTTTTTTTCATATTATGATATAGCGCTTTTCTATATAAATACTGCTTTCATAAAGCCGATATAAAACCGACTTTATGAAACAAAAAGACCACACAAAGCGGTCTTAAGCTGAAAGCACTTTTCTGCCCTTTAATCTTCTTCTCTTTAAAACTTTTCTGCCGTTTGCGGTACTCATTCTGCTTCTAAAACCGTGTACTTTACTGCGCTGTCTCTTCTTCGGCTGATATGTTCTCTTCACTTTTATACACCTCCATAATCTATACTAAAGCCTTGTCAAAAAGCCTTTTTCACTACTAATACCGTTCAATTATAATAATAATGATATATCCTGTCAACCAATAAATTTTGTTTTATTTACATTTCATTTTTGTAACAAAACTGTCATATTGTAACTAAAACAATATCTTGGGTCATATTTTTTATATTTTACACATATCTTGTGTTTTAAAAAAAATCAATATTTTTTTGTCATAAAAATCAAATTTTTGCTTATTGAAATCTTATTTCACATCTGATAAATTCTTTATAGACAATTTTTGTTGGCTGTTTTACAAATGATAAATCCCTATTATGCGTTTTGGATCGACGCGTAATATTTTTTTCGCCTTTTGGCGTTTGAGGACAAGCACAAACTATTAAATTATTACTCTCACAGGGGGATTTATAATGAATACACAAATAACAAATATTTGGGAAAACGCCCTTAAATTAATAAAAGACGAGGTTTCAGAGCTCAGCTTTACCACATTTATGCTCCCCTTAAAACCTGTATCAGGAGGATCTGATTTCTTAAACCTGGAAGCTCCGGCAGACTTTATAAAAGCTTCGTTAGAACAGCGTTTTTATCCCCTTATAAAAAATGCTGTAAATCAGGTTTCAAAAAGAAACTATAACGTTAATTTTGTACTTCCTATAGAAACTGTTTTTTCAAATATAGAAGAAAACGAAACTTTTACATATGAAAAGACTCATCTTAATTCAAAGTATACATTTGACACTTTTGTAGTAGGTAAAAATAACAGAATGGCTCACGCCGCCGCTGTGGCTATAGCAGACAATCTTTATGAAAACGCCTATAATCCTTTTTTTATTTATGGAGGATCAGGCCTTGGAAAGACTCATCTTATGCACGCCATAGGAAACTACGTAGTTCAAAAGAATAAATCTGCCAATGTGCTCTATGTAACTTCCGAGGAATTTACCATAGAATACATAGCGGCTTTAAGAAAGAATGAATTTTCTCAGTTCAGGGACAAGTTCAGAAATGTAGATCTTCTTTTAATAGACGATATACAGTTTTTAGGAGAAAAAAATTCTACTATCGAGGAGTTTTTCTATACATTCAACGCTCTTCATCAGTCCAACAAGCAAATAATAATAGCCAGCGACCGTTCTCCAAATGAACTTACATTTTTTGATGAAAGACTGAGAAGCCGCTTTCAATGCGGTCTGGTTTCTGACGTACAAAAACCGGATTATGAGACAAGAATGGCTATCTTAAGAAAAAAGTCGGAAGATGAAGGACTTTTAATATCCGACGAAATTTTCGATTATATATCAAGAAACGTAGGTACAAATATAAGAGAACTTGAGGGAGCTTTAAACCAGATAATTATATATGCTAAAATGAGCGGATCAGATCTTAATTTCGATACTGCCAAAGAGGCTTTAAAGCATATTACAGAAAATAACAATCAGGAAAACGAACTTTCCGTTAAGGTCATAATAGACGTAGTTTCCCGTTATTTCGACGTAAAGCCTGAAGATATAAAATCTGACAAAAGAAGCAGGGATATTTCCATTCCAAGACAGATAAGCATGTTTCTTTGCAGAAATCTTATGGATCTGTCGTTTCCGGAGATAGGAAGAGAATTCGGAGGAAAGCACCATACCACCGTTATGACTGCTTTTACAAATATAGATAATAAGAAAAAATCCGACGCTACTATAAAATCGGCCATAGAAGATATAATGGAAATATTGCACATTTAAAGTTTTCCACAATTTTCTGTGAAAATGTTGAAAACTCCCTGTAGAAAAAACGACAAATTTTTACAACATGTTGATTATGTGGACAAAAAAAACATTTTTTCAACATTTTTCTAACAGGGCAAAACACCTTAAATATAAAGGAAAATTACACTTTTCAACATTTTTCACAAAGCCTAACAATAATACTACAAAATGTTATATAATATAAAAAAAAGAAAGGGGCCTCTGCACGATGAAATTTACATGTTCAAAAGATTCTTTACTGGAAGCTATAAATATAGTACAAAAAGCTGTTCCTTCTAAAAGTACAATGCCTTTACTTGAAGGTATACTTATAGAAGCTGAAGATAATATAGTGAAACTTTCTTCAAATGACCTGGAAATAGCTATAGAATGCGGAATAGACGCAGACGTGGAAAAAAATGGTTCATCTGTTTTAAATTCAAGAACTTTTGGAGAAGTTATAAGAAGAATGTCAGGCGACGAGATATTTGTTGATATGAATGATTATTCTATTATAAGCATCGATTCAAGATATTCTCATTTTGAACTTAAGTCTTTAGATCCTGAAGGTTTTCCTAAGGTGGTGGATATAGAAGAAGAAAACTTTATAACATTGGACAGGGACGATCTAAAAGATATAATAAGGCAAACAGTATTTGCTGTAAGCGATGATGAAAATAGACCTATTTTCAAAGGAGTATTTGTAGAAACTGAAGAAAATAATATAAATTTTGTTGCTACCGACGGCTATAAATTAGCTTACAGAAAAGAAAATACGACTGAAAACAACAATTTTTCCTGCATAATACCAGGAAAAACTCTGAATGAAATATACAAGATACTTCAGAATGTTCCGGAAAAAATAGAGATAAGTATATCTGAAAATCAGATGATGTTCAAAACGGGCAGGTGTAAATTGGTTTCCAGGCTTATAGAAGGAAATTATCTAAACTATAAGATAATGATACCTAAAGATTTTTCTTTGACGGCTGTTTTAGATAGAAAAGAATTTTTGAGCGCTATAGAGAGGGCTTCCATAGTTATGAATGACGAAAGAAAGAATCCTCTGAATTTTACAGTGGGAAATGACAAGATAATAATGACGGCCAACGCTGAGAACGGTTCTGCAAAGGAAGAAGTAATATGCGAAACTTACGGTGAAAAGATAGATATAAGATTTAATGCCAGAAATTTTATAGAAACCCTTAAGGTAATAGACGATGAAAAAATAAAGATATTGTTTACAACTAATGTGGGACCGTGTTCCATAGTGCAAAACGACGGAGATAAATATATTTATCTTATAATGCCTTTAAAAATAAGAAGCTGACAGGAGTTTAGGATGTATATAAAGAACCTGAAATTAAATAACTTTAGAAATTATAAATATTTTGATGTAGATTTCGGTTCAGGTTTCAATGTTATATATGGTGAAAATGGGCAGGGAAAGACAAATATATTGGAAGCTCTTTTTATGTGCGCTACAGGAAGATCCCACAGGACATCCCATGATATAGATTTGATCAATACAGAAGCCGAAAGTTTCTGTATTGATCTGTTTTTTTTCAGCGGAGGGGCAGACAAAAATATAAGATTCAGATATAACGATCAAAAACAAAAATCAATATCTGTAAATGATATTAATATAAGAAAAATAGGGGAACTTATGGGTAATTTGAACGCCGTTATATTTTCTCCCGAGGATTTAATGATAATAAAGCAGGGACCTGCTCAAAGAAGAAGGTTTATAGATATAGCTTTAAGTCAGATAAAACCTTATTATTTTTATTATTTACAACAATATAATAAAACTCTTTTACAAAGAAACAGTCTTTTAAAACAGATAAAGAAAAACAGAAGTTTTATTGAAACTATAGATATATGGGATAGTACTTTAAGTTCTTTGGGAGAAAATATAATAAAGGAAAGAAAAATTTTTTCAAAAGAAATATGTGAATTAATAAGAGAAAATCATTTTTATATAAGCGGAGAGAAAGAGGAGCTTAAACTTTTATATGAACCTTCTGTTGAAGAAGGAGATTTTTTAAAAAAACTTAAGCAGAACATAAATGGAGATATAGAAAGAGAATCTACTTCCTTGGGACCTCACAGAGATGATTTTTCTTATTTTATAAACGGCGAGAATCTTAAAATATATGGATCACAGGGACAGCAAAGAACAGCTGTCTTATCTTCTA
>CASDQQ010000021.1 GCA_949282945.1 uncultured Eubacteriales bacterium
CAGAACACCACTGGTTATATTTCTTGGGCAAATCCCTGTAAGACTGTATTATATTTGCGTAATGTTCGCAAAAAAGCGTTTCTGACGTAGGTCTTACACAAAGCCTTTCCGTAAGAGGTTCGCTTCCTCCGTGAGTTACCCACGCAACCTCTGGAGCAAATCCCTCCACATGATCCTTCTCTTTCTGTAAAAGGCTCTCTGGAATGAACATAGGCATATATACGTTTTCATGTCCGGTTTCTTTAAATTTACCGTCAAGTATTTTCTGTATATTTTCCCATATAGCATAACCATAAGGCCTTAACACCATACAGCCCCTCACGCTCGAATAGTCTACAAGCTCAGCCTGCTTAACAATGTCCGTATACCATTTTGCAAAATCAACGTCCATAGATGTTATCGCTTCCACAAGCTTCTTTTCGTTGCCCTTTGCCATTTTAATGATCCTCCTCGTATGACAGCAAAATAATTTATTAAATTATCTGTTTATTTATCCTCTTTGTCAAGTCTGCTTTATTTATATATTTTATTGCTTAACTTCTTTTTTAATTTAGGAGCAAATGGTATAATACTAAATATTAAAAAGCGTTTTGCTTGTTTAAAGGAGATTTTTTAATTGAAAAGATCAAAAAGGATATTTTGTTTTATACTGGCAAAAATAATATTTTTTCAAATAATTTTATGTTTTAATCCGTTGGAGGTATATGGTGATACGCCGACTCTGGAAATATCTTCAGAGTCGGCTCTTGCAATAGATTTAGACAGCGGACAGATCTTATATGAAAAGTATTCTGACCTTCAGCTTGATTCCAAGCTTTTATCAGAACTTATGACGGTACTGCTTGCTATTGAGAAAAATCCCTCCGGTTCTTTCATTACCGCAAGTACTAACGCCGCGGAACTCTCTTCCTCCTCCGTAACTTTAAATTCTGGTGTAATTTATAAATCGGACGATCTTATCTCCGCGGCAATACTTACGCTTTCAGACGCGGCATGCACTGCGCTTTATGAGTCGGTATCCGCCGACAAAACAGCCTTTGTAGAACTTATGAACGATAAAGCGTCATCTCTTGGCATGTCAAACACACTTTTTTCGGACCCCTGCGGAAAAGGCTCCGATATAAGCTACACTACCGCGAGGGACATCGCTTCATTTATGGTACATGCTTTTAATGTAGAAGCCTTTAATGAAAACTTTCGTTCAAATATAAGATTTATAGATACTTCAATAAACAGCAAGGGTTTTATTAAAAATACAAATGATATTCTATGGAGATATGAGTATGCTGACGGAGGAGTTCTCAAAATTCCAGAATCCGGAAAAATTTCTTCTATAACCTATTCATCCAATGAAGGTATGAATCTCCTTGTAATATCACTTAACAGTTCGCCCGAAAGTGATGTATATATCGGGGATATAACTAAGATATTCGAATACTGCTTTTCAACATATGAAAAGCAGACTCTTGTATATAAGGGCCAGAATATGCACAGTATAACTGTTTCTGATGAAAATCTTTCACTTATTGCCGCAAATGACGTTACCTATATCGCTCCTAAGGGTTCTGACAATATAGCAAACGCCGAAATGCAGCTTATAAAGAATCTTTCAGCTCCTATAGAGCAAGGTTCTTATATGGGTATAATAAAATATACTCTCTTAGACGGAACAGTTATAAATGTTACTTTATTGGCGAAAAACAGCATTTATTCATCAAACTCTACTCTAAATGACGCAATTTCCGTTCTCCTCGCCAATAAAGACATTGTCAATCTTATAATAATATTGCTTTTTATAGAGCTTTTATTGATAATATTTCATATAAAAAACAAAACAAATATTTATATAAAAAAGAAGAAATATAAGGATTCAAAGAAAAAAATAACCGGTCGGAATTAAAATCCGGCCGGCTGTTTTTATTATTATAATTTTCTTATAAAACCTATCAGTAATCAGTATGATCTCGATCAGGCCTTTCCGTCGCATCCAAGAACATTAACAATCTTTCTCTTGACCATATCCTTTATAGCGGCTCTTGCCGGGCTGAGATACTGTCTTGGATCAAAGTGAGAAGGATTCTCGTCAAAATACTTTCTGATCGTAGCTGTCATAGCAAGTCTTAAGTCAGAATCTATATTGATCTTGCAAACAGCCATCTTAGCTGCTTCTCTGAGCATATCCTCAGGAATGCCTATAGCGTCTGGCATTTTTCCGCCGTGAGCGTTTATCATTTCAACAAACTCAGGTATAACTGAAGAAGCTCCGTGGAGAACTATTGGGAATCCCGGAAGTCTCTTCTCAACTTCTTTCAGAATATCAAATCTAAGCTGAGGCTTCTGGCCCGGCTTGAATTTGTAAGCGCCGTGAGAAGTACCGATAGCAATAGCGAGAGAGTCTACTCCTGTCTTTGCGACAAACTCTTCAACCTGAGCGGGGTTAGTATAAGAAGCGTCCTCAGCGGATACGTTTACAGCGTCCTCTATACCCGCAAGTCTTCCAAGCTCACCTTCAACAACAACTCCATGTGCGTGCGCATAATCAACTACCTGCTTTGTAAGAGCAATATTATCCTCAAAAGAATGATGAGACCCATCGATCATTACAGAAGTGAATCCGCCGTCAATACATGATTTACAAAGTTCAAAAGTATCACCGTGATCAAGGTGGAGCGCGATAGGAAGATTAGTCTCGATGATCGCTGCCTCTACCAACTTAACAAGGTAAGTATGATTAGCGTACTTTCTTGCTCCGGAAGAAACCTGAAGAATAAGTGGAGCGTTAACCTCTTTTGCCCCCTCCGTAATACCCTGGATAATTTCCATGTTATTAACGTTGAAAGCACCTATAGCATATCCGCCTTCATATGCTTTTTTAAACATTTCAGTAGTAGTTACTAATGCCATAAAATAAACATCTCCTTTAAATTAAATTTTATTATCAACTTGTAATTTCTCAGTAAATAAAAATTTATCTCTTCTCAACAAGCACCTTTTTCAGATTCGCAAATCTGGGAAGACCGTCCACAAGCAAAGGTCTGGTCTCTCCCTGAATCAAAGGAAGCGCATAATCTATAAATTCCTGAGTAACAAAATTTCCTTCCTCGTTTATCCACTCCCTGGGTACCTTCTTTTCAGTATTTGCAACCGAATCTAGCGGAAGGAGTTTCATATTGCATTTATATTCACTTCCAGGCGCTCTTTCAAAGCCCACCATATAATCTGTAACTCCCTCCACAGCCTTCTGGACAGCGGTCCTTCCCGCTTCATAAGACTCGTTTACGTCAGTAAGAGATCCGCAGTGAGCCGCGCACCTTTGGAGAAGAGAAAATTCTATTCCTCTTACTTTACATCCAAGCTTTTCTTTAACAATATTTGCAAGAGTTATAGCAACTCCGCCAAGCTGAGCATGTCCAAAGGAATCGCGTACGCCGCTGTCTGCCACATAACGTCCGTCGGCAAGCTTAGCACCCTCAGAAACAGCTACTATCACTTTCTTTTTCTCTTTATAAACTCTCTCCACATCAGCTAAAAACTTGTCCATGTCAAACACAAGTTCAGGGAGATAAATTAAATCTGGACCATTGCCCTTAGCCGCAGCCAAAGCAGAAGCAGCAGTAAGCCATCCGGCGTTTCTTCCCATAACCTCAAGAACGGTTACCATTCCTGTATCATATACCCTGGCGTCATGATAAACCTCCATAAAGGAAGTAGCAATATATTTCGCCGCGCTTCCGTATCCCGGGCAGTGATCAGTCCCGAAAAGATCGTTGTCTATTGTCTTAGGCACTCCCATTACACGGCATTCATATCCGGATTTCTGCATATATTTACTTATTTTATTGCATGTATCCATGGAATCATTTCCGCCGTTATAGAAAAAATATCTGATATCATACTTTTTGAAAACTTCCAAAAGTCTCTTGTAATCCGTTTCATCATCCTCGGCATTTTTCAGCTTATAGCGGCATGAACCTAACGCGGACGACGGCGTAGTCTTCAATAACTCCAATTCAAAGGCATCCTCTTTGCCTATATCATAAAAAACTTCATCAAGTATACCCTTTATACCGTGAGCCGCTCCATAAACAGCCGTTATATTCTCCTGCTTCAAAGCTTCCTACAAAACACCGGCGGCGCTCGCGTTTATAACAGAAGTAGGACCTCCGGACTGTCCGAATATACATGCACCTTTTAATTCGCTCATTATTCTTTCCTCCGTTTTCATAAAAATTCACCAATGATCAATATACCATAAATTGTCATTTAATGCAATTAATCTTTTTGCATCCTGCGTTTAAGAACATCCGGAGCGGCTATAGAATATCCGAAGAATCCGAGCTTTTCTCCGAGAGAAAAATACTCTCCGTGTGAATAACATATAAGTCCCGCTTTCTCGAGATCGTATTTTCCGTTTTTGCTTAAATATTTGTCATCCGCCGTTATTCCCACTATTTTCGCAATAAACATATCATGGCTTCCCAATTCCAATACCTTCTCTACCCTGCATTCCAATCTTACCGGAGATTCCTCTATCCCCGGAGCAGATATATTCTGGCTTTCAAGCGGCGTAAGCTTCAGTTCCTTAAACTTATCAACATCTCTTCCCGACTTTACTCCACAATAATCGCAAGCTTTGGCAAGTTCTTTGGTCACAAGATTTATAACAAACTCGCCTGTTTCTTTTATCATACTGTAAGAAAGACGTTCTTTTCTTATAGATACGCTGACCATAGGAGGCTCCGAACATACCGTTCCTACCCAGGCAGCCGTAAAAATATTGTTTTTTTCAGCGTTTTCGCTGCTTATCATTACCACCGGCACCGGATTCAAAAGCGTCGAAGGATTAAAATCTATTTTTCCCATAAAAACACGATCTCCTTTATAAATAATCATCAAGCCAATCCGCTCTTCGTTTTACCCAATTTATCAAATGCTCTACATTTTGTTCATAACTTGTAAATCTTCCTATCTCCTCAGTATTGGGCCATGTCCTGTTTCCGAAAATATTCCACCGTTCATCGTTTGCCTCAGCGGATTTCTTTATTATGGACGCCTGGGAGGATATCAGAGATTCAATCTGAGAGTCGCTCAATATACCTTTTCTAAGTTCTTTCCAACGTTTGCTCACCTTTTCTCTGAATTGGCTGTTAGCCATAAGACTGCTGTACCAACTGCAATTGTCCTTTATAAAAAATCCTGTAGGCGAATCACAATATGTTCCGTTAAACTCATAATCGCAGTTTCCAAAAGCTATATCGAAATCCCATATGGTAATATGCATTTTACCGCCTTTGTCTTTGTAAAAATAAGTGCTCAGCCGAAGATTACCGTCGATGTTTTTAGCCAACTCATTTATTATATAGTAATCTACAAACGAATCTATATCTATGTATTTTGAATAGCTGTCATAATCTCCTGCTCGTATATACTCATCTATAACTATAAAAAATGTTCTTATATAGCGGGCAAATCCCTCATTTTCATTGGCGTTATGCGAACTGGGCCATGTATTGCTGTCAAGAGGATCAAACTCCGGATCCACGCTCATAATATCCTTATCCGGGCTTTTTACATTCAGAGGATATACCGTATTTACCACAAAATCTCCCAGTCCCGCTCTGTCAAAAGTTTCGATTTCAACAAGAAACGACCCGGCAAGCAGCCTTTCTTCGCTGCTAAAAGACGTAACGTTTCCTATTCCCGTGTCTCCCGTCACCATTTCTGAAATATTTATTTTCTCTTTAGCCACTTCTATTTTTTCCACCAAAAGATATGTGCCAAGATAGTCAACACTTGATCCGCTGCACATATATACTTCTATAAAATTACAATCCGCAACATACGCGCTGTCCATTTTCTTGCCCAGAGTATATGCCAAAAAGTTTCTCAGCATTGTTTTATCAGCATAGTTAGCAGATAATACCCAGTCTTTATTTTCCTTCATTCCTATCATCTCGGATGACTCTTCCAACTTTAAAGTATATGATTTTTTAGGCATGCCAAAAGAGGAAAATCCCCTGAATTTCATCTTGAGCTTGCCTTGCTGATCAATGGTGCCATACTTTTTTGAAGAGCCTTCCACTATAGCGTAACTTCCAGTATGCCATGTTTCTTTATCGCGGCTGTTGGTGCTGGTTCTTAAAGTATTATAAGAAGAACTGCTGTCCAAATTTATAAGCAGCGTTGGAAGCCCGTTGTTTACCGTTTCAGAAGGCATATAAACAAAACGCGTATTCTCAATGTAATCGGTCTTGATCTCATTTCCTTTTTTCATATCCACCGAAACTTTTATGCTTGGATTTTCTGTATCCACGCTCATAACAGAATTTGGATATTTAGAATACTCAGAAGAATAAGACCACTTTGATGAACTTCTTGACACAAGGAACGAAGTCTTCTGATCTTCATATATAACAATATTTTCATCATTATTACATTCTTTATAATATCCTTTAAACTTTATGCTGCTTGTTAAGCTTTTAGCTCCGCCGGAAACATTTATATCCAGGGTAAAATCTTCGATTTTTCCCATACTGCTCTTCTTTTTTGTGATTTTACCGCTTCCATTTTCTATTTCGTAAGAACACAGCCATGTATTGATTTCACTTACAGAGGATTCCTTATTTATACTTCCATCCTTATTATAGGCCGTTACACAAACTCCGTTTTCCGTCGACGAAAGTTTAAAATCATAGGCCTTCAGAGTTATCACACTCCCCTTTTCCGGGAAATTTACCCAATATCTCAAAGTCTGATTTTCAACTACCGGCGTGGGTGTTGGCGTAATCGTAGGCTTTATAGTGGGCGTTTCTGTGGGAGCGGCAGTATCCGTTAAAATATCCGTATTTGTCGAACCCTCCGTGTTTTGGGGTGTTGGGGAAGTATCGACGGTATTTCCCGGATCACGCGTGTCAGTTGCAGTACCAGTTACAGTACCTGTCTTACTGTTATCCGTACCTGAAGAACTCTCTGTCGTACATCCTGAAAAAAACATACATATTAATAGCAGAATTGCAATCGTTCTTTTTGCCATAAATAAGCACCTCACTAATTTATTTCAACCAATATTCCTTTAAAAGCCGCCTCTACGCCTTCGTTTATATATTCTTTGACCCAGTTTATAACTTCAAACTCCGTAATGCTAACGCCGTCAAGCTGTCTTTCAATTTCCTTTGAATTAAACTTAAAATACTCATTTCCTCCTGACAGCGTAACCTCATATTCTAAATCAGGATGAGAAAGAATAGTCCCTGTTACCGTGTCCCCTATATCTCCTAAAGGTATTCTGTCAATATTTGATATACCGTACCCTGCTGTAATTTCCGTACCTACCCCTTCTTTAGATTTTATGGAAAAACAACCTCCGCATATCTCTCCCGAAAGCTTAAACATAGGAATGCCAAGACCGATAGATCTTGTGGTCCGCGTAGTGGTAAAAGGACTTATAACCTTTTGTATAAAATCTTCACTCATACCGCAGCCATTGTCTGAAATAGTTACATAAAGCATATCCTTAGATACATCCGCCGATATAGAAAGTCCTATTTTTGTGGCTCCGGCCCTTACGGAATTCTGCATTATATCCATTACATGTAATGAAATATCTCTCATCATTATATCATAACCTCCAAAAAATTAAACAGCTAAATTTGTATATTTTCTCCGGTGGAAAGAAAACATATATTTTTTTCTTTCACTTTCTTTTTGGTTTCTTCTTCCAATGCCCTGGCGTAAAGATCAAGCTGGAGACTGTATTTTTCAACGGCCTTCTTTCCTTCACCCATACCCAATTCGTCAGTCTTATAGTCTATTACTACGAGACCGTCTTCTTCTTCAAAACAACAGTCTATGATTCCCTGAACTAATATTTCCTCGTCCCTGCCACAGCGGATATCATATAGTTCCCATGCTCCGACCTTCAGAGTAAACGGTATTTCTCTTTTAGCATTTCCCGAATTTATCATCCTGCGCCCCATATCGCTTTTAAAAAAATCCATTATCGGCCTTACATTAAAATTTTCGCACTCAGCCTCCGTAAGTCCCTGTTTTCTGCAAAGGGACCTTATGCTATCCTCACTTATTTCTTTAAAATCTATATGCTGCATTATATAATGAGTTATTGTTCCCATCTCTGCCGCGTCCCTTTTTCCTTCTCTGTCCAAAAACGCGGGGTTTTTCACCAGTCTGGGTATTTCATCTGCGGCTTTAATCTGAGACACGCTTACCTTTACCGGCATTTTCGCCGCTTCTGCATAGGGATATTTATAGTCAAGCCTTCTGCAAAGCTCCCGATAAATTTCATTTTCTTCCGTAACCGTTTTAGAACTTATATCTTCGACTTCCTGTTCCGGTAAAAAATTTTTTGTTTCTTCTTGCCCAACTGTCAAAAACAACTGGTTTATTTCTTTATATATAAATTTAAAATCGCAGCTTTCTTCCTCACCCGGATATATGATGTCCTCTTCCGCCCATTCTATATCCGCCATATCCCTAAGTCCTGCCATACCTGGATGTCTTATCAGGACAGGTATTAAAAAATCACAAAAAGATCTGGCGCTCAATGCGTAAAACGACGGTATTTTTTTCGATCCGGGAGAAATCACTCCCCAATATTTTTTCAGAGTTTTTTGTGCTCCTGATATAATGCCCGATAAAATAATTTTTTCTTTCGCCCTTGTCATCGCCACGTACAAAAGGCGCATTTCTTCGGCTATCATTTCTTCATTTATTTTTAATTTTATTACGTTCTTGGTTACTGTATCCCATTTTGCTCTAAGTTCCGTATCAAAAGCATCCGCTCCGAATCCAAGATCCTGATGCATTATTATGCTGTCCGACAAATCTCTCCTATTAAATCCTTTATCAATATTGGCAAGAAATACTATAGGGAATTCAAGGCCTTTACTTTTATGTATGCTCATTATTCTTACAACATCGTCATTTTCTCCCAAAACCGCGGCGCTCCCCATATCTCCGCTGCTTTCTTTTATTTTATCTGTATAATATAAAAACTCAAATACTCCGCACCCTGTTTCTCTTTCATAATTGACAGCCTCATCATAAAGCTTTCTAAGGTTTGCCTGTCTTTCATTTCCGTCCTCAAAAACTCCTGAATAATCAAAGCAATCTGTATCCCTGTATAACTTTAATATAAGTTCTGAAAGCTTCATATCCGCAGCTGCATCTCTGAGGCCGTTTAATTTATCCAAAAATACGGAGGCTTTTTGCGAAAGCTCAGAATTTCCAGAACACGCCAAATCCCTCAGATTTTTATATACACTCTCTTCTCTTCCCTGACAGCGCAGATCCGCTATATCGTTTTCATCAAATCCGCCTGCCGGGGATTTCAAAACAGCAGTAAGCGGTATGTCCTGTATGGGATTATCTATTATCTGAAGAAAAGAAATTATGAGCTTGATTTCTTTAGACTGGTAAAAACCTGTATTTACATCGCAGTAAGCGGGTATCCTGAACTGTGAAAGTATCTCTTTATATACATCGGCTCTGTCTTTGGTAGCCCTCAGTAATATCACAATATCTTTATATTTTATTTTTGGGTTTTCCCCGATAAGTTCTTTTATCCTGGCAGCAATCATCGCAGCCTCAAATTCCGTTTTTTTTCTGTCGGAAAGTTCGCCGTCTCTCTCCTTAATATCTGAAAGCATAAGCTCGCATGACACATCCCAGTCCGCGTTTTCATAATCGGCTCCATAATAAAGATACTCTTCAGTTCCATAGCCCATTCCACAGATTTCCTTTGTCATTACTGCTGAGAAAATATAGTTTACCCCTCCTATTACATCCCTTCTGCTCCTAAAATTTTTATATAGTTTTATAAGCCTTTCTCCTTTTTTTAAATAATCTTCTGTTGAAAAGCTCTCATATTTTTTCATAAAAATATCCGGCCTTGCCTGTCTGAATCCGTATATACTCTGTTTTACATCTCCCACCATAAAAAGATTGGGAACGTCAGGCTTTTTCCTTGATATCAAAGACAGTATTGTTTCCTGAGTTAAATTAGTATCCTGATATTCGTCGGTATAGACCTCTTCATAATAGCTTTTGAAACCGTCCGCTATATCGGGATTTTCCGTAAGTATCCTTAAAGCAAAATGTTCCAGATCATTATAATCGGCGTATTTTTTTCTTTCCTTTCTTTCTCGGTATTCTTTTGAAAAGGCTAAAACCAACGCTCCCACCGTTTGCAGCGGCTTACGTATATTTTCCAGATCGCTTCGGTTTCCGGCGCTGTCCTTAGCAAAAAGGACATCTCCATACTCTTTTAAAGTGTCCTTTATGTTTTCCGCTATATTCGACACTGAATCCAAAATTTTTTCATCGCATCCTTTTGTTTTGGGCGGAAATCTTTTTATCTCAAAATTTCTCAATTCATCATATACATTATCCCATGTATATCCATTTTCGATATTGGTCATAAGAATTTCAAAAAATCCCTTATATCTTCTGAAATTTCCCACATATGAATCCGCCCCGCCTCTTTCGCAAAGCTCTATGGCATACTCACATGCCTGTATCAATTGCGGCAGTTCTTTCTTTAGCTTTGAAAAAATAAAGTCTCCCCAGACGGTGGACCTGAAATCTTCGGCTTCATCCATTGGCTGTTCAGAATAAAATCTGCGTATATTTTCCTCAAGCCATTTTCCGGGAAAAGGACAGCTGTTTATATACTCATATATATTAAGTATGAGTTTTTTCAGGCCCTCGTCATTTCTTGAACCTCCGTAAATATCCACGGCCATTTCAAAATTTTCCCTGTCCTCTTCAGACTCATACATAATATCCATAATATGGTCCAGTGACTCCGCTTTCATTATATCCGCTTCTATCGCGTCTATTATTTTAAAATTAGGATCTATATTTATTTTATTAAAATTTGTTCTTATTACTTTGGCACAAAAGGAATGCATCGTTGTTATAGTAGCACGGTTCAAAAGAGTAAGCTGTCTTTTTAATCTATTTTTAAAGTCGCGTCCATCCTTTTCCGTTATATTCGCTATTCTTTCTGAAACGGCTCTTTCAATACGCTCTCTCATTTCTGAAGCGGCGGCTTCTGTAAATGTAACGATTATAAGTCTGTCTATATCCACTCCCTCATTTGGATCAAGTATCCTTTGTATGATCCTCTCCACAAGAACAGCGGTTTTTCCGGAACCGGCTGCCGCCGCTACCAAAAGGCTGCAGTTTCTTGAAGATATGGCACTTTTTTGCTCTTCCGTCCATTTTACCGCCATATATATTCCCTCTCGATGAATTAAAATTCTTTTTCAGTTATTATATAATTTCACGACCGTTTAAGCAATACTGTGAAGATCAAGCCATTACTGATTTATAAAATATATTTATACCTGTAATTTGTAACCAAGTTGTAAAAACTCCAAATTGCTTATTGCTAAAAACATGTTTTATACCTAAAATAAATTCCAGTAACAATACGAAGGAGAAAACACATGGACAGAAGAGATCCCAGAAATTACAGACAGTACACGAATTCAAATCAAAGAAGCCAATATCCATCCCGTATGAATAAGAAAGACAGATCAAAAATGATAGTATCTCTTACTTTTATACTCGTAGTAATATGCGCATTTCTATTTATGCTCTACGCAAGCGGAAACAGCTCGCCTGCTTCTACAGGAAATATTCCGGAAAATACTGATCCAACGGCACCGGAAACCACTTTAAACACAAACTCTCAAATACCTGCCTCTACAGAGCCTTCCACCCCTACCGCTAAAGTGACCAAAGTCATTATCGATCCTGGTCACGGAGGTTTCGACGTTGGGACAGAAGGTTCAGGAAATTATAAAAATGAAGACGATCTGAATCTGGCTATATCGTTAAAATTAGGAAACGAGCTGCAAGCAATGGGAATAACCCCGATTTTTACAAGGAGTGACGAAAATGCTGTGGGAAATACAAAAGAATTGGATATGGCTAACCGGGTAGCCGCGATAAACAGCAGCGGAGCTGTTTTGGAGGTAAGTATACATATGAACAGCTTTGCCACGGACAGCTCGGTAAAAGGCCCTGAAGTTTATTATTACGAAGGCAACGCAAATTCTTCGGAAAGCATGACTATAGCCAGTATTCTGCAAACCAGGTTAAATTCTGTTTCAGGCGGAAAACGTTCCTATAAGCACGGTGATTTTATGGTGATAAGAGATGTAAACATTCCGGCTGTATTGGTCGAATGCGGGTTTTTATCTAATTCTTCAGAGGAGCAGCAGCTTAACTCAGAAGAATATCAGACTCAATTGGCCAGAGCCATAGCAGAGGGCATAATTCAATATTTGAGCTGATACTGTCTCCAAATCGATATATACTGTATCTATTAAAAACTAAATGGAACATATTGGGAAATAATTCTCATATATGTTCCATTTAGTTTTACAAAATTAAAGTTTATAAAAAATACTTTCGTATCTTTTTACTGTGGAATAAGTATAATCATCCCCGGATATAGATCGCTGTCATCCATTTGATTATACTTTTTTATTTCTCTTATTACATCTCTGACGTCCCTTCCATCAGAATAATCCGAAGCTATATTCCAAAGACAATCTCCCTTTTTAACCTTTACTACCACCGGATCTTTCTGCTCATCTGAAGCAAACATATTATCCGATAATATTGTCAGGAACAAAAAAGCAACTGCAGTTACTACTATAGCCACTATGGCAATACTACGAAGAAAAATGAACATATTTTTCTTTTTGCTTTTCTTTATATCTTGTTTTAAAGCTTTATACCTGTTTGAAACAATTATTCTACTCATAAATCTAAAACCTCGCAAACTTTCGTTCTTTACAACATCATTATACGAACAAAAGTTTACAAAGTCAATAGTTTTTTTAGCAAAAGAACATTTTTTCCCAAGAACATTTTTTTACGTTTATTTTTTCTCTATCGTAAGTATCATTGCTTCTTTTCCAGGCACTTCGGCTATATTTCCGGCTATATACTTTATAATTTGGTCTCCGGCTACATTTCCGTCCGCAACTACTCCCCAGTTCCCGCATGGCAGTTGGACTTTTGCGGAATTTTCTCCCACATTAAATATTACGGCGATTTTTTCCCAAATATCTCCATTGGCATCTCCTGATATTATATATGTAATAATATTGTTGTTTTCAGTATCTATAAATTCTATATTTTTTTCAACATCCTCCTGTTCTTTCATTCTGAAAGCCGGATGCTTTTTCCTTATTTTTATAAGTCCTTTGTAATATTCTACTACATCTTCATGTAATTTGGTATTGTCCCACTTTAGAGCATTTACCGCATCTCCTGAACGATAACTATTGTGGTCGCCGTCCTTACTTCTAAGAAATTCCTCTCCCTCTCCTATAAATGGTATGCCCTGACATGTCAGCACTATAGCCGCGCAAAGTTTGGTAAGTTTTCTTGCCATGTTTTCCGTAATATCTTTGTCGCAGCACTTAAGCTTATCATACAGAGTAAAATTATCGTGACAGGAAACATAGTTTACAGACTGCATTGGACTTTTAGCCCAAAAGCCGTCCTTACGTACAAGAAAGGCCTGATTTACCGACGGATGAAAACATCCCCCGACTATGCCAAATTTTACTGACTCTCTGCAGTCTGTATTTCCATGTATATATCCTCTGGACGCCCCTTCAAAAACATTCCCTTTTACAGCGTCTCTCAAATCATCAGAAAAAGCCGCTATGCTTTTTGGAAGCTTTGATATATTTCTTTTTATACCTGAGTAATCCGGATCAAGAGGAGAAACTCCTCCCGTCCACGGCTCTCCGTAAGTTATAATATTAGGGTCTATTTTATCAAGCTCTTTCCTTACGTATTCTAAAGTATTAATATCATAAAGACCCATTAAATCAAATCTAAATCCGTCCACATGGTATTCTTTTACCCAAAATAAAAGGGAATCTACTATAAATTTTCTTACCATAAATCTCTCGGTAGCCAACTCATTTCCGCATCCCGAACCGTTTGTAAGATTCCCATGTTCATCGCATCTATAGTAAAATCCCGGAAAAACTCTGTAAAGGTCGCCTTCTGTTCCCCTATATGTATGATTATATACTACGTCTAGCACAACGTTCATTCCCAAGTCGTGTATCGCTTTTACAAGACTTTTAAATTCTTTAACCCTTACGCCTCCGCGAAACGGATTGGTGGAATAAGAACCCTCCAAACTGAAAAAATGCTGCGGATTATATCCCCAGTCATATTGACTGCCGTCGTCCGCAGCCTCATTTATCGTGGCAAAGTCATTCACAGGCAACAAATGTACATGAGTTATTCCTAATTCCTTAAGATAGTCTATGCTTGTAGGCATGCCATATGAATTAACAGTACCTTTTTCCGCAAGTCCTATAAATTTTCCCTTGTGAATGACTCCGGAGTCCCCGCTCATTGTCATATCTCTTATGTGGCATTCGTAGATTATCGCTTTATCAGCGGGGATTCTCTCATGATCAGCATCCTGGCTCCATCCTTCCGGCTCCAGTTCTCCAAAGTCCGTTATTCTGCCTCTTATACCATTTACACCGGTAGTTTTTACGTAAGGGTCGACCACTTCGGACCAGTCTCCGCCGTATCTTACTGAAAAGTTATAATAATATCCGTTAAAATTACCTTCGATCTCGCAAGTCCATACGCCTGACTCACCATAATCCATATTGAAGCTTCTTATAGGTCCGCCCAAATGTCCGTCAGCATACAAAACAACCCTGCACTCGTCAGCCATAGGTGCCCAAAGTTTAAAGACAGTATTCCTTTTACTCCAATTACACCCAAGATCATCCTTTTTATAGGCATACCGCTCATTAAAATCCTCTGTGTCAAAAACGTAAAAACAGTTCAAGAATTTTTCCTCCGAAAAAATATATAAATAAAATTTGATTAAAAAATAAAATGAGCAAACCTGTAAGCCGGGTTCTGTATTAAACGGTCATCTATCTAGGCCTTACATCTCTATAAGGCTCAAGCCACCATGGAAACTTTACGGGCGTTATAGCGTTTCACAGCGGTGTTGCTCCGGATGGGGTTTACACGCAAAATATGTTACCATATTTGCGGTGAGCTCTTACCTCACCTTTTCATCCTTACCGTAAATGGCGGTTATTTTCTGTTGCACTTTCCTTAAAGTCGCCTTCACCGGCATTTCACCGGCATCCTTGCCCTGCGGAGCCCGGACTTTCCTCACGTATAACCTTTCGTTATTATACCCGCGACCGTCTGGTTTACTCAATGTAATATAGTATATTTAAAGGGTACTTTTGTCAAGCAAAACTCCGTTCCAGGGTTTAACTCTTTTAAATAATCACAGAGTGTAGAAAGAACTGTTTTTTCACTGTAATAATGCCCCACTTCAATGATCGTGATCCCATTTTCCACAAGATCCACAGCATCATTATACTTTATTTCTCCCGTAACCAAAACATCCGCGCCCGATTCCAAAATTCCGTCTATATTTCCATCAAATGCTCCGCACTGGGAAATAAATTTTTTAAAGGCACGGTTCCCTTCTCCTATCACTCCTATTCCCTCGGTCTCTATTACCTTATTTATTTTTCGCGCAAAATCGTTTACACTTTCACAATCCATTTCAAAAGCTTTTTGCAAATACTGTCTAAAACAAAAGTTTACACCGTTTTTCGCATAATCCAGATTAGTATGAGCCGAGTAAACCGCTATTCCTTTATTAATGAGCTTTTCTATAAGCATTCCTTTACCTTTCGTTAAATCTATACTTCCCATTTTATGAAAAATAAACGGATGGTGAGTTATTATAAGTCCACAGCCGAGTTTCTCCGCTTCATCTATAATATCTGACGTTATATCTAAACATATAAGGACTTTCTCGACTTTACGTCTTACATCCCCTACCATAAGTCCTACGTTATCCCACGGTTCAGCCAACTCGACAGGGGCATATTTTTCCAAAGATAAAATGATATCTTTTATTTTGTTTCCCATAATATCCTCTCTTTCAATTTGGCATATTCTTTCAAAAGCCAGCTATATTCCTCATTCTCCGTTTTTGCCAATATTCTCTCTAATCTTGTTATTTCTTTATCTAAAAACTTTTCGAGGAGTACATCTTTATTTTCAATAAGCTTCTGTCCTATATAATAGTTAAGCCTGTCTGTTTTCAAAGGTTTTCCGCTGTAATGTATGACCATTACCGTATAAAACTTTCCGTCCTCAAAAACCAGTTTTTCATTTTCAGTCTCAAACCCGTTTTCCGCCAGATATTTTCTAACTCTTTCATGAGCGTTTTGAGGCTGCAATATAATGCGATTTATATTTTTTACTTTTTCACTGTCGGCATCAAAAATACTTATCGTTATATTTCCCCCTAGTCCCGCTATTATAGCTGTATCGCACTCGTTTTGGCCTATTTTTTCAAATCCATTTCCCATTCTGATTTCTATTTTGTCTGAAAGTCCGGCCGATATTACATTATTTTTCGCAGCTTCACAAGGACCTTTTTTTATATCTGACGCAATAGCTCTCCGAGCAATATTTTTTTTCACAAGATATATAGGTATATGGGCATGGTCGGTGCCTATATCGCATACACATCTGCAAGGAGTTACTTCATCCGCTATACATTTTAGCCTGTTTGACAAACGCATATTATTTCTCCGATAAAAAATGGAGGGAATTTGCCTAAACAAATTCCCTCCTTCAAAAGTTATTATTCAAGAATCTTTAAGATTTCATCAAATGTTTCACAGTAGTAATCGCAAAGAGGTTTCGTACCGCTCTTTTCAATATTTCCTCCTCCAATACCTATTGTCGGGAATCCTGCAAGCTTAATGGAACACACTCCGGCGCCGCTGTCTTCAATACCAACTACATGGTTTCTGTCCTCAAACGGAATACCCAATCCGACTCTGGCAACTTCCGCATAAAGCCAAGGATGCGGCTTTGGAGAAAGCTCTCCCAGTGTTCCTACAGAACCTTTTCTCAAAGGGAACCCGGCTGTTATAGAAGCGTCGTAAAATTCCTTAGGATCTCCCATATCAAGAGTTTTGAAAGCCGACATAATCTCCGGCCACGCCTTTTCGTAGAGTCCCGAAGTAACAAGTCCTATTTTAACCCCTTTGGCTTTAAGCGCAAGCAGGAACTCCTTTATTCCCGGTGAAGGAACAAAAGCTCCTTCCTTACCTCTTCCCTCAAGGATTTCATTCATCTCTCTGTGAGTATGTTCAAAATAGTAATTTCTTGCCTCCTCAAGAGATTTATCAGGACAATATTTATTTATACAATATTTAAGATGTTCGGACACGCTGTGACCTGAAACATATGGCATATCGGCCTCTTCAAGCTCAAAATCCGGATTCCCCAAAAGAGAAGCCGTCGTCATCTGTATAATCCATATCCAGAATTCCTCAGACCTTACGCTTGTTCCGTCAAGATCCATAAGTACAGCCTTGAGCGGCTTTTCAAATTTGATCTCATGTACTGGATAATACGCCGGATATCCCATGGCCGACTTAACATAGGCAATAGTCCTGTCCTTAAAAGCTATAAATTCAACCTTTTTATCCCCGGTAGCCGTTATGGAAACAACTCCGTCCTTGCCTACTTCAAACTGTCCGTCGCTGCACTTATCCAATTTAATAAATCCGCAATCTTCATCAAAGCAGCCAATATTAGGTATATTATAAAAACTCATTTTCTGTCTCCTTTTATACTTTTCCACAAAATTGCGATATATGGATATTTCCCATATATCGCAATCAATAAATTATCTACAAACCATTACGGAAGCAAAACAAAAGTTAAGATCTTATGAGGTCCCATATCGGCAGTAAATTTGCCGTCTGTAAACTCAACGTCTCTTATGAAAGATTCATCCATCTTAATCTCTTTTACAGCCTTGACCGGCAATATAGTAGACACTTCAAGGTCGATATTCTCACCTGTAGTATTCCAGAGCCTTATTACAGTTCCGTTTCCATCTTCAGCCTGCTTAATAGCAGAAACCATAACCTTATTTTCAGGATTTACTGAAATAATGCTTGCTGTAGTAGGAAGAACGCCGTCTTTAGTTACTCCCTTGATAGCCTTTATATCTACTTTATAGTCATAAGCAGCCTGGAGTACTCTGCCTTCTGCCCAATCTCCGGTATGAGGATATACAGCATATTCATACTCCATCTTTCCTATTGAGTGTTGGCCTGTATATTTAGCGTACTCCTCAGGGATCATGTCAGGGTTGGCAGTCATATATGCTCTCTGAGTTCTGATAAGAGTAATCTTGATAGTCCTGTCTTCATCATCCTGAACTTCATATTCTCTTAAACCTTTATTGAGTATCGCAACACCTTCTTTACCGTCGCTCAAATCAACAAAATTCTGCATAGGCTGGAACGGGAAGAATTTTTCCTGGTTATCCCCGTCTTCTGTCCAACGTATAGTCCTTTTGGCAACATCCCACGCGCTTTCGGAAACAGCCCAGTCGGTCTTTATGCCGCTTGGGAAGTTTACGCAAAGCTTATGGTCGCGAGCTTCGTTGTCGAGAGTAGTCTTGATCTTTAAGAACTCAGCTCCCTTTTCAAGGGTCAGATAATATGTTATAGGTATCTCTTTGATCTCCGTAAGTCTGTCTTTGCTGTCGTAAGTAGCGGCCGCGGGGATCTTCATAGTCAAGTCTATCTTAAATGTTCCTCTTTGCAGGTTGCTTTCCATCATTGTTATATTGGCAACGCATCCGTGACTTGTATTTACAAAGTTTCTTACAGGCTGAGTGCTCACATGAGCGCTTCCTGTTTCACCGGAATCTGTAAAGTAGTGCATATTCTCCATAGTTCTTCCAGTTTTCTTATAAGTAAGAGAAAAAGTACCGTTAGAATTAATCTTAACTTTTATATTCTCATTTTCAAGAACTCCGTTATCTCTTGCTATAAGCTTTCTGTCCTCGCCTATCTGGGGGAAATATTCAAACTTAGGTCCACGGAAACGCATAGCATATGTGGTATATCCCATAGCCGGAAGCTCTGCTTCGATCAAAATCCTTCTTCTCTTAGCAGGGAACTTAATGGCCTTAGTATCTAATTCTCTCTCCACGCCGATCTTGATATCTTCACAGGAAAGCTCCGTATAGGCGATCTTATTTCCCTTAGCGTCAAATATATCGTAGAATTCGTCCGCCGCGCCCATTCCGTCAACGCCCGTATCAACCTTGATCTTAGTTCCGCCTTTAGGAGTATCTATCACGAGAGGAACTATCTGTTTACGCGAATACGGCAGCGTATTATATAGAGTGATTATGTGATCGTCAGGCTCAAAGTCCTTTGCGGTATCTACAGCATTATACATAGTTATAACGCTTCTTGCTGTAACTTCTTCAGCAACAGTCTGTGAAATAGAGAAATTATAAAGCATATCTTCGTGAGCTCTGTCTACGGCAGCTCCGCAGATACTGTCATGAGCGTGACACTTAAGCAAAGATTCCCAAGCTCTGTTAAGGTTGGTCCTTGGATACTCTCTTCCATAGAAAGAAGCGAAAGACGCCAAAGGTTCAGCAAGATTGATCAGGTAATTCTCCACTCTGTCATTTAATATTTTAAGTTTTATTCTCGAAGAGTGAGTAGCTCCCAACAGAGAGTTAAAGTTGTTGTACTCCATTGTAGTATATCTTAACTCGCCTACATGGTGGTACATATCCTCAGGCTTCATAGCCGCTCTTATAGTATCCATGTAATCATCCATGGAAGTCTGTACGAACTCAATGTCCTCTGACACCTTATTCATATCTTCTATCATTTCAGGAAGGTATTTATAGGGCTCGTCATTATCCTCCATATTCAGGGCAAGAAGGTTATTCCCTATAGCATAAGGCTCAGCCTGCTCTTTTATAGCATTTATTCCCTTTTTCAGCACTTCTTCGTCATGGTTATAATCAAAGTCTTCATGCAAAAGAACAAATGCTTTTTCATAAAGGCCCATATCGGACATGTGAACAGGTATCTGAGTTCTGTCATAGGTATAAGATAGATCTTTGGACGGCTTTCCGAGAACAATAGGATTATGTACATAGAAGAACCAGTTAGTTCTTGTAACTTCATCGAAAGTTCTCAAAGTATCTAGTGTAGAACCGTCAGCACCCTCCCATTTGAAAAGAGGCGTCTTGATAACATATTTATTGGTCCCGCGGTAAAATATAGCGGTATCAATTCCAAATCCTTTATAAAGCTGAGGCATCTGTGAATGCTGTCCGTAAGAAGTGGCTGTATAACCTGACTTCATTCCTCCGCCAAACTCGGCAGCCATTTTATGTCCCCATAAAAGGTTTCTTATCAAAGACTCAGGAGCAACGGTATTTACCTCAGGCAGTGTATACCAATTTACAACCCACATTTTCTTAGCTTCAATTAATTTCTTTATTCTTTCTCTGTTTTCCGGTCTGATAGTTAAATAATCTTCAATTACAATCATTCCGCCGTCAACGCAGAAACATTTGTATGATTCCTTATTCTCAAGGATATTGATAATATTATCCATAAGGTCAACAAGTCTCAGTTTTGACTGTTCAGCGGTATGTCTCCACTCTCTATCCCAGTGTGTTCCGCTGATGACATGCATTTTGTACTTTTTAGCCATCACACTTCCTCCTAAATTTGTATAATTTGGTTGTCCGAATGATAGTCAATCATTCTACATATGTATTGATTATATTAACTCTGCGCATATAAAGTCAAGAGAAACTTAAAACATTTTTCCTATTTTACCTTTTTCTGCTTTACACCCATTTACTAACCTGATATTTTTCTTTAATAAGGATAAAAAACATACGGCCGAGTGCGTTTTTAAAAACGCAATCGGCCGTAAAATAAATATAGCTAAAAAATCTATTACTGCAAAAGACCAAAGCTCACAGACAGACCTCTGTCAACGCTATCCATAAGCTCACTGTCCAGATGACCTATTTTTTCCTTCAACCGCTTTTTATCAATTGTTCTGATCTGTTCCAAAAGAATTACAGAATCTTTCGGAAGCCCGAAAGTTTTCGCGTTCAATTCCATGTGCGTAGGTAGCTTAGCTTTATTTATCTGAGATGTAATGGCGGCAATAATAACTGTCGGACTGAACTTATTGCCGACGTCATTCTGTATAATCAGAACCGGCCGAACACCGCCCTGTTCGGATCCAACTACCGGACTTAAGTCCGCGTAATACATATCGCCTCTTTTTATAATCAAAACATTCCAACTCCTCAATGTTACTTATTACTATTCTGCTCAAAATTTTCAAAATAATACCTCCGAAAATGAGTGTCTTATATTTATATAGTATTTTGCAACCTCAAGTAAGTTGTAAATTATTGTTATAAATTATTTAAGAAGATAATTAAGCACATTTACTATCCTGCCCTCTTTTGTATATATCCTTGGTATCCTCTTACCAATAATACATATGAGTTCATAATTTATAGTACCCATAATATCCGCCAGTTCTGTAACATTGATTTCCTTACTCCCCTGTCTTCCGAAAAGAACAGCTTCATCTCCGATACATATATTTTTACCGGAATTGATAATATCAGTCACATCAGCCATACACTGATCCATGCATATGTTTCCTACTATGTTTGCGTACTCTCCTCCTATAAGGACTCTTGTTCTATTACTTAAAAGCCTTGAATACCCGTCGGCGTATCCTATCGGCAAAGTGGCTATATATGAATCTCTCCCCGTACAGAAAGTTCCCCCGTAGCTTATACATGTCCCTTTTTCTACCTTTTTCACCATTATTACTTTACTTTTCAGCGTCATAGCAGGCTTCAGTTTTAAAAGACTTTTATCTACCTGGTGGGAAGGATAGAGACCGTACTGTATAATTCCCGGTCTTATCATATCCATCTGCATTTCGGGAAACGTCATCGCGGCTGCGCTGTTTGACACATGCTTTATAGGAATAAGTATTCCTATACGGCTGAGTTCGGAACATATGCTCATAAAACGCTCGAACTGCATATACGTATATGTTTTATCCCATTCATCCGCCTTAGCAAAATGAGTAAAAAGCCCTTCTATTATTATTCCGGGAAGCCTGCTTATATCAACCACATCTTTTACTGCCGAATATCCAGGGGCAAAACCTACTCGAGTCATTCCGGTGTCTATCTTTATATGTATCTTTACCGGCTTATTAAGTCTTACTGCAGCGTCGGAAAGACTTTGAGCGAGTTCGTGGGAAAAAACCGTCTGGGTAATTCCATATTCTATTATTTCTTCAGCCCTCGAAGGATCGGTGTAGCTTAGGATCAATATCGGAACTGTTATTCCGCTTTTTCTAAGCTGTATAGCCTCATCTAACATAGATACCGCCAAACGGGTGGCTCCGTTTTCTAAAAGGGTGCGCACCGTCTCAAAAACCCCATGCCCGTACGCGTCAGCTTTAACAACGCTCATAATTTCAGTATTTCTTGCAAGCTTACTTTTTATTTCCCTGAGATTATGAGCAATAGCGTCAAGATCCACTTCTGCCCACGACCTGTTTTTCATAATATCCTCTGTCATATATACACCCTAATCCATTATTGAAATTATAGCTTTGGGAAGCGATTCTATTATATCTCCCGCGATCATCCCATACTCTCCGTATTTTTCAGCCGCAATATCTCCCGCAAGTCCGTGAAGGTAAGCTCCGCAGGGAGCCGCTAATTCAAAATTTCCATTTGCTGCCATAGACGCAATGATTCCGCAGAGCACATCGCCAGATCCGCCGGTAGACATACCCGGATTTCCCGTGGGATTGATATAAACAAATCCATCAGGTAAAGCCGTAACCGTCGCAGCTCCCTTTAAAACCACAGTTTTTTCAAATTCTTTTGAGAAATATCTGGCACAGCTTATCCTGTCCGACTGCACCTCCCTCACCGAGGTACCACAAAGTCTGGCCATCTCGCCCGGATGAGGAGTCAAGATCGTCGGAATATTTACTTCCCTTAATATTTCTGTATTTCTTGATACAATATTTAACGCGTCTGCGTCCAATACTAAAATTTTCTTAAAAGCGTCCTTTATATTACCTATCTCCGTTAAAAAATCATAAAGGAAATCTTCTGTTTCCTCATTAGTACCCATTCCAGGTCCAACTACTATTACATCAAGCTTTTGACAAAACTCTAAAATATTTTTAACACATCCCGCCGAAAGCCAAAGATTTTCACATTTTACCGGAACAGTCACCGTTTCCAAGGAAGTGTATTCGTATATATCTGAAATCCCTTCAGGAACTATATTATATACTAATCCGGCGCCAGTCCTCAGCGCGGCTCTTGACGCCATGATCCCGGCCCCGGTCATTCCCTCGCATCCGCCTATTATACCTATCCTTCCGTAAGTACCTTTGTTTGTGTCAGATTTTCTTTTAGGAAAAAAATCTTTCACAAGGCTTTTTTCTGTTTCAAAAATTTTTATTTTCATATCCTGTATAAGTTTTTCCGGAACTCCTATATCCGCCATAATTATCTCTCCGCAGAAATCTTTTCCCGGATACATTATATTTCCGGCTTTCAGTATCGCCATAACAACAGTCATATCCGCGTTTACAGCCGTACCCATTATTCTTCCGTTTTCTCCGTTTATTCCGGAAGGTATATCCGCCGAAATCTTAACCGCGTTCTTACATCTGTTTATACATGTTATGATTTTTTCATATATACCGCTTATTTCCGAATTAAGACCTGTTCCTAAAATGGCGTCTATTATAATGTCCGAAGTTGAAAGAATTTCTGATATCCGATCGATATTCTCATTTGAAATACTTGTAAGCTCCGCTCCCATGTTTTTAAGTATGCTATAGTTTTCATAAGCAGAAGCCCCTTTTATTCCGCTTTCTTCCCCACATATAAAAATATTGGTCTTTATGCCGCCGTTAATAAAATATCTGGCGGCCACAAAACCGTCTCCGCCGTTGTTCCCCCTGCCGCACACCACAGAAACCGTTAATTTTTCAGTATATATGCCTCTTTTTTCAATATATTTTAAAGTTTCTGAATACAGGCTCCTTCCGGCATTTTCCATAAGCCTTATCTCAGGTATGCCATACTCCAAAGCACACCTTCTGTCCATTTCTTTTATTTGATCTGGAAAAGCAATTTTCATAAAATCAGCCTCTTAGTCTTATAATGTTTTCTGCCGTAAATATATCTTCTGATGTCGTAATCTTTATATTTTCATAGCTGCCTTGGGTTATATGGGTGGTATATCCGTAATATTCCATAAGTCCACAATCATCCGTTGAGCTTACACTGTCCAAAGCAGCCATTTTATGGACATTTCTCAGGCTCTCAGCCCTAAATCCCTGAGGAGTCTGAGAAAGGTAAAGCGTTCGTCTTTCTGGAGTATATGCCACGTTCATATTTTCATCGGCCATTTTTATAGTATCCTTGACCGGTACGCACGCGCATACTGATTCATATTCTTTAAGTCCAGACAAAACCCTTTCTATAATATCCGAGCCGGCAAGAGGCCTGGCTCCGTCATGCATAAGCACAAGCTCTATATCTAAGGGTACATTTTCTATACCGTTTTTGCAGGATTCCTGTCTTTCTCCTCCTCCACCCACAATACGGCCTACTTTTTGTATAGTATATTTTTCGATTATATCTTTTTTGCAAAAATCTATATCTTTCTCGTTTACTACAAGGACTATATAGTCTATATAAGGATTATCATCAAATATTTTTAAAGTTCTTGCAAGCACAGGAATCCCTTCTAAAGGAATATACTGTTTATTTATACTGCTCTTCATGCGGCTCCCGCTGCCCGAAGCTAAAATAACCGCCGCCGTACGCTTACCACTATACATATTTTCAGCTACTCAGCAAGATTTGCAAATATCATTCTTCCGGCCTGCGTCTGTATAACACTTGTAACGATCGCAGTGACCTCTTCTCCCACTCTGCTTCTGGTATTTTCCACAACCACCATAGTTCCGCTTTCAAGATATCCTATTCCCTGCTGCCTTTCCTTTCCCTGCTTTATTATATTTACCTTTATCTCGTCTCCCACATTAGCAAGAGGCTTGAGCGCGTTTGCCAACTCGTTTATGTTCAGCACCTTTATATTTTTCAGCTTGGCTATTTTGTTAAGATTAAAATCATTTGTAACTATAGTCAGATTATTCTCATAAGCCGCTTCTATTAAAAGTTCGTCAACTCCCTTTGCCATATTTACATTATAGTTTTTTATATATATCCTGTCTCCGAATTCTTTTTGCATATTATTGAGCATATCAAGACCCTTGCGACCTTTGCCCCTCTTGACCGAGTCCTGCGAGTCCGCCAAAGTCCCAAGTTCATCTATTACAAACTGTGGAATGATAAGTTTACCTTCCAAAAATCCGGTAATAAGTATGTCAAATATTCTTCCATCTATTACTGTACTTGTATCCAAAAGCTTTGCATTGCTTTTTTCTCTTGTTTCGTCTTCATATCTTTGTCTCAGTTTTGTGAAAAGCCTGTCGTTTTTAAATCTCAGCGTAAGACAAAAACCTAAATATGCGAATATTATATTGAATATCAGCGTGAGTGGTATTCCTATAAATTTTATACTGAGTATCGGTATACAAATCAAATTAGCTATAACAAGACCTATTATAAATCCTGAACATCCCAAAATAAATTCATATGATGAATAATGCCTGTCCTTTAACGCCGCTTCAATTTTGTCCACTATCTTAGAAAAATTATCTATAATAAGCGCCGATATTATATAAAAAATAAAAAAGAATAAAATACAGATTGCAATAGAGGCAATAACGTCCATACTAACGTCATTTCTGATTATGCCTTGCGGGAATAGCTCTTTTATGGCCACAAAGGCTGACGCCGCTCCTATAGCTCCAAACACTGCTTTGGAAATTCTTTTAATCAATATTTTACCCTCCCAGTTTTAATTCGGATTTTCCGATATAGGCTTCTATTGCTTTATTTACCATTTCTTCAACCTCCGACAAAGTCAGATTTCCGGCTAATATCAACTCGCTGAATAAAATTTGCCTGGCATTGGCAAGCATCTTTCTCTCTCCAGTTGAAAGTCCTTTTTCATGTTCGCGCTTTGCCAGTACTTTATATACGTCAGCAGCGTCGTACACCGATCCGCTTTTAAGCTTTACAATATTTTCACGGTAACGTTTATTCCAGTTGGTATTTTCCTTAAAACCGCTAGTCAAAAAGCTTTCGATAACTTTGCTTATTTCACTTTCGGAAATAACTGGTCTTATGCCTAATTCATTGATGGATTCTACGGGCATCATTATTTTAACGCTGCCTATAGGCATCTTAAAAAGGTAATAGTCTCTGATTTCTCCCAAAACCTCTTGTTGTTCAATTTCGCTTATAATACCCGCGCCGTGCATCGGATACATAACCTTGTCGCCTATGTTAAACATATATCATATATCCCTCCGCAATGAATAATTTCCCCTTTATATTTTAAAACAGAAAAAAAGCTATGTCAAACGGCCTGGAAAATATATGTTCTTATTAAAATATGCCTTCATAGTATTTATATCTACATTTATTCAGAGTTTTTTAATGCCTTTTTCAACAAGAGGGAAAATCAGCGATATTATATAGGCTTGTATTATACAGATGAACACCTCTTCTATAAGTCTGGGAGTATAAAAGATCATAAAAGCCGACTTCACTTCGTATAGATCCATTATTATAAACGTATTCAAAGTAGTAACTATGATACCTGGAACCAACAGAGTAAATATAAGTTTTATAAAAACCTCTCCGGTAAATTTTGAAATACAGACAAGAACAGTTCCGACTATACCGGTCAAGGAAAGTCCGTACGTAATAAAATAAACCGCCTTCATATTATTCATACCTTTTAGAAATTCAGTATATATGAAGTCAGACAGAAAATAATAGCTTACAGTGCTGAATATGCCTATAAAAGCTATTGACGCGAAAATACATACAAGCCATATTCTCGTATTTTTATTTTTAAATGAAAAAAATTTCCACACTAGTCCTTTGATAAGTCCGCTTGCCACAGCGGTAAGCGTCAAGATAGGCACCCATGCCCCTTCCTTATAACCTGAAACCAGATAACCTATGATATCGGTAATCCCTCCGGTGATCGCTCCAATTATCGGGCCCAAAAGTATTGCCGGGACAGTGCTGAAAACTCCCGCAAAGCTTATATGCATTGCTGCTACTCCCCCTATGGGGACAGTAATCTGAAAAAACTTCGCTATGCAAGCCAAAGCTATAAACATAGCGGTCACCGTCATATTTCTTACTGATAAAATTCTCTTGTTGCTGCTTTTTTGAAAAATATTTTCAGACATAAATATACCTCCAGTGGATGAAATGCCGCACCGCAAATCCTTACGGATTTTTCGCCCAGAGGCTCTACTCCCATCCTCTGATACTTTACGCGCTAAGCACCTGCTCTGTTATACTAAGCTATTTTACCACTAAAAACAGAGACGTCAATATTTGTGAGATATTTATATTTCTGCCTGAATTATTTTTCCTGTTATAAAAATGCCAGGGATTAAAAATCCCCGGCTTGAAAAATTGAATATTTAATTTTTATTTATCAACCGCCTGTTTTAGTATATTCCTTATCAGTATGCTTAACATTTTTCTTTATAAGCTGTATAAACTCATCCGGCGTAACCACTTTTATCTTTTCTTTATCGATTTCGTTATAGAAGCTCTTCTGAAGCTCTCCATATTTATATGACCAACAATGAACCTGTATAAATGTATAACCTCCGGTACTGGTTTTGTCTGTGGAGAAATTGGATATTTTGGTTATATTCTTAGCTACCTTGGCGGGATCTCCTTCGTCCCCCGTATCTTTCCAGAATATTATCCTGTCGTTTACAAAAGGCTTATCATTAGACCAGTAAATGCTTCCGTCTCTTCCATACATAACAAATCCGCCTTCTATAGCCTCCTGCTGCGCGAAAGCGTCTTTCGCGTTATCTTTGATGCCTTTTACCGCAAGATACTTCATATCTGCCTTTTTCATAAGCTGAGCAGTATTCTTAGCGTACTGCTGTATAGCTTCATCAGAAAAATACTGCGGATGCGCGTATGTATATCCGGATACGGAACAAACAAAGTGCTCAAGACCTAACATATTTTCATAAATATAGCTCAGCTGAGCCGGGGCTGTCTCTGCAAGGTTTGCGGTCAAGGTCCAACCGAACGGCATTTCTTTCTTGTTAGCTTTTGTCGAGAGAAAATACTGGTCCGTAAATGCTGTTCCGCTAGTCCACTGAAGATTGTCTCCGTCGCTGAAAAGCATTGTTACATAGTGAACATTTTCATCCTCTGTAGCATATTTTATAGATTCTACCTGTTTATTATCTGTTATAGGCATAGAAGACCATACGGAAAGATTTGAACACCAGTCGGCGGCAATAACACTCGCGTCATATCTTGCGGCAAAATCCACGGAAGGATCCTCGACAGCGCCTACTTTTACTCCGTCCTCCATCTCATCGATTTGTGCCCAACCGAAAACATTGGCAAGCATATTAAGTTTTGAATAAACTTCCTTTCGGTCTGCTATGGGATCTCCCTCATTGTAGAAAAAGAATCCCGCCTTTGAAGCTATACCGTATTCTCTCAAATTCTCATATCTCTTTGCTGCCTGCATTATAAGCATATCTTTGTTTAATAAATCTACATTCTCTAAAAATATATCTTTTTGAGTAAGATCAGTATTAGATATATCCCTGCCCAATTTAACGCCGGGGCAATATTCATTTATAGTAGCCTCTATTTCTTCAGAAACCATAATCCATTTATTGATTCCTGCTAATGTACATGCCTGATTTACCTGGTTATCCTGTTCATTATACCTACTGGAATCAAACCTTAGCTTAACATATCCCTTGATATCTCCGGTTTCCACATAATGGTTTATTATCGTTCCTAAATTGGCAAGCCATTCTGTGCTAGATTCTGTTTTAACCTCCTCACCATTTTCATCTACAGTATAAACATACCTTCCATCATCTAACGTAAGCCCATATTTTTTCTTAGCATATTTAAGAAATTTATCCGAGGCTGAACCTATGTATATCTCAGCCTTTCTTTGGGCTACAACACCCTGCAGGCTTTGCAGAAGCATCTTTTCATCAGCTTTCATAGTCTTTCCGGAAATTCCTTTTGTACTGGCTCTGATTACATAAATAGTGTCTGCTCCTTCAAAACGCTGCATTATAGGTTTATATTCTTCCACAGGTTCTTCTGTAGGATTTGCCGTAGGCTGTTCTGTAGTAGCAGCTGGCTTCTTTTCACACCCCGTAAACATTGAAAGGACAAAAACAGCCGCTAATATAAGAGCACAAAAGCCACATAGTTTTCTTTTCATATTATTTCTCCTTTATTGAAATGTATATTTATGTGTATATTTTACCATTAGGCTCAGACAAAATCAAGACATTTTATTGATAATACGTATAAACGCATAAAAACATCAATAAAGTAGAAAAACAATCAATATTTTTATATTATTTTGCCAAACATCTTTGCCTCTTCGGCCAGAATGCCGTCCCTAATTCCTCTATCGCTTATGATTATACGTTCCGCGGAGATTCTGTGTCCTATATATACTACAGGAGAAAGTCCTCCTATTATAATATCCGCCCTGTCCGAATGCTCTCCTAAAATATTCTTTCTTTCTTCAAGATTGGAACCGAGCATTTTTAAATAAAATATATCAGCCTCTTCTACAGAAAAAGACCTCTTATTTAAAACTCTGCCTATAGCCTTGTTTGAGCCGCCTATAGCTATAATTGGAAAATTTTTCCCTTTGTCTATCCAAAATGCTTTTTCTATTTCTCTATGTATGTATTTAAAAATATTAAAAAGAGCCGGCGCAGATACTTTGTCTTTTTCAAGAAATTCCTCTGTAAGCACCACTCCTCCCAGTGGAAGGCTTATTATATTTTCTACTCTTCCCTTTGTTATAAGAGCAATCTCTGTACTGCCTCCGCCTGTATCGGTAAGAATACAGTTATCCATATCAACTTCGTCTGAAACTCCAATAAAATCATAATAAGCTTCTTTCTCTCCGCTTATTATTTCAAAACGCACTCCCGTGCTTTTAAAAATATGATCTATAAACAGCCCGCTGTTTGAAGCTTTTCTCAAAGCTTCAGTTGAAACCGCTATTATCTTGTCCACATCATATTCTTTTATTATTTTGCAAAATTTTCTGACCGCTTCTTCTGTACGCAAAAAAGAGACCGGCTTTATAGTTTTTTCCGGTCCCATCTTCTCGCTTACGCGTACAGTTTCTCTGCGGTTTTCCAATTCTTTTATACTTCTGTCTTTTCCTATCTCGGCAATAGTCATACGTATAGAATTCGACCCTAAATCTATTACCGAAACTGTTTTTTTATCCATAAGACTCAAACCGCCTTTACTTTCACTCTTCAAACTTTATTTACGTTTTCCGAAAAAGGATTTTTTCTCCTCTCCGTTTTCCGGCGCTTTACCCTCAAGCAAATCGTTAAATTCTCTTAAGACCTCTTTCTGCTTTTCCGTGAGCTTAGTAGGAACTACTACCTTAACAGTAACATACTGATCTCCTCTTCCGCTTCCTCTCAAATAAGGTATACCCTTGTTTTTCAGTCTGAAAACAGATCCGGTCTGCGTTCCTCCGTTTATATTATATTTAACTTTTCCGTCAAGAGTATTTACCTCTATTTCGTCTCCTAAAGCAGCCTGAACAAAACTTATTGGAACCTCACAGTAAACATTGTATCCGTCTCTCCTAAAATAGGGATGATTCTTGATTCTTATGGTTACAAGCAGATCTCCAAATGGTCCTCCTTTTGTCCCGGGTTCACCCTGACCTCTTACAGAAATAGTCTGACCGTCATCTATGCCTGCCGGAATATCAACCTGTATCTTAACATTTTTCCTATAACGTCCTCTTGCAGAGCATTTAGGGCAGGGATCGTTTATGATCGTCCCGGTGCCGTTGCACTTATCACATACAGACTCCCTTTGTATAGTTCCAAGAATAGAATTCTGACGTACATATACCCGCCCGGTACCTTTACAGTTTGGGCAGGTAGTTGTAGTTCTTGATTTTGAACCGGTTCCATTGCATGCGTCACATGAAACATCTTTTGTTACCGGTATCTCTTTCTTTACCCCAAAAGCGGCTTCTTCAAAAGTCAGGTCGCAGCTTATATGTACGTCCTGACCTTTTTGCGGTCCCGTCTTTCTTCTGGCGCTTCCGCCTCCGAAAAATGATTCAAAAATATCGCTGAAATCTCCAAATCCTCCTGCTCCGCCAAATCCGCTAAAATCACCGAAGCCTCCCGCTCCGCCGCCCGCAGTCTGATCAAACGCCGCGTGGCCAAATTGGTCATATTGCTGCCTTTTCTGCTGATCGCTCAATACAGCGTATGCTTCTCCAGCCTCTTTAAATTTAGCCTCAGCTTCAGCATTACCCGGATTTAAATCCGGGTGATACTGTTTTGCTACTTTTCTATACGCTTTTTTGATTTCATCATCGGTGGCCGTCTTGGGAACCCCAAGCACCTCATAATAATCTCTTTTTTCAGCCATTATTTATTATCCTCATCATCAACAACTTTATAATCGGCGTCATAGACGTTATCTCCGCCTGCGCTCTGTGAGCCTCCTGCCTGCCCGTTAGGGTCAAAGCCTGATCCGCCCTGATTAGGATTCTGCTGATAAAGTTTTGAGGATATCTCATAGAATACCTGAGTAAGCTTCTCACTGGCGGCTTTTATAGCTTCCGAATCCGTACCCTTTAAAGCTTCTTTAACTGCGTTTATTTCAGTTTCTATCTTAGTTTTATCTTCAGCAGGTATCTTATCTCCTGTTTCCTTATCATTCAATATCTTTTCTGACTGATAAACTATGGAATCAGCATTGTTTCTAATCTCTACCTCTTCTTTACGTTTCTTATCCTCTTCAGCATATTTTTCAGCATCTTTAATAGCTTTATCTATATCCTCATCAGAAAGATTTGTAGAAGCGGTTATTGTTATCTTCTGCTCTTTGCCTGTTCCCAAGTCCTTAGCCGATACATTTACGATACCGTTAGCATCTATATCGAAAGTAACTTCTATCTGAGGAACGCCTCTTGGCGCAAGCGGTATTCCATCAAGTTGGAATCTTCCCAGAGTCTTGTTATAAGCCGCCATTTCTCTCTCTCCCTGGAGAATATGGATATCAACGCTAGGCTGATTATCTGCTGCTGTAGAAAATATCTGACTCTTCTTAGTAGGTATTGTAGTATTTCTCTCTATAAGCTTTGTACAAACTCCTCCCATAGTCTCAATACCCAATGAAAGAGGAGTTACATCCAAAAGTACCAGGTCTTTTACATCTCCGGTAAGAACGCCGGCCTGTATAGCAGCTCCTATAGCAACACACTCATCAGGGTTTATGCCTTTAAAAGGTTCTTTTCCTATAAATTTCTTTACAGCCTCCTGAACCGCCGGTATCCTTGTAGAACCACCTACCAAAAGTACTTTATCCACTTCATTTGCAGAAATACCCGCATCCTTGAGTGCCTGTCTTGAAGGACCCATGGTCATCTCTACCAAATCAGCCGTAAGCTCGTCAAACTTAGCTTTCGTTAAAGTAATATCCATGTGTTTCGGGCCCGTAGCGTCCGCCGTGATAAACGGAAGGTTTATAACAGTCGTATTAACTCCGGAAAGCTCTATTTTGGCTTTTTCAGCAGCTTCCTTTATTCTCTGCATAGCCATTTTATCGTTTCTCAAATCAATTCCGTTTTCCTTTTTAAATGTATCCACAAGAAAATCCATGATCTTGTTATCGAAATCGTCTCCGCCCAATCGGTTGTTTCCGTTGGTGGCCAGAACCTCAAATACTCCGTCTCCTATTTCAAGTATAGATACGTCGAAAGTTCCTCCGCCAAGGTCGTAAACCATGATCTTCTGTTCCTTTTCTTTATCAAGGCCGTATGCCAAAGCCGCGGCCGTGGGCTCGTTTACAATTCTCAGTACTTCAAGTCCGGCGATTTTTCCCGCATCTTTTGTTGCCTGTCTCTGGGAATCAGAGAAATATGCCGGTACGGTTATAACAGCCTGAGCCACAGATTCTCCTAAAT
>CASDQQ010000022.1 GCA_949282945.1 uncultured Eubacteriales bacterium
TACTTATTTTTTCGTCATTTGTGCTTAAACCACTCTCAGTTTCATATCCTTTACCAGATATAAATGCTTTGTCAAAAATGGTTGCAGTATACTTATTAAAAAATTCCTCATCATAAACATTTCCATAAACATCAATCTGTCCACCTACTATTGTAACATTCAAATTTTTATTTTTTAAAATGCAGGCTAATTTGATATTAAACGTTGTTATGTGACATGGTGTACTTAAATTCCGTGCAATATAAAATGAATACTTACTGTTGTCTAAAAATATTTTTTCTCCAATATTGATTTCTAAAAGAGCTTTATGGGCTATTTTACCAATTGTAACATCATGAATCAAATTATCTTCAGTACTGTTTATATTATCTTTTTTTATTGCACCGCCATAGGTGCGCTGTATCTCCCCTCGCTCTTCTAAAATCATAAGATCCCTTTTTGCCGTTTCATAACCAACTAAAAAATTCTTTTGAATTTCAGCAACACTTATCCTACCGGTAGTGTTTATAATCTTTAATATTTCTTCCTGTCTTTCAATTGCAAACATGTTATCTTATCCCTTCGTAAATTAATAAACACATTGTATAACGATTTATACTGATTGTCAACTATTATTAACGTTTGCAATAATGTATGTTATAATTAAGATTATTTTGTCAATCCCCCAAACTTTTAAAATATTTAATATTATATATTTTCATAGAACATAATGATTTTGAATATTTTAATGTTATTGATCTCCTTATATCCATGGGCAGTGGGCAGTGCATGAATAAAATACAGGTTGATCAATACTAATTTCAGTGCACTCAATCCCTCGAGCTGCTCTATTATAACCTTATCTAATTCTAAAAATAGGCGTTCGCTCCGTACATCTTAAATAACAGTAAATTGCACAGAATCAAACAACCCAACCATCCTATTCCGTACCTGCCAACATCCATCACCCGAACTCTGTTATAATATGTTAAAATAAAACTAAACAATATCACGGCAGCATAAAGGCAGGTAATAAAATGGAAATACAAACAGATCGTCTTAAGATACGTAAAATCAAAATGTCAGACGCTCCATATATACTAAAATCAACAGATTGTCCACTGGTTAGCCAAATGTACAGCAACGGTTTTACAAATATTGATAAAGTCAAGAACTATATAAACGTTCTGGCCAATGAATATGATTCCGGTAAATTCAGAACTCTTGCCATAGCTAATAAGGGTACGGATAATCTTGTAGGCTCGATAACCATAGATATTTTTCCAATGTTTTCAAGAGCTGAACTGGGTTATTGGATAAATAAAGATTACAGAAACATAGGATATGCTACCGAAACTGTTAAAGCTACTGTCAAATATTGCTTTGAAGTTTTATCTTTAAACAGAGTTCAGGCCATGACAAGCAATCCGGCTTCAGAACAGGTACTGAAAAAATCAGGTTTTCTGTACGAAGGGACTCTGCGGCAGTATGCGGGTATCAATGATAATTTCTGGGATTGCAAAATGTTCTCTATATTAAAAAGCGACTATATATCCAGCTAATTATTCATTTCCTGCCATCTACAAAAAAGCATTATCTAACCGATATAAAAAATGTTATTGCTGAAGCCGCGGCAATAACCGGCCCAAAAGGAATTGTGTCCGTCCTTTTCACTTTCTTAAAAAGTAAGAGTATCGTTACTAATAAAATGGATATAACAGAAAGTATTACATAAGACTGCAGCGCCGCCTTTAATCCCAAAAACATTCCGCACATAGCATAAAGCTTAATATCTCCGCCTCCTATGCACTCCTTTTTAGAAACAGCCATTGCCGCCGACGCAATTAAAAATATTGGTAAAAATCCTGCCGCCAGTCCTGCCACAAGGTTTTTAACAGTATAAAGTATTTCACCTTTACCAACTATTAAGCTTACTGCAGACTCACAGATCATACAATAAATTATACCTGCGGCCACAGCCCAATTAGGTATGACCCTTTTTTTCACATCAGTATAAGATACAAAAAGTAAAATACAAATAAAAACTAACGCCTTAGAAAAATAGAATAAGCTCATACTTTCCCCTTTTTAATACTTTTTTCAAGCTTTACCCGGGGTATCATTATTAAGTGGCCGCAGCCCGTACATTTTAATTTAAAGTCTGCGCCTGCCCTTAATACCTCCCACGAATTACTTCCGCACGGGTGAGTTTTCTTCAGCGTTAAAATATCTCCCACATTTATATCAAGCGGCATGTTACCACCCTTTCCAACCCTGCCAGGTCTTTAAAAATTTCTATTTTTTCATACTTACCTGTATTATTTAATATAGCCTTAACGTCCTTTCCCTGATCAAACCCGATCTCCATGGCAAGCAGCCCTCCTCTTTCAAGAAACGAAGCCGCCTTATCAGCTATAGCCCTGTAAAACATAAGCCCGTCCGTGCCTCCGTCCAATGCGGATACAGGCTCATAATCTTTAACTTTTCTATCCAATTTTACAATATCTCCTGTAGGAATGTAAGGGGGATTTATTGACATAATGGTAAAAACGCCGATATCCCTTTGAAGAAAATCCCAGGACTTAAGAACGTCTCTTTCAATAAAATGCACCTTATTTTGCAGACCCATTTTTTCCGCGTTAAAGCGAGCATATTTCAAAGCTTCCTTATACCGGTCTACTCCAACTCCCATACATTCTACGGAATATTTTTTCAGTTCACTGCAAATGCTGAGCAAAATACATCCGGATCCGGTACACATATCAAGCACGGTTACATGTTTTAATTTCTTGGCAAAATCAACACATTTTTCTACCAACAATTCTGTATCAGGCCTTGGGATCAATACTCCTCTGCCCACAGTAAACGGGAGGCCCATAAACCATCTTTCTCCTACTATATAGTCTATAGGCTCATGATCGGCAAGCCTTTTTACAAGTTTTTTAAGTATTTGTTCTTCCTCTTTTGAGAGTTCCCTATAATTATGAGCTATAATATGGGATTTTTCACATTTCAGCACATGACATAAAAGAACACCCGCTGTTAAGGCGGGTGAATCTATGTTATTGCAAGCCAGGATTTTTTTTATATATTCGTTCATTTCTTTTATTGTCATAAGTTTTTACTCCACCGTAATTTATACGGCCTTTTTATCTTCTTTACTTTCTGATGCGGCTTCCTCTTTCTGCTTCCTTTTAGCTGCTCCCTGAGACTCCTTTATCATAAGTTCCATTTCCTCTTCGGTAGTAAACGGAACCGAAGCGTCTGTAGCCGCTATAAGAGAGGCTATTCCAACCTCTATCATAGAATCATCCGGTTCTATAGTGGTGAGCCGTTGCATAGCCAGGCCCGGAGCATTGATAGCCCTTACAAACTTGGACTTGCTCCTTGTGGCAAGTCTTGTAACCTCATAGGTTATTCCCGCCAAAAGAGGCATGAACAAAAGCCTGGCAAAAACCTTTACCACAGGCGAAGTCCAACCTATAGCATTGAGAATCAGATCTATGAATGAAAAAAGAAGTATACTTATTACCATTATAAGAAACATAAACGCCGTTCCGCATCTTGGATGAAGAGTAGTGTACTTTCTTACATTTTCCACTGTAAGCTCTTCTCCGTGTTCCAGGCAGTGGATAGTCTTATGTTCCGCGCCGTGATAAGAAAAAACCCTTTTTATATCTTTGAGGCGAGAGGCCAGAAAAATATACCCTATGAAGAGAAATATCCTTATGGCCCCTTCAATAATATTTTTTACTATTACAACATCGTTCATTCCGAACAGCTCTACAATAACTTTTGGAAGGAGCATAAAAAGGCCTATGCTGAAAGCCAAAGAAATTATGACCGATATTGCCATCATTACATCCATTAATTTATCTTTAAAAACTTTCTCCATAAATTTATCGAATCTGGAGGGCTCGGCATCCTTTTCTTCTTCCACTTCGAGATCCACAAATTCGGCTGATTTAGTAAGATAATATATACTGTCAAACATAGACTCAAAAAGATTGAATGCTCCCCTGATAAATGGTATTTTGGCGATCTTTCTTTTTGTGCCGCTTTTAGCAGGTCTTTTTATGATCTTTATACTTCCGTCAGAGGTCCTTACAGCCATGGCCACAGCGTCTTCGCTTTTCATCATTACGCCCTCCATAAGGGCTGCTCCTCCTACTTTGCATACACATCCGTCATTCATTCCAAATTTGTTTCTCTTAGCCATTTTTTCTCCTTACATCACCTGCTGATCTATACCTCGGCAGGTTTTTCTCCTCTTACTTCCTGTTCAAGAACAGTATACGCTATCTTCCCAACCTTGGTCGTAGGCAGAGAATCTCTGAACTCTATGTCTCTTGGAGTACTCCATTTTGCCAGATATTCGCGGCAAAGCTTCATTATACTCTCCCTCATTTCGTCGTTTTTCTCATAGCCCTCTTTAAGAACTACAAATGCTTTGATCCTCTCGATCTGATAATCATCTGGGACACCCACGACGCAGGACATTACTACAGCCGGATGCTTATTTATTACCTCTTCAATCTGAGTCGGGTAAACAGAATAGCCAGAGCTTTTTATTATTCTCTTTATTCTGAGTTTAAAAAATACAAATCCATCTTCGTCCATATGTCCCATATCTCCGGTATGTATCCAAACTCTTCCATCAGAGTGGACTCTTCTTACAAGAGCTGTTTCTTCCGGCTCATTATAGTATTCAAGCATGCAGGAAGGTCCGCTTATACAAATTTCTCCGTCCACATTTACAGGACACGGATTTTCTGTTCCATGCTCAAATATCTTATATATAGTATCCGGATAAGGAATGCCCACGCTTCCTGGTTTATACATTTTTTTAGGCATGAGGCAACTGGCGGTAACTGTTTCAGTAAGGCCAAAACCTTCCTGGAGTTCTATTTTTCCGCCTCTCTCTTTCATAAAAGCGTCAAATCTCCGTTTTACATCCTCCGGAAGAGCATCGCCTCCCGCAAACGCTCCCTTAAGACATGAAAAATCAGCTTTCTGCATTATTTCACTTCTTAAAAGAGCTTCATAAAGGGTGGGGACTCCTGCCATAAATTGAGGTTTATGTTTTGCAAAGACCTTTGCAAACTCTTCCGCGCTGAATTTAGGTACAAGAATTATCGTCGCCGCGGCAACAATAGGCGTATGCATGCATATACCCAAACCAAATCCATGGAAAAGAGGCATTATGCACATCATCTTATCCCCTTCGATCTTTTCTTCCTGATGAGACGCCGTCTGAAGAGCCAGAGCGTTAAAATTCATGTTGGAAAGCAATATTCCTTTTTGTTTTCCAGTGGTTCCGCCGCTGTAAAGTATTACCGCTCCGTCGTTGACCTTCTTGGAAACCTTAATTTCTTCATTTGATTCCTTTCCCGCTGCCATCATGTCCTGCCACTTTACAAGTACAGGATCGTTTTCATACTCTATCTTAGGTATTTTTCTTCCTGAAGTAGCCCAAAATCCTAAACTTAAAAGAGTGCTGAGATAATCCCCCATTTTACATATGACAATCTTCTTTATGCCTATCTCATCTCTTACTGCTTTTACACTTTTGTAAAGGAAATCAGTAGTTATAATATATTTACTTTCCGTCAGATCCATAGCGTACTGGATTTCCTTAGGCGCAGAAATCGGATGTATCATATTAGCGATTCCGCCCACCTTGTTAATAGCATAAAAAATAATAATAGCATGTGGAACGTTAGGTAAGCAGACCGTAAATATATCTCCGCTTTTAAAGCCTATTTCTTTCAATCCTTTAGCGCATATGTCGACATATTCAAGAAGATTCTTATATTTTACCTGAGTGCCCATAAATTCGATAGCCGTCGCGTCAGGGCATGTTTCGGCGCTGTCTTTGAGCATTTCGTAAAGAGTTTTGTCAGGATACTGCAAATTGGGAAATGTATTATCTCCGTAGAACTTCAGCCAAGGACGCTCGTAATTCATATTATCGGGAGCAGCCTTGATAATCCTGCTGTTTTCAAATATCATCTGGTACCTCCTGTGGTTTTTCCAATAATTTTTCCGGATTTTCGATCAAGCTTTTCAGCAGTTCAATAGCTTTAATGTAATAAAATCCGTTGCTTATTCTTTCGTCAAGAGTTACTGCAATTTCAACGACGTCTCTCTCAACAAGTCCTTGTCCGTCAACATTTATGAGTCCTTTATGTATTTTTCCCAAAACAACAAAAATAGAACATGTTCCTCTGTCATATAAATGATGGAACGGTACAGTCTCAAGACCTATGCTTCCCAAATTGGTTATAAACGCGCTGCACATACACGGGTCAAAATCATAAAGAACTTTTGGATACCATCCGTGATAGTCAAGCCAGTTAATAACTCTTATAAATATACGGAGCATAAATCTTGGCATTTTACCTAAAGTGGAAAGCAAATCTATAGTATCGTCATGAGATTCATCCTTTGCAACGCTTATTCCGCCGTTCATTTTTTCGGTTACATCATCCAATGTAGCGTACCTGTCGTAGCTGAGTTTTACGTTTGTTTCAACAGCTTCCTCTGTAAACTTTTTTTTGGCCACAAAACTAAGCACGATCTTCTTTCTCTGATAGTGCCTGTGCCCCTGAACAAATCTGTTCAAATGGGGTCTAAGAGCCAAAGTCCTTACAAGCGCTGCAAGAAAAACATTAAAATAGGAATATTTCTTTTCATGCTCTTCTACAAATCTAACCAGATTGGTAGCGTCGATGGTTTCTTTAAAATAAACGCTTGACGCATCCCTCGTCTGCATTATATACGGTACGATCTTGGTATACGGATCAATTTCTCTTACTCTTGTAGCTTCTTTTCTGTCGCCTCTGCGCCTTTTTTCCTTTTCCGCCATAAACAGTCTCCCTCCTCTCCTCAAAAATCCAACCTTTAGTATATATAGGTGCCTGTTAAAAGTCAAATATCCATTGGAACAGCTCCGGTTCCTTATAAGCAGGATCCCAACTCCCGTGATTCACACCTTTATACTCAGTATATCTTATATCTATGCCTGCATTTTTTAAGGCATTCACCATATCTCTTGTAGCGCTCACAGGAACAGTATCGTCTGCGTCACCGTGAAATGTCCATATTCTTGTTCCCTCAGCTTTATAAGCTTCCGTAATACTTCCGCCGCCGCAGACAGGCACCGCAGTTTTGAACATTCCCGGATATCTTGTTATTATGTCCCATGTTCCGAAACCGCCCATAGATATTCCGGTTACAATAAGATTTTCTTTCTTTATACTATACTTATTTATATAATAATTACACAGAGAAATAACCGCATTAATTCCCAGTGTTTCTTCTTTTATGCCGGTATATGACCCTGTCCCCCAGTCTTTATCCACCCATTTTCCTTCTCTTCCGTCCGGATAATGTTCAGGACACTGAGGCGCGATGATGACGGACGGTTTTTTTTCATCATATTTTTCCGAAAAATATCTTTCAATAAACTGTTTGTTATTCTCTATATGTTTTGTATTATCGCTTCCCCTTTCTCCTGCTCCGTGAAGATAAAGTATAAAATGGCAGTCTTCGGTTATCTTTTCAGGAAGATAAACCCTGTAAGGTATTTCAAATCCATCTTTATTAAATATGCTTTTGTTCATTATAGTCTTTATGTCCATATATTTTTGCCCCGCTGTTTAATTAAAATTTGTCATTTTACTCAATGTTTAACTACGCTCGCCCCAAACGGCATTAGCGCTAACTTGGCCAGTTTAAAGCATTGTTTTCCAAAAGGTATTCCTATTATAGTTATGCAGAATACCGCGCCCAATATTACAGATTCAAGAGCTAATATAATCCCGCTGAGCAGCATCCATATAATATTTAAAATAAGACTGACCGCTCCACCGCCGTATTCGACCTCTTTCCCAAAAGGAAAAAAGGCAAGTCCTGCCAATTTAAAGCACTGAACTCCCACAGGAATGCCGACTATGGTAACACACCACAAAACACCTGCTAAAATCCAGCTTATCCCCTGAGCGAATCCTCCGAAAATAAACCAGATCAGATTTCCCAAACATCCCATAAAAATATCCCCCATAAATTAAACTCATATGTTGATATTGTACATTAAAATCAGACAAATATCAAATTATTATCGGGATATTTTCCTTCTGGAAAAAATCCCGATAATTTTTATTTTTCCTCAAATTCATCCAGATTCAGCTTTTTTATTATATCGTGCATATAATTGCTTCCCCGGCTTATCAATATTCCAGTCAGTATTACGCCGACTGCATGCCAGTTAAAATCAATATTTAACATTGAAAAAATATTAACGTCGGTTATAAAGGCGATCAATATGCCTATAGCTAGCGAGCCGATTAGATTTATATAGTTTTTCAGAGATTCTTTTACTTTTCCAGGTATAAGCTTTTTTAATATCTCCCATATTCCTTCGCTCAGGATCGCTGTAACCAACAGTGTAAAAAATGCGTCCATATTTTCTTTTCATTCCATATATTATCAAGGTCTCTACTTACTATTTGTATTGAAGCATCTGTGTTTTGGTTACAAAAGAGAAAAAAGTTCTTGACAAAGGATAGGCAGGTAATTATAATCTTAAATGTCGCTTACGGGCGAATAAAAATGCACCATTAGCTCAGATGGTAGAGCAACTGACTCTTAATCAGTGGGCCCCGGGTTCGAGTCCCTGATGGTGCACCAGACCGGAACGAGTTAACTCGTTCCGGTTTTTTATATTCCTTTCGCCCTAATTTGCCGGAATTGTTTTTCTGGCCGCGGACAACATAAGTTTTATACGATTGAGTTGGTTTACTTCACTTGCTCCGGAATCATAATCCACAGCCGCTATATTCGCCCATGGATATACTTTTTTCAAAGCTTTTATCACGCCTTTTCCTACCACATGATTCGGCAGGCAGGCAAACGGCTGGATACAAACTATATTGGGTACGCCGCCTGTTAAAAGCTCTATCATTTCGCCGGTCAAAAACCATCCTTCACCGTATTGGTTTCCGAGAGACAAAAAAGGTTTTGTCATTTCTGCTATTTTTTCAATAGGCATAGGCGCCTCAAACCTTTTGCTTTTTTCCAAAGCGTCAATAGCAGGCTGCCTTATTGCCTTAATCGCTTTAATTCCCGCATTTGATATGATTGCCGCCGATGTTTTGGCCCCAAGGAACTCATGTTTGTACTGACCGTTAAATATACTATAATTAAAAAAATCCATTATGTCTGATACTACAGCCTCTGCGCCTTCCCTTTCGAGCAAATCCACTAAATGATTATTTGCAAGAGGCATATATTTAACCAATATTTCTCCGACAATACCTACCCGGGTTTTTTTTATGTTATCGTCGATCGGAAAATTGTCAAAAGCCTCCACAATACCTTTACATACATCTCTGTATTTATATGGGCTCTGTTTATTTATAAGCGAGTCTATACATATATTCTTCCACTTTTCATGGAGAGCATTTGCCGAACCCGGTTTCTTTTCATAGGGACGCACTCTGTACAGACACCGCATAAACAGATCTCCGTAAACAAGCGCGTGAGCAGCGTCTATCAAAAACCCCGCCGACCATTTAAACCCAGTATTTTTTTCCATTCCATTTGCATTTAGAGAAATAACCGGAATATGGGATAGCCCCGCTTTATCCAATGCCCTGCGTATAAAGCCTACATAGTTGCTGGCCCTGCAGCAGCCGCCGGTTTGAGTCATCATAATGGCAAGACGGTCTGTGTCAAACCTTCCGGAAAGAACAGCTTCCATAATCTGTCCTACTACTGTGATAGACGGATAGCAAGCATCATTATTTACATATTTAAGGCCTGTATTAATGGCAGTTCGGTTATCATTATCAAGTATGGCTACATTATATCCATGCTTTTTAAAAACGGGCTCCAATATATTAAAATGAATTGAACTCATCTGCGGAGCAATTATGGTGTAGCCCTGTTCATTCATAAGAGAACTATATTCTGTACGTCGATAATCAATAGGCTTAGGATCGGCTTTGATATTTTCTTTTTTCCTCATACGTATAGCCGCTATAAGACTTCGTATACGGATACGCACAGCTCCAAGATTATTGACCTCATCAATTTTAAGAAGTGTGTAAAGTTTATTACTGTCCTCCAGTATTTCATTTACCTGGTCGGTCGTAACAGCGTCAAGACCACATCCAAAGGAATTTAACTGAATAAGATCCAGATCGTTCCGCGTTCTGACAAACTCTGCGGCCGAATATAATCTGGAATGATAAACCCACTGATCTACTACCCGGAGACAACGCTCCGAATTATTTTCAATAGGTAAACTGTCTTCCGTAAATACGGTCAGTCCGTAAGAAGCAATCAGTTCAGGTATGCCGTGATTTATCTCCGGATCGATATGATATGGCCTTCCCGCAAGGACAATACCGTGTTTGCCTTCCTGTTCCATGCTCGCGAGAACTTTTTTACCCTCCTCGCGGATATCTGATTTGGCTTTCTGTTGCTCCTCCCATGCAGCATGTGCGGCTGTGCGCGATTCTTTTTCTGGAATGTTCCATTCCTCTTTACACAGTTTTGCCAGACGTTTGGTCACGGTCTTTTCATTTGTAAAAGCAATAAAAGGTCGAATATATTTTACTGTGCCGTCGGCAACCTCCTCCACATTATTTTTGAGGTTTTCGGGATAGGATACTACAATAGGGCAATTAAAGTGATTTTGCGCGTTTGGATTTTCCTGATGTTCATAAAACACGCAGGGATGAAAAATCATTTTGATTCCATGATTTATAAGCCACTGTACATGTCCGTGGGCGAGCTTTGCAGGATAGCACTCTGATTCAGAGGGAATGCTTTCCATTCCAAGCTCATAGATTTTGCGGGTCGAAAATGGGGATAAAACCGTACAGAAACCAAGTTTCTTAAAAAAAGTGGCCCAAAAAGGATAATTTTCATAGATATTCAATACTCTGGGTATTCCGATAACTCCTCTTGGGGCATCCTTTTGTTCAAGCGCTTCGTAACCGAAAATACGTTTCCGTTTATAATCAAACAAGTTAGGGGCTTTATCTGTTAATGCTCCACCGCCAAGTCCCTTTTCACAACGGTTACCCGTAATGTGTGTGCGGTCTCCCGGAAACTTATTGACCGTCAGCATACAATTATTTTGACATCCTCCGCACCGGCGGCTCGTTGATGTATATGTAAGAGAAAGTATGTCCTTTAGAGGCAGCATTGTCGTAGGCTGCCCATGGTAATTGGCGCGAGCTATCAAAGCTGCGCCAAAAGCGCCCATAAGACCAGATATATCCGGGCAGACAGCTTCCGTACCGGCAATTTTTTCAAAAGCGCGAAGAACCGCTTTATTATAGAAGGTGCCTCCCTGTACCACAATATTTTTCCCAAGGTCTTTTATACTTGCCAACTTAATCACCTTAAAGAGGGCGTTTTTAATTACCGAATACACAAGTCCGGAAGAAATGTCGGAAATATCCGCGCCTTCTTTTTGAGCTTGCTTAACATTGGAATTCATAAAAACAGTACAGCGGGTTCCCAAATCCACTGGATGCTTTGCAAACAGCGCCGTCTTTGCAAAGTCCGCCGCGGAATATCCTAATGAATTCGCAAAATTTTCAATAAATGAACCACAGCCCGATGAACACGCCTCATTTAACATAATGGAATCGACCGCTCCGTTTTTCAGCTTTATGAATTTCATATCCTGTCCGCCAATATCCAACACACAGTCCACTTTTGGATCAAAGAAAGACGCCGCTGTACAATGGGCTATAGTTTCTACCTCCCCTTCATCAAGAAAAAACGCGGATTTAAGGAGATCTTCACCGTAACCTGTAGAACAGGATCTGACAATTTTCGCGCTTTCGGGTAAATTTTTTTGCATTTCTCTGACAGCTTTTTTTGCAGTTTCTATCGGATTTTCCTGATTATTTGCATAATAAGAAAACAGCAGCTGTCCTTCGTTATCTATAAGAGCCAGCTTTGTAGTCGTAGAACCCGCGTCAATGCCAAGGAAGCAGTCCCCCTCATATTCGCGCAGATCCTTCTTTTTTATTGTTTCCTTTTCATGGCGGTCACAAAATTCTTTATATTCGTTTTCATTTTCAAATAACGGCTCAAGACGAGGCATTTCAAAAGAAACAGAAACCCCTCTTTCAAGTTTTGAAATCAAATCCGAAATATTTACAGCACCAACATCCCCCGCTTCGAACGCAGCTCCCATAGCGGCAAACAAATGTGAATTTTCAGGATCAACTATATTATCCGGAGTAAGTTTCAAGGTACGAATAAATGCCTTTTTAAGTTCAGGTAAAAAGTGGAGGGGACCTCCAAGAAAAGCTACACGACCCCGGATAGGTTTCCCGCAGGCAAGTCCTGAAATAGTTTGGTTGACTACCGCTTGAAAAATAGAAGCGGCAATGTCTGCTTTAGTCGCTCCGTCATTGATAAGCGGCTGAATATCAGTTTTAGCAAATACACCGCACCTGGCGGCAATAGGATAGATTTCTTTATAATTTTCCGCGGCTTTGTTAAGACCCCTGGCATCAGTCTGCAAAAGAGCTGCCATCTGGTCTATAAAGGAACCGGTGCCGCCTGCGCAAACACCGTTCATGCGCTCTTCAAGACCGCCTGTAAAGTAAATGATCTTGGCGTCTTCCCCTCCCAGTTCAATAGCCACGTCTACGCCAGGAGATGTCGTTTGCAGCGCGGTGGCAACCGCTACTACCTCTTGAACAAACTCAACCCCCAGTGATTTTGCGAGATTAATGGCCCCGGATCCTGTAATCTTTACACACAGCTTACATTCTCCGGCCGCCTCCCTGGCATCTTTTAAAAGTTCAGCCAACGAGCCCTGTGTATTTGCCTGATGGCGTATATATTTCCCGTACAGTATTTCATTATTTTCATCCATTATAACTAACTTGACGGTAGTTGAGCCGATATCGATACCGGCACGATATGTTTTCATATTCTAATAACCTCCCGTAGTAAATTGTTAAAATCATTAACAAAAACTCTGACCTGCACAGAGATAAAGCAAAGTCCGAAAAGACAGTACAAATAGCATGCTGTCAAAATGCTCAAGAATAATATCCTGTCTTTCGAGATAAAAACCTTCATCATTTTATGAAAACTCAGATATTCGTCAGTTTATATAATGCAGGTAAAGGCAGAACAGTATAAATAAGTTCTGCCTTCTTGTAACTTATGTATCAGGTTTTTTGAGTTTACACAAAATCCGGAACAGTTCTATTAAATAAATACTTGTCAAAATATTCAACAGAACTGTTTTCATTTTCCCATTTAAAATAATCCTTTCAAGTCAACTTCAGACAGACTGGAGGCATTTTTCTCCTTTGCAGGAAAAATGCTCAGAATAAACTGGTGTTATATTAAATATGTATCTTCTTAATTTCCTCGGC